>CAZOBX010000018.1:2968-38872 GCA_964578045.1 uncultured Kangiella sp. | reverse complement strand
AGGTTTTAACACTGACTTTTGATAACGGCTCTGAGTTTGTTCAACACGAAAAGATTGGTCGAGCATTAGACGCAGAAACTTATTTTGCGCATCCTTATGCGTCGTGGGAAAGGCCAATCAACGAAAATACAAACGGTCTACTTCGTCAATTTTTTCCAAAGAAAACTGATTTCACAAAGGTGACCTGGAGGCAGGTCAAGACCGCGGTTGAAAACTTAAATAATCGGCCGAGAAAGACTCGTAATTACTTAACACCAAACCAACTATTTAATAATGTATTTGTACCACTTATTTAAAAAATTGCACTTATTATATGAATTCGCCTAATTCCTCAAAAAGTGGGGGCACTTTGTAGTCATTCGATCACAAGAATACCAGAAATAGATCACGTTAAGCGACTCTAATCGATCACATCAATCAAACCCTTCTCGTTGCATACTCATAATTATGAAACGGTATACCGATGGCAATACAGGAAACACCCAATTCGTCTTTATAAAAGATGGGATAATCCAATCGAGCCTGCCGTTGGATATTGAATACACTCATGATCGTTGTGCCTACAAACTCGGATTTATCGCCAGCCAACTGTGCGATATAGCACAGCGTTTTTATGATGAAGTCAGGGCGCTTAAAGACGAAAATGCGCGACTGGCCAAACGAGCGAAACGGCCCACACTCAAACCCAGTTTGATCGCAAAAGAAGATAAAGAATATCAGCAAGTCAAAAAGAAACGAACTGAAAGAAGCCATCCCGATAAATCGCGATTAGCCATCAGCCAAACAGTCACCGTAAAACCTAAAGAGCCCATCCCCGAAGGTTCTCGATTTAAAGGCTATAAAAAATATTAGGTGCAAGAGCTCGAAATTACTCTACACAACATTTGCTATCAACGAGAGCGTTGGAAAGCCCCAAATGGAAAAACACTTTTGGGCGAACTACCTGAGCACTTAAAACATAATCACTTTGGGCCACAACTGTAGCCAATTCATTCTTTACCAATATTTTCACAATCACCACACTCAGCCTTTACTGCTAAACCAGTTACGAGAGTTAGGTCTATCAATCTCTAGTGGACAACTATCTAACCTGTTAACCAAAAAGAACGTGGCATTTATGGCAGAAAAAAAGACGCTATTACTCGAAGGTTTGCGCAACAGTCATTATATTCAAGTGGACGACACTGGCGCGAGACATCAAGGGAAAAATGGCTACTGCACTCAATTTGGTAATCAACATTTCACCTTCTTTAAAACCTCTGAAAGTAAAAGTAAAGATAATTTTCTGACCATCCTACAAGGTGAAAACGTTGGGTATCGATTAAATCAAGCCGCGTATGATTACCTCAAGCGGCTCAAAAACGTCTCTAATTGGAGCTTATGGCAAGCCGAATGTGATATGAAAAGTGAGGTTATCTATCACAGCAAAAACGAATGGCTTAATGACTTACAATGTCGACGCTATACAAAAGGCGCCTACAAAGCACTGACAGAAGCCGCAATGGTAGGCTATTTAACCCAAGATATTTTTAAAGAGGCTCTCATCACCCTAAGCGATGAAGCGAAGCAATTCGATATTAATAGTAATGCCGGATGTTGGGTTCATGCCGAGCGAAAGCTGACTCAAGTTATTCCTAATGGCGAACATCAAAGTCGTTTGAAAACGAAAAAACTCAATCAATTTTGGCGACTCTATAGAGCCTTAAAAATAGCAGCCAATCAGGACATTTTCAGTAGCCAAAAAAAATACCAACTCAGAAAACGATTTGATAATCTCTGTAAAAACGTGTCTGGTTTCAAAAAACTTAATGCTGAACTTAATCACTTGTTATTGATGAAATCGACATTATTAAAATGCCTGGAGAACCCGCAAATACCCCTTCACAACAACCAAAGTGAATCAGATATCCGTGAATACGTTAAGCGGCGAAAAATAACTGGCTGCACGAAAAGCGAAGACGGACGAGATGCGATTGATACTTTCTTATCCCTCAAAAAAACCTGCCAACGACAAGATATATCCTTTTTGGCTTATCTCAATGACCGATTACAAAACCTTGAGAAAATCCCTCTTTTAAGTGAATTAATTCGAAATCATCGAATGCCCCCACTTTTTGAGAAATTACTTTTTCTAATAATCCTCTATTTATTTTATTTTGGTTATTCTATCCAAATATAATATGAAATAAAAATTTAATTCATATTATCGTATCGTGAAATTTTTCTAGCGCTGAAAAAAAACATTAACTTTTCAAGACAATAACGTTAAGTAATAGGCAATGATAACAGTTCGCCTCTAATAATTGTGTAATATTATTTTTACTTCCTCTTATAGTTGACTATCAATCAAATCACGAAATTAAAAAGTACTTCTGGAGGGCATAGCCGTGCTGGCTTACCGCGCGCTCAAAGTACCGTATTCGTGGGGTTTCACACCCGTATTCAGCATCACTATCTCTCCAGCTCTCCGTTTGTTGTGTATGCTGTGGAACATCTGAAAAGTTTTCATATATCTCATGTAAAGATATAAATATGTCTAGCAAAAAACTCCACAAGAGATATTTAATAAAGTTTTTTGTAGAATGCTGAAAAACGATTGACTTTATGATTTAAATATTTAAAAGTATTATATAACCTATGTGCTCATTAATGGTTGTGATTATATTTAGCATTATAATTAGAATTTTGTAGCTCGGGATAGGGAGTAACTCTTTTTATTTATAAACAGGATAAGTGGAGGTAAGGCATGTTGATAAAATATTTTTTTAGATTGAAACGTTTGATTTTTATGTCAATGTTTTTTTCGTTGTCTGGTTTTGCTGTAGCGCTAACTCAGACTCCTCATATTGATCCAAATATGACTAGAGCTGATGTTCAGGGGCTATTGCAACAAGCGGCGAACGAAGCAGGAATTGATGTTGATTTGAAAGATTTTACATTTGATACTCAGAACGAATCAGCCATTGCTTCGGCGACGATTCGCGGAATGGAAAATCTGCAGCAGTCGGATTTTAAGCGACATTAATGGTTGCATTATCTATGTTTTTTGCGTCGATTTGGGGAAAAATAGACCAACATTTACGTCCTAACCTTCATTATGGTGAAATCAATAATGTTTTTTTATTCGATATTGGAAGGATACATTTGTGTTTAGCCGTTATCTACTATTGACACAGCTCTTCTTTTTTTTAATATTGCCTATATTGGTTCTTGTTATTTGGACTTGGCTGCACTTGTACAAAAGTTTACCGAATTCAGATGATTTGACTGTGAAAGGTATCGATTTCCCGATTGTTATTGAATGGGATGAACAAGGCGTACCCATCATTAATACCAAAACAGATCATGATGCGTATTTCGCAATGGGCTATATTCATGCACGAGATAGACTTTGGCAACTCGAAATTCAGCGACGCTTAGCACAAGGTAGACTCAGTGAAATATTTGGGCGCACCAGCATAGATTATGATGTTTGGATGCGGACATTAGGTTTATACAAGTCGGCCGAACAAGCCTGGACTGTCTTAAGTCGTGAAGCACAGCAATCACTTACAGCATATGCAAATGGGGTTAACGCTTGGCTCACCAACAATCCCAATTTACCTATCGAATTTAAGTTATTAGGTGTTACACCAGAACGTTGGCGAGAGGTTGATTCGTTAGTATGGACGAAAATATTTGCACTTAATTTGGCTGGAAATTTTCGTAAAGAAATTGCTAACATGGTGCTCACTGAAATATTGGAGGAAGACAAGTTAGCAACATTTTTTAATTTGGACACAACAAATAATATTGACAAGTTAGTCGGCTCCCGCAGCCCACTGCTCAACGAGAATTCCCGGAGGACTAATTTAAGAAAGGGCGTTACTGATAATCTTCAAAGTGTTTGGCTAGCACAACTCTCGCTTGCTGACATTATGCAGACCCATCTGGGACTAGGGGGAAAATTTGTGGGCAGTAACGCTTGGGTTGTATCTTCTAAACATACTAAAAATTCCGTCTCTCTACTAGCCAACGATCCTCACCTTTCTTTGCAAATCCCTTCTTTGTGGTATGCGGCAAAGATAAAGGGCGATCAACTAAATACTGCAGGCATGACTTTAGTCGGTTTGCCGGTAGTCATTTTTGGTCATAATCAGAATATCGCCTGGGGAGGTACCAGTATGATGGCGGACGTGCAGGATGTTTATGTTGAACAGGTCAATCCACTTAACACTGAACAATACAAAACCGCTAACGGCTGGCAGAATTTTAAACAAAGGGTTGAACATATTAATGTTCGTGCTGACTTTCCTGATTTTTTAAACGATGACTATAAACCGCTTGAAGTTGAGATAAAACAAACCACGCACGGTCCAGTTATCAGTGATGTTTTCGGGGAACTTAATCAGTTTTTATCTCTTCGTTGGACCGCGCTTGAGAAGAATGACAGTAGTTATGAAGCTTTTTACCGTCTTAACTATGCCTATGATTGGAATAGTTTTAAGTCTGCACTCTCATACCACGTCGCTCCAGCACTTAACATGCTATACAGTGACAGTCTGGGCAATATTGGTTCACTGGGCATTGGGCGTGTCCCTATAAGAGGACAGGGACAGGGCAGTTTACCTCTCCCGGCATACGACAGCAGTGCTCATTGGCAAGGTTATATTCCTTTTGAACAATTACCCCAGAGATATAATCCGAGTGAAGGTTTTATTATTTCAGCAAATAATAATATCGCTGATCCTGGTTATTCTTATTTTATTTCCAACGAATTTGCGCCCGAGGCTAGAGCTGTTCGCATACGGGATTTGCTATTACAGACGATTAAGCAGAACAAAGATATAACAGTAAGTGACATGCAGCGAATTCAAAGTGACACGCTCGATCTCTCTGCTCATAGTTTGCTGCCACAACTCCTAAAAATTAGGGGGGCAACACCACTTCAGAAATCAGCCCTCGATTTACTGAATGCCTGGAATGGCGATATGAAGGCTAAGAGTTCTGCTGCAACTATTTTTCACGCCTGGGTGAGGCACATTCGCATTGAACTATTTAGTGACGAACTTAAAACCTATTGGAACCGATCCGAACTAGATAAGATTTTACAACGAATTGTTAATCGACCGACCCTGGAACAAATTGGGCGAATTCTCAGAACCAACGAAGCTAACTGGTGTGATTTGCTTAATACCGAAACAATCGAAAACTGTGAATCGGTGTTAATCCGAGCGCTTGAAGAGGCTCTGAGTGAAATTGAGAAGCTCACAGGACAGAGTAACATTAAAGACTGGCGCTGGGGTGACTTCCATGAAACTTTATATACCCACTCCCCGTTTAGCGAGATGAAAATTCTCGATAAGATCTTCGAGCGCCGTATATCTAATGGTGGCTCTGAAAATAGCATCAATGTAGCATCAGCAAGTTACGAGTTGTCGGAAGGTTACGTGCAACGTTTTGGTCCAGGATTTCGCCAGGTTATCGCTATGGGAGAGCAAACCGATCACTGGTTTGTCAATTCAACTGGACAATCAGGAAATCTATTGAGTACAAACTATGATGACATGATAGAGCCTTTTCGAAATGGTAAGTATTTTTCACTGAGTAACGAAAAAAGCGCTCATTCGGTGTTTCGCCTTTTACCTGTATCCGTCATTGGATACAGGGAAGCAACAAAACAATGAAACTGCTACGTCTTTTCTTTAAAAGTTCTCCGAACAAAATGTTTTTTTCGATCATGTTGGGATCCATTGCAGGAGCTTGTTACGCAGCAATCATTCCATTGATATTGAGCGCCTTAAATTCCGAATCTATTGGGATAGAAAAGCAAGATAGTTCTCCAACAATATTTCTGTTTTGGGAAGTATCTAATCACAAATACGCGTTTGTTTTTACTTCCGTATGCTTGTTTATTTTATTCGCACGCACGTTGTCACAAGTGATTCTTATTCGCCTATCTATGGATGTAACTAGTGAACTACGAAAAGATATTTATAAAAAGATTGCTAAAGCTAAAATTGCCGATATCGAGAGGATAGGTGATGCTAAATTGCTGGCTGTTCTTACTGCTGACATTCCTCGTATTATTATTGGTGCTCGCCAGCTTCCCGATTTATTAATGAACAGTGTTAGCCTTCTTGCGATGCTTTTATTTGTTCGTTATATCAATGAAAACGTGTTTTGGTTTGTCATGGAGTGTATCGCTTTTGGCATTGTAACCTATCAGATTCCGATGCTTATTGGACATCGTTACCTTACTCAGTCTCGAGGTTACTTCGATGAGTTGTATAAATCTATTAATGGTTTGATCTACGGGCTAAAAGAATTAAAACTTAATCGCAAAAAACGTGAAGCTTACTTTGATAACGTCCTTTCGAGTATAGAAGATAAGGTGAAAGCATCAGAAAAAAAGGGAAGAACTGTACTAAGAGTTGCTATTAACTACGGGGATTTGCTTAGCTTTTTTGTGATTGGCGCCGTAAGCTTTATTTTTGTCAATTACGAAGCAATTAGTACCCCAGAACTGATTGCGGTGATAATGGTTCTACTCTACATCACAACACCAGTGGCTTTGCTACTTGACTTCATTCCACAGTTTGTCACCGCTAACGTATCACTAAAAAAAGTTCATGAACTTGGGATTGATATTCCTCCCGAAAACTGCAGTTCAGTGCAAGAAGTTCCGATTAATTGGCACAGCATTCGATTTTCTAAAGTCGAGTACCAGTATAGAGATTGCGAAAACGGATCTGGGTTTAAGGTGGGGCCTCTCGATTTTGATATTAAGAGAGGAGAAATAACATTCATTGTTGGTGGAAATGGTTCAGGAAAGTCCACTTTGAGTAAGTTAATTACTTTGCACTACCATGCCAGCAGCGGCGATATCTACTTCGGTTCAGAGCTGGCAAATGGCAAGAACATTGAATCTCTGAGACAAGATATATGCGCGATTTATTCTGACTACTATCTATTTGATTCTTTGCTAGGGTACGACCATTCTCCGCAAATGCAATCGTTGATCGATCACTATCTTAAAGTGTTTGCTTTGGATAAAAAGGTCAGCGCAGAAAATGGTAAATTTTCTACTCTATCGCTATCGGATGGGCAAAAGCGACGACTTGCGCTTTTGGTAGCGTTTGTTGAAGACAAGAAGCTTTATATATTCGATGAATGGGCTGCAGATCAAGATCCTGATTTTAAAGCCGTATTTTACAGGGAAATTCTACCAAAGTTAAAAATACTCGGTAAAGCGGTAGTGGTAATTTCTCATGACGATCGCTATTTTGATCTCGCCGATAACCTTATCGTCATGAGCGAAGGGAAAATTGAACGCGTAGAGCGCCAAAACATCGCCATTCCTCTTCCTGTCAAAAAAGACGAAGAAAATCACGATATTCAACAACCTGTTTTTTAAACTCTGAATAAGGAGCAATAGTGCAGACATGTGATAAACCATTTCCGCTCACATTAAGCCAGCAAGATATTTACTTTGATCAGCTTCGCCACCCGCAAAGCCCAATTTACAATGTTGGCGGTTATATTCGTATGGGTGATATAACTCCTGACATCGTTATCGAAGCGCACAAAACTCTGGTAGAGCAAGAAGAATTATTTGGTCTGCGCATTTGCGCAAGCGATGAAGGCGTAGGTCAGAGGATAGAGTTACAAAGAGACACTTACTTGGCGATTGTTGATTTTTCTGAGAGTGAAAATGCCTTGGGTGCCGCACATCAGTGGATTAAAAATTTATTCGAATCACCTCAAGAGTTTGAAAATGTAAAGCTTTATAAATCCTTTCTATTAAAGCTGAATGATAGAAATTACTGGTATGTCGGGTTTGCTCATCATCTTATGATGGATGGTTGGGGATTTGCAAATTGGGCACGTAAGCTGGGGCAGATTTGTGGTGGACTGTCATTGTCACGAGAAAAGGAAAATGGAGAGTGGCGCGAGATAGCTCGGCAAGATCAAGAATACTTGTCTTCAGCTAAATATCAAAAAGATAAACTATACTGGCAGCAGCACTCTCAAACTCACACTTCCAGAATCTTAACACCTTATTATGATGCTGAATATCCTAATAATGCCGTTCGACCAAGTGGAAGGGAGGTTATTAATCTTCCTCATGAGCTCTATGGCAAAGTGGAGAGTTTTGCCCGAGAGTATTCGTTCGGTGTATCTACGATATTTCTAGGTGCTCTTGCGACTTACTTTTTTTTAGCCTACTCCAAATTCGAACTTAACATCGGCGTTCCCACACATAACCGAAAGAATCATCGACAAAAGCAGAGTTTAGGGGTGTTTACCAATATCAATTTCCTCAATATTTTTATCGATAAATCAATGAACTTTTTGCAGTTACTGGAAGATATTGTTAAGCAGCAGAAACAACTTCTCAGACATGCTCGCTATCCTACCAGTCACATCATTCGGGATTCAGGCATGAGTGCTCGTGAAGATGCGCCTTACGAAGTGGGATTTAATTATTTAAAGCTTGATAGTGAATTGGTATATTTTGATAACGATGCTGATTTAGTTTATGTGAGTCATCATCATGAACGTTCAGCGCTGATGATTAACCTCTGGGAGTATGGCTCATGTGGTTCTGAGCTTCAGTTAGATTACAACCTATCCTATTTCACTCAGGTCGAAGCAAAGCTTTTGGGTGAAAGGCTAGTCCATATTCTTTCAGAATTATTGTTTAGACCAGCATCGTTTCTCACATCATTGAAGCCACTTCCAGAACAAGAAATCCAACAACTGTTGGCATTCAATACACCACTGGCTCCTTTTCCTCATGCGTCAATCGATGAGTTGTTTTCGCTTCAAGCTACGAAGACGCCGAATGCCAAGGCAGTTTCGTGCAATGGCAAATCGTTGAACTATCGAGAACTTAACGAAATGAGTGAGCAGCTAGCCCATAAACTCAAAGCCCTGGATATCAAATCAGGGGAGAGAGTCGCGCTCTACCTAGAGCGATCGGTGGAAATGGTTGTAGCGATATTGGCAATATTTAAAGCAGGGGCTGCCTATGTACCTCTGGATCCCATGTACCCCAATTCGAGACTTCGGTATATGTTGGAGGATAGCGGTGTCAATTTGATGTTTACCGAGAGTGATCGCTTTGGTGAGTTTGAAACGGAAAAGCTTGCATGTCTTGATCTTGTCGACACGCTGAACGAATTGAAAAAGAGCCCTCCAGTACCTTTCCGACGTGAGTCTTTTAACGGCGATGAATTGGCCTATGTTGTATATACATCGGGTTCTACTGGAAAACCGAAAGCAGTCAAGATCACACATAAAAATGCCGTATCTATGCTGACCTGGGGAATCGACTTTTACTCCAGTAGCGTTTTAAGAGTCGGGCTTGTTGCCAGCTCTATTGGTTTTGATTATTCGGTATTCGAGTTGTTCTTACCGTTGTTAAGTGGCGGTGAAGCATTGATTGTTGAAAACGTCTTGTCGCTTTCCAACATCGATCCGGAATGCGAGCTTACGCTTATTAATACGGTGCCATCGGCACTAGAGGCATTACTTGGTGCTGACATCAAGATCCCAACTTCAGTGAAAGCTATTAATTTGGGTGGAGAAGTACTGAGTCGTTCGTTAGTGACTACGTTATACGAGCGATCAGAGATTAAACAATTATACAATCTTTACGGACCATCTGAGTGTACGACTTTGGCAACTTTGGCAGAAATAACGCCCAAAGGTATCACAAAGCCGAAAATTGGTAGGCCTATCGGAAATTCCTATGCCTATGTTTTGGATACCCAAGGGCAACTGAGCCCAATTGGTATTCCAGGTGAGCTTTTTATCGGTGGTTATGGGGTGAGTCCGGGATATGTAAATCGACCGCGGATCACAAAAGAGCTCTTTGTTCGCGATCCCTTCTCTAACGATCCTGAGGCTAAGTTGTATCGTACCGGTGATTTGGTGCGCTATTGTTCCGATGGTCAATTGGAGTATATATCGCGTATTGACGATCAAATAAAAATACGCGGCTTTCGAGTTGAGTTAGGTGAAATTGAACACCACCTACTTGACGTAAAAGGTGTGGACTCTGCTCTCGTGATATCGAGAAAAAGCAACAATGGGGTTGAGTTGTTGGCATTTGTTGTAACACCCAACAACGAAGTTTTAGTTTCCATACGTGAAGAAATAGAAAAGCGCCTACCACGCTATATGTGGCCAGTCTATTATCGCGCTCTAAGGCTCTGGCCCTTGACACCAAATGGCAAGGTAAACAAAGCAGCACTTCTAGCGCAGATAAATGAAGATGATATCGCGAACGAGGAAGGTTCAGCTTACGAGTCAGTATCGGGAGGCGTCGAGACTGAACTTGCTGCGATATGGGCAGACCTCCTGGACTTATCGAAGAAACATATCGGTTGTAATTCTAATTTTTTCACATTGGGGGGGCACTCACTTCTATCGCTTCATGTCATCAATGAAGTAAGAGATCGTTTTGATATCGAGCTGAGTGTTGAAGAAGTATTTAACCACCCTTACCTCAGACAACTGGCACACTGTATTAATAGTAAGACGAAAGGTAATGTTGGTTCAAGACTCTTAGCTGGAAAACGACCTCAGAATTTACCCCTGTCTTTTGCTCAACAACGATTATGGCTGGTGGATCGTCTATATGAAGGATCTGCACACTACAACATGCCACTGGCTCTGAACGTATGTGGGAAATTTGATACCGATTGTTTCGAAAAAGCGTTAACCATTGTCGTTTCACGACATGAAATATTGAGAACTCGTTATATATCAAGTGACGATGGTGCGCATCAGGTCATCGACTCTCCACGAGATTTCACGTTGACTAAAATTGATTTACGGAACCTCCAGGGTACCAGCGTTGTTACCAATGAGCATATAGGTTTTTATGAGTCTGTAGAACAACGAACACAAGTACAGCGACTAGCCGAGATTGACGCGAGTAATCCATTTGATCTCAGTGTCGATTTGATGCTTCGAGCGAGTTGGATTTTGTTGGCAAAAAATGAAAATGATATCTATGGTGTTCTACTTTTTAACATGCACCATATCTCAGCTGATGGATGGTCGGTCAACGTGTTGATTAATGAGCTGTCTGAAATTTACAACGCATTATTTCACTCACGCACTCCTAATTTACCTGATCTTAGTGTGCAATATGTCGATTATGCTCTTTGGCAACGAGACTATTTCAGTGGCGAACATTTGCAAAAGCAAATTGATTATTGGCGCGAACAACTTCTTGACGCACCCAGTGTTCATTCCTTACCCCTTGACTTTGAACGACCAATTGAGCCCTGCTATCGAGGAAGCAAATATTTAGGTGAGCTTTCGAAAACAGACAAGGATGCTTTGGTAATCTTTGCTAACGCGCACAGTGTAAGTCCATTTATGCTCATTCATGCGGCCTTTAGTTTGCTGATCGCAAAACACAGTTATTCACCCGATGTGATCATCGGCATACCGGTTGCTAATCGTTTGCAAAAAGCATTGCATCCGTTAATCGGTTTTTTTGTGAACATACTTGTGTTGAGGATCAATGTCGATGAAGAAACAATGTTGTTTGAGTTTTTGGATCATATCCGAAAGGTAAACATTCAAGCACAGAGTCACCAGGACTTACCGTTTGAACTTCTACTTGAACACTTGCCTGATCAACGATCCATGCACCATAACCCTTTATTTCAGATTATGTTGTCTATGGAAAACGCTGATTTAAACGATCTTGTTCTTGAGTCTTCACAGATAAGTGTGAGGGACAGCATGATCACTCCACTCAAATTTGATCTTGAACTTAGTATACGAATGGAGGACTGCATCGCCTTTGATTGGTTCTATGATTCTGCACTATTTAAAGAAAGTACGATCTCGCGCTTACACCAACATTTATGCACGATTATCCGAGCTATGATTGGAGGAAAAAACCGTCAATTGTCCGAACTGCCTATGTTATCAAAAGAAGAAATAAAAACCCTGTTACCAAAGTTTCCGTTGTCTCAAGATCCTATTTCTGTATCGGGCAACTTACTTGATGAGTTCGAACAACAAGTGTCAAAGTCGCCTAACGCCCCTGCACTGCATTGGCGACACATACAATTGAACTATAGCGAACTCAATCTTTACATAGATCGTCTGGCCCTGGGGTTAATTGAACATCAGGCCTGTCAAAAGCCTATTGGTGTTTGTGTCGACGGTCCACTTTTTGCTGTTGTTGCCATGCTTGGAATTTGGCGAGCCGGGGGAACCTTTGTTCCCCTGGATCCCATTAACCCCAGTGCTCGGTTAGAAAAAATAGTCACTAGTTGTGGGATTGAATCGGTAGTCAGTCAAGTAGCTTTGACTCAACGAATTAATGTGGAAAAAGTTACCTGGTTTCTGTTAGACGAAGCCTCCTTCGATGCTGACTATCAAGCGGGACGAAATTCAGTGATGAAGGATAGCTTGCAAATGCATATCAGCGTCATGTCGTATTCAGGGAGTATCTCATTTAGCGAGAGATTATCAATTCGATCCAATGAACTGGCATACATTATCTACACTTCCGGTACATCTGGTATGCCAAAAGGGGTGGCAGTTGAACATGCTTCTATCCAGGCTCATATTACAACAACGAACAAGGTATTGAATTTAAATGCAGGCCACAACGTATTGCAATGTGCACCTTATAGTGTCGACGCATTTTTAGAGCAAACTATTGGAGCGCTTGTGCAAGGGGCTCAAGTGCATTTTAGAGATAGTCTATTGTGGGATGCGTCGGCGTTTTTCGATTATGTTCAGCAAAACCTCATCACTCACATAGATATCTCTCCAGTCTATTTGGCTGAACTTCTCAATGCGCCCTATACGCCAACAGAACATTCTCCTCTTAAATGCATTGTCGTCGGGGGGGAAACCTTGCCGCGGCATGTTGTCAGTCGATGGAAAACTCATAAATTGTCTAGCACCTGCAAGCTGTTTAACGCTTACGGGCCAACTGAAACCACGGTGACTGCAACCATGTTTGAGGTTGATAGAGCAACAGGTTCACCGATGATTGGTAAACCCTTACCGGGACGCTATGTTTACGTAGTCGACCGTAATATGCAACTTGCGCCACAAGGGGTCGTGGGAGAATTATTGATTGGGGGGAATTGTGTTGCCCGAGGCTATATCAATCATGACGATGTTAAGGAACCACGTTTTATTGATGACCCATTTTTGCCGAGTGTTCATAAAGGGCGTTTGTATAAGACTGGGGATCTTGTACGCCTCAATGACGATGGCAACCTGCAATATTGTGGGCGCATTGATGAACAAATAAAAGTCCGCGGTTATCGCATTGAAGTCGACGAAATAGAAAATCAATTGACATCGTTAGCTGACGTTAAGGACGTGAAAGTCGCTTTGCGTGGTAAGGAAGTGTTGAGGTCAACCGAAAATTCAGACCATGATATTGAGGAGACTGAAAGACTTATTGCATACATTGTTCTTAATAGCCAACAGGCAAACAATAGCCAAGGACTTGGAGAACAATTCAAACAAAAACTAAGGCAATTATTGCCCGAGCCAATGATCCCTGACGCGTATGTTTTTCTTGATGTTTTTCCACTTAATTCGAGTGGAAAGGTCGATCAAAAAGAGCTCATGACGTTGAGCATTGATAGCGAATGTTTTTCAGACGCATTTGTAACATCAACAGAAAAAAAGTTGGCTGAACTTTGGTTATCAGTTTTACCGAGCGAGCAAGTTGGGCGCAATGATAACTTTTTTGAACTCGGGGGAAACTCATTATCAGTGGTGAAGCTTGTTCACCGAGTACAGGTGTCATTGGAAATTTCCGTGACTCCGCGAGAGATATTCGAAAACCCTGGACTTCAGGCTCAAGCTGAGTATATCGACGCAAAAGTATGGTTGGCTAACAACAAGCCCTTTCAGACAGAAAACACAGAAACTTATCAGACAGAACAATTCATAGAATACGGAGAGGTATGAGATCGTTAACCAAATTACTTACTTATTTGAATGCTCATGATGCTGTGCTACGAGTTGAGGATGGAAAAATTAAGTATCAGGATCCTAAACACGTTATTCATGGGGAAACACTTGCCGAGTTAAAATACCATAAAAGCAGTTTGGTTGAATTGCTGACGCAGAATAAAGCCGAAGACCAGGGGTTGTTCGAAGTCAATGGTTTTGATCGCAGTGAAGAGATACCGATATCCGTCGTTCAGCGGCAAATACTTTTTTCGGAGAGTTTGGCAAACGATGTAGCATTGTACAATTTACCGCTTGGGATGAAACTTGAGGGAAAATTGAATAAAGCGAGCTTAATGGACGCTCTGAGATTAATGTTACAACGGCACGAAGCCTTACGTCTTGGATTTCAACAATCAGATGGACGCTGGTCTGCTCGTCTGAACCACGTCAACGCCATTACCCCTATCCATGAAGAATTGTCGATAGCTTTGCCAATAGATGAAATTTATCAGCGGGAAGTGAATAAACCCTTTGCTTTTGACTTTTCTCCCTTGACTCGCGTGTTCTACTATAGCAATGAAAACCTGCAGCAGCATTTTGTGTTGCTGGTGATGCATCACAGCGTTGTCGATGGAGTATCCACAGAAATTTTAATCGATGAGTTACGCCAAGTATACAATGCACTGAGCGTAGGGGATCCGGTAGACCTGCCAGAACTGGATTGCCAGTATTTAGACTACATTCATTGGTTTAATCAGCAAAGCTTTTCGGAGCAGAAGCATTATTGGTCAGAGTACCTTGCTAGTGCTCCAACGGTGCTTGAGCTTGCTCATGATCATCCCCGTCCAGTGATGATGAATTTTAGTGGCGAAACCCTCGAATTTACACTCGCAGATACCACCACTAATGGTTTGAAGGTTTTAAGTCAGCGTTTTGGCGCTACCTTATTTTCGGTAGTACTGGCTAATTTTCAGTTGTTGTTACATCGATATTCAGGGCAAGATGATATTCTTGTCGGCATACCCTTTGCCAACCGCGACTTGCCACAAACATCTGCGCTTGTCGGCTGTTTTATCAACTCGTTGCCAATTCGAAGTCACTACAATCCTGACTCATCATTTGAAGATTTCCTAAAACAGAGTGCGAGATCTTTAAGTAAAGCGAAACAACATCAAGGTCTTCCACTCGCAAATATTATTGATTTGGTGAATCCCGAACGAAGTGCCAGTTTCTCGCCTTTGTTTCAGGTACTGCTTAACTACATTGAGGTGCCAAATGAAAGCAAAGAGAGTAACGATGTAAGTCATACTTATGGTGAACTACCTGAAATTCGGCAAATTACCAACACGACGACTATTGCAAAGTATGACTTATCTTTTCACGTCGTGAAGCATAAAGATGAACTCAAGATTTTTGTTGAATACAGCACTGCATTATACAACAAGTCAACGATCGAAAATTTACTTACTCATTTTGAGAATTTGTTCTCTGAGGTATCAGAAAAACCACTTCAATCTGTTGGTCATTATTCGTGTATTTCAGAATTGGAACGAGAATTATTGAGGCGCATTAATGACACATCTTTGGCATTTGACGACAACGAAAATATTGTGGAGCGTTTATATAATATCGCGGCAGCAAAACCCCATGACATTGCATTGATATTTAATGATCGACAGGTGGATTTTGCATTATTTACTACCATGATCGATCGCTGCGCTCAAGCTCTGAAGGAAAATGGCATAGATAGGCGGACATCTGCTCCACTTGCAGGCCTTTATATGACTCGCTCAATAGAAATGGTTGTAGCGATATATGCACTCTGGAAAGTAGGCGCAGCTTATGTGCCGTTGGATCCTGCCTATCCAAGAAAACGTCTAAAGAATATTTGTGCAAGTGCGGAGCTCGATCTAGTGCTGACACAAAGTGTGCTTGAGCCTTTTGTGCCGGAATTAAGCGATGCACCTGTTTTAAGTCTTGATAAATTCTGTCTAGCTGATAGGGACGCATCAGACTCTTTAAAACATGTACCAAAGAAGTCGACCATATCGGGTGTTGGAAAGCGTTTGGCGTACTTAATCTTTACCTCGGGAACTACCGGTGAACCTAAAGGTGTCATGATTAATCACAGCAACGTGTTGAATCTGATGGCGAGCCTGGATAAATATTTTTCAGAATATGAAATGCCAATTAATAAGGAAACAGCAGAGCAACATTGCTGGTTAGCACAGACCAGCATATCTTTCGATATTTCTGTATTAGAATTGGTATGGCCGATATCGCGTGGACATAAATTGGTACTCCAGCAGTCCAAACCACCGTTGCATTTAACACATTCTTCCTCTTTGAGGATACAAAATGATATGGATGCTGCTGGCTCTTCGAAAAGCCAGGACTGGGACGTTAACACAAAACCACTTGAGTTCAGCCTGATGTTTTTCGCCGCTGATGTGGAAGAATCGAATACCAATAAATATAAACTTCTAATCGAAAGCGCCAAGTTTGCTGACCAAAATGATCTCTGCGCTGTATGGATGCCCGAGCGGCACTTTAATCAATTTGGTGGTGCTTACCCAAACCCATCAGTTAGCGCTGCTGCTCTGGCCGCTATAACATCAAAAGTGGCGTTGCGCGCGGGAAGCGTTGTCGTACCTTTGCATGACTCAATTCGTATCGCTGAAGAGTGGTCTATGGTTGATAACTTAAGTGAGGGGCGAGTTGGATTAGCCCTGGCATCTGGCTGGCATCACAATGATTTTGTTTTCCATGGAAGCGATTTTGAAAAGCGCCACCAACGCTTTCGAGAGAGTATTGATGAGATCCAACGCTTATGGAGAGGAGAAAGTATTGAACGCCTTTCTGGCATCGGCAAGCTGACGGCAGTATCTATAAAGCCTCGACCCATTCAACAAGAATTACCTTGTTGGGTGACTGCTGCAGGTAGTCCAGAAACTTTTCGCTATGCCGGTGAAATTGGGGCGGGTGTATTGACTCACTTCTTAGGGCAAACTATGGAGAGCCTAAAGAAAAATATTGATATTTACCATTCGGCTTTAATAGAACATGGACATACTCGCCAAAAGGCGAAAGTCGTGCTTATGCTTCACACCTACCTTGATTCTAACGAAGAACAAGCACTAGATGATGTCAAAGCGCCGTTTAAGTCTTATCTTGCTTCCTCTCTACAGTTGTTGCGCCCACTTGCTGAAGAGCAAGGTATTGATATTGATGGTGATCCAGAGGCGGTTTTAGAGTTTGGTTATAATAAATTTAAAAAAGGTAATGCGTTGTTTGGCACGCCAGATAGTTGCCAACCACTTTTGCAAGCTTTGCAACAAATTGGCGTAACTGAAATTGCGTCATTAATTGATTTTGGCATCGATCAAAACAAAGTATTGCATAGTCTGGAGTACCTAACTCAAGCCAAAGAAAAACACCACAAGACTTTTGCGTTACATCAGGCGTTCCAGGTTGCTAACTATCGTAGTGAACTTGAATTGATCAAACAGCATAATATTAGCCACGTCCAGTTCACGCCATCACAATTGACCTTAATCCTCGACCAAATTGAAAATGATAGCGGGCTGTTAGCCGTTAAATCCTGGTTGATTGGCGGTGAGGCGCTATCAAAAGCAGTATTAGAAAGACTTTCAAAGCAGACTAACGGTAATATATTCAACATGTACGGCCCAACAGAAACCACTGTATGGTCAGCGATTTCCAACAACGATATTCACTTAGGACGGCCAATAAGCAACACTCGTTTCGTTGTTGTTGATCGGCACGGTACACAGCTGCCACCAGGCGTTGCCGGGGAGTTGCTTATCGGCGGCTCTGGTGTGGGAGGCGGTTATTGGAAGGATCCAGAATTAACAGCAGAACGTTTTATTGACGGGGAGAATACCTGGGGGCTGGATGGGCCTTTCTATCGCAGTGGCGATTTAGTTCGTATGAGAAACGATGGACATTTGGAGTTCATGGGGCGCATTGATAAACAAGTAAAGATCAATGGTCATCGAATTGAACTGAAAGAGATCGAGTCTACCTTATTAAGATATCCAGGCGTTACTGAGGCGAACGTTCAAATTGCAGAGGAGGAAGGTAGTCAGAATACAAATCTCTACGCATTTGTCGTTTCTAAAGGAGGGAGAGCTGATAGCAAGTCGAGCTTGAGTTTGCCTGCGGTAAAATATCAATTGCCTAATGGTTTAGATATTTACGATACCAGCGATAGGCATATAGGCACTCTCTACCACGAAATTTTCGAGCGTAATATTTACTTGCAAGAGAGTATTGAGTTACAAGATAGAGCTTGTATCTTGGACGTTGGTGGAAATATTGGCAGCTTTTCCATTTTGGCTCAACACGCTTGTAAGGATCCCATCATTTTTGCCTTCGAACCCATTCCCCAAACTTATGAGGTATTAAAACGGAATTTCGACTTGCACAAGATAAAAGGACGAGTGTTTAACTTTGGTATCTCCAGTCAGAAGGAAGAAGCTGAATTTTCTTATTATCCCAACATGCCCGGACTATCAGGCCGTTTTGCCAATTTGGAAGAAGAAGTGTTTGCTGCGAAATCTATGATTCGTGATGCTATGAATGTTGATCCCGGTATCGACATTGATATTGAGGATGCTGAGGTTAATGAATTTATAGAGAATACCTATCAAAGTGAAAAGATTGTTTGTCAATTAACTACTATTTCCGATGTGATCGCGGAGCAGGGAATACAGCAAATTGATTTGTTGAAAATTGATATTGAAAAAAGTGAGTGTTTGGCTCTTGAAGGGATCAAAAAGGAAGACTGGCCGAAAATCCAGCAAATTGCGATGGAAATCGATGGGGATGAACATCTCGACCTTGTCCGTACCTGTCTTTTAGAACATCGTTTTAAGGTGAGCGTGCATGATTTAGTCAGAGTCGGGCAAGAGCACGATCAAGAAGCTTTTAATGTCTATGTGCTCTATGCCCGACGCGAGCACGTAGCTAAACCTTTATCAGTGCCAATACGCAGCCAACATGGAAAATCGGAAGATCTGGAACACGAAAAGCCATCTACAGTAGATTCGCCAATGAAGGCATCTAATCTGCGTTATTTTCTTACTCAGTATTTACCAGATTATATGCTACCGCGAGATATATACATCCTTGATGAGTTTCCCAGGTTACCAAACGGAAAACTTGATCATAAAGCTTTACTCACATCAGCTGATCGTTCATCGGAAGAGCGGCAATGGCAACAACCCAATACCGAAACTGAAATCAACATATGTGCGATCTGGCAGAAAGTGCTCGAACGTGACTGTATCGGTTTGACAACGAACTTTTTTGAAATTGGGGGCACATCTTTTGATCTGGCACATTTACATACGGCCTTGAAAAAGCAGTTTACGGTGGACTTCTCTATTATCGAATTGTTCCGTTATGTAACGGTCGCTTCACAAGTGACATTAATTGAAACAATGCTTGGAGGGCAACAAGGGCAAACCGAATCAGCAACAACACAGGCTTTGGATCGTGGAGCTGCTCGGCGGAAACGTCTTGCTGCGCGAAGGATAAATATCTCGACTGAGTAACGAGAGCATACATTTTTCGAGTCGGCTTACTGATTGTACCTTTCTTACTTTAACAGATGTAAATTTATAAGGATCTCCATGCACAAAGAAAATAATGAAACCATCAACGATTCGATGGACATTGCCATCATCGGAATGGCCGGCCGCTTTCCAAAAGCAGCAAATATACAGGAATTTTGGAAAAAACTTTGCCAACCAAAACCTTGCACTACTTTTTGGTCGCTGCAAGAACTCATTGATGCAGGTCTAAGCCCGGCTTTGGCCGAGCATCCTAAATTTGTTGGCGCTAGTTTATTTCTTGAAGATGATGATCGCTTTGATGCTGAATTTTTTGGTCTCTCGCCTGCAGAAGCCTACACCATGGATCCTCAGATTCGTTTGATGTTAGAGGTAAGCTGGAGTGCCCTTGAGCATGCAGGTTACGATTGCCTGAATTATGATGGAGCGATTGGCCATTTCTCTGGCATGTCTATGAGCGTTCACCTGATCAAATTGCTATCAGACAGCAGTAATTATTCCATGAATGATGTGCTGAAGTTTCGAGTGGTTAATGACAAAGATTTTTTGTCTACCCGTGCAGCTTATCAGTTGAATCTGAGAGGCCCTTGTTTGAGTGTGCAAACAGCCTGCTCAACGTCACTGGTCGCTTTGCATCTGGCAGTTCAAAGCTTACTTAACGGCGAATGCGACATGGCTCTTGCTGGAGGTGTAACTGTGGATGGCCTAAGACAGCCGGGCTACCTCTATGAAGAAGGTGCCATTTATTCTTCAGACGGTCACTGTCGAGCATTTGACGCAAAGTCCACAGGCACCATGATGGGCAACGGTATTGGTATGGTCGTGCTGAAACCTTTATCCGCAGCTCTCGACAGTGGTGATGTGGTGCATGCGGTAATTAAAGGAACGGCGATCAATAATGATGGTGGTAACAAACTGAGCTACACGGCACCAGGCTTTGATGCACAAAGTCAGGTTATTACCGAGGCGTTGTCGGTTGCAGGCGTGGACGCCGAGACAATTGGTTATGTGGAAGCCCATGGAACCGGAACACCGTTGGGGGATCCTGTTGAAATTCGTGCGCTTACAGATGCCCATCGTTGTTTTACACAGAAGGTTGGCTATTGTGCAGTTGGTTCAGTAAAAACGCATATAGGTCATCTGGATGCCGCAGCTGGTGTTGCAGGTCTTATCAAAGCTGTGATGGCTTTGAAAACTAAAACGATCCCGGCCAATGCTGATTTTGAGGAAGAGAATCCAGAAATTGACTTTGCAAACTCTCCATTTTACGTGCCCAGGAAGCAGGCTTTCTGGGAGCAGATGGAACACCCTCGTCGTGCGGCAGTTAGCGCGTTTGCAGTTGGTGGAACTAACGCTCATATTGTCTTGGAGGAGGCCCCTGAGCGAGGCCAAGGTGGTCGCGCACGATCTCACTATCCTATCACTTTTTCGGCAAAATCCTTCGAGGCTTTGCAAGCTCAGCGCCAACAACTTGCTGAGTATGTATATTCCTTGCTTACAAACGATGCACATTCAAGTTCGGAAAATTCAAGCCAGGCAAAGTCCTGCCAACAACAAACTTTGGCGGATATTGCTTATACATTAAATGTGGGTCGTCATGAGTTTAACTATAGATACAGTGTAAGTAGTCAAAGTCTTGAAGAGTTGGCAGGTTTGTTAACGGGTTCGGCTGGCTCTTATGGGCAAACGAGTGATGAGCGACAATCCCGTTTGGTATTCCTGTTTTCCGGGCAAGGATGTCAATATCCACAGATAGGAATGGGGTTGTATAACAACGAAGCCGTTTATCGTCAGTGCGTGGATGAAGCCTGCACCCTTGTTATGACTCAAATGAATTATGACATTAAGGCAATTATGTATGCTGATTTGGAACAAGAGCCCAAGGTGGCGGAAACATTTCATCATACACGTAATGCCCAACTGACGATGTTTATTACAGAGTATGCGTTGGCCCGTCTTATGATGAGTTGGGGGCTCCAACCTGATGTGATGCTCGGTCATAGTCTTGGGGAATATGTAGTAGCTTGCATTGCAGGAATTTTTTCTCTACAAGATGCCATTAAAATCGTATGTATTCGAGCTGAGCTTATGTCGCGAATGCCTGTGGGTGCGATGCTCAGTGTTCCGGTGGATCCGAACCGTCTGAAGTCGATGTTAAATGACGACCTTTGGCATGCCGTGGAAAACGCACCTGATCTACAGGTCGTTTCAGGTACTCTGGAGTCAATTGCTCAGCTCGAAAAAGAATTAACTCAGCAGGGCATACAAACCAGGCGACTAAAAACTTCCCACGGGTTCCATTCTGGATTGATGGATGGAATGCTAAATGATTTCTCCCGTGCTTTAAAATCGATTGATTTCAACCCGGCTCGTATCGCTTTTATCGCCAATTATAATTGTCAAACTATTGAAGTGGGCAAAACGTTAAGAGAAGATTATTGGGTCAATCAGTTGCGTCATACCGTGCGTTTTAAAGAGGGATTGACAGCGGTTACATCACAAGAGAATGGCAATTGTACTCTGATTGAAATTGGTCCCGGTGTCCTTAGTGCCATCGCAAAAATGCAGCTCGAACATACTACAAAAATACTCAGCGCCTTACCCACCGCGCATTCAGACATAAGTGATCTTGCCCAGATCAGTCATACCTTGGGTGAGCTTTGGCTTAATGGATGTAGCGTGGATTGGAAAATTTACCATGGGTTTACAAAAAGGCAACGCATGGATTTACCTGGCTATCCTTTTCAAGGCAAACGATTTTGGGTTGACTTTCAAACAAACTTGGGACTTGGAGCTTCTTTTGGGGAGGGCTCTTCGACCTTTACACACGGAGAAGAGCTTGATCAATTCTCGCCTTCATCAGCTAGCGAAGTGTCTACGGGCTTTCAAAGTGAGCGCCCGGGTGTTTTGGCAAATCTTGTAGAGCCGGAGACCGAAATTCAACAACAATTGGTGGATATTTGGAAGAATACTCTCAAGTATCAACCAGTGGGCATTCTCGATAATTACTTCGATGCAGGCGGAAATTCGCTGTTGGCCAGTTCGATGATGTCGCGTATTAATCAACGTTTCTCACTCAACCTCGAACTGAAAACACTGATGGATAACCCTTGCATTATGCAATTGGCGGAATCTATCGAGGCACAACAATGGTTAGCAGAACAACACGTAGATGCCACTGGCACATGTGTACCGGAAGGAGAAAAAAATGAAGAGCGAGAGAAGCTGGAATTATGAGTATCGTCCAATTAATACTTCAGCTGAAAAAATACCAAGTTTCTTTGCGATTAGAAGGTGAAAAATTGTTGTGTGAGCTGCCAAAGCAATCACTGCCGACACAATTAAAATCAGAACTGATCGCTCGCAAAGAAGAAATAAAGCACTATCTTGCGTCAATAAATGCGACTTCGGTTTTGCCGACAATAAGTTCTCAACAGTCTGTTTTACCTGCAAATATACCAGTTGATATTAGTGAGACCACCTTACGTATCGCGCCAGTTTCTTATGCTCAACAACGCCTATGGGTTATTGATCAACTTCAACAAGGTAGCTCAGAGTACAATATTACGAATGCTATGGAGCTAATAGGGAAATTTAGCCACAGAGCTTGCAAAGCTAGTCTTGAGCGCATCGTCAACCGTCATGAAACCCTTCGTACTCTTTTCAGAGAAATTGATGGTGAGTTGTTTCAGTGCGTCCAGGCTCCATCACCTCTATCCTGGCAAGATATCGAACTATTGGAGGATGAGAGGGAAGAAAACCTGTCTGAAACTCAGCCGAAAACTGATTCAACAATTGAAAGTATCATTAAACGAGAAGCCACAAAAGCTTTTGATTTAAGTTGCGATCAGGTACTGCGCGTTTGCGTTATTTCACGTGGAAAGAATAAACACGTGTTGGTTCTTACTGTCCATCATATTGCTGCCGACGGATGGTCAATTGGTTTGTTGATTGAGGAGTTCCTAGCTCATTACCAAGGTTTAATCGGCCATGCCGAACATTCTGAAAACGGCAAAAAACCACTTGAAATACAATACTGTGACTATGCACATTGGCAACGAAAGTGCTTACAAGGCGATTATTTGCAAGATGGTCTGCATTACTGGAAAAACAAACTTAAATCTGCCCCTGGATTACATGACCTACCTGTTGATTTTGCGAGACCTGCTCAACTTGAGTATAGCGGTGCGTTACATACTCACGTTATTAACGAAATATTGACCCAGCGTCTATCCAGCCTGTCCAAGGCTCAAGGAACCACTGTATTTATGGTTCTGCAATCAGTATTTTCGATTTTGCTTGCACGTTTTAGCCGTGAACGGGATATTGTTATTGGAACGGCTGTAGCTAACCGGCCAATAGAACAGATAGAACCACTAATAGGCTTTTTTGTTAACAGCCTGGTGCTACGCAGCATTGTTAATAGTCAATCTTCCTACATCGATTTTTTGCAGGCTACAAAAGTTAGTATACAGGATGCGTTTCGATATCAATATATTCCCTTTGAGTTGCTGGTGGATCACATCAAACCTGAGCGGAGCCTCAGTCACCATTCTTTATTTCAAATTATGCTGATATTACATAATACTGAGCAACAAGATTTAACATTGCCGGAGCTTAGCGTCACTCAGCTCAAACAGGAAAGCGTGATGTCAAAGTTCGATATTACTCTGAATATATTTCCTCAGGGATCGAAATTATTGTGTGAGTGGGAGTATGCAACCGAGTTGTTTCTTCCCAGCACTATTGCTCATTTGAGTGAAAGCTTTTCAGTACTGTTAGAGTCGATAGTCGAATCTCCTGAGAGCCAGCTTAAAGATTTGAATTGCCTGAGCCAAATATCCAAAGAACGCTTGTTATTCCTGTGGAATAAACCTTATTCATCTCTTCCTGATAAATTGTCTGTACTTGAACTTATAGAAGCTCAGGCGAAAAGTCAGCCAAAGGCAATAGCGTTGGTGTTCAATGACGCTTCGGTGAACTATGAGGTATTGATGCATCGAGTCTACCAATTGACTGAAGAACTATTGGACAGAGGTATTCGACAAGGCGATCTGGTTGGCGTGTGCATGGAACGGTCAATTGAGATGGTCATTGGACTATTGGCAATTATGAGGGCCAGTGCGGCCTATGTTCCTCTTGATCCGACTTACCCTGCCGCCCGAACACGTTATATCCTTGAAGATGCGAAAATGGGATTGGTATTGACCCAAACTTCGTTACTTGAACTCATTGATTTTGCTGGATCTAATGTACTGTGCCTTGATCAACTCAAAAAGAGTGATAGGTGTGTGCGAGATCTCTCGGTTAGCATTCCAGGTTCGGATGATCTGGCCTATATCATCTATACCTCCGGTTCAACAGGACACCCCAAAGGAGTGATGATTGAGCATCGTAGTTTGCTTAATTTCTTTTATGCGATGCAAAACCAAGGGGTGCTCGAGACCGGTACATGGCTAGCTATGACCAGTTTGTCATTCGATATTTCTGTGTTGGAATTGATCTGCCCGCTGGCGGCAGGCTCACGAGTGGTTATCGTTCCAGATTGTGACAATGAAACTCGCATGGCGTATTTTGCTGAGAGTATTCCTGATCTTGGTATTAGCCATTTTCAGTGTACGCCTTCTTTTGCAGGTTTGTTATTGGAAAACCCCGCATCCGACCATGCTTTCACCTGTTTACAGACGATGCTGGTTGGTGGTGAGCCGATGTCTCTGGATCTCGCCCACAACATCAAGCAGAAAACCAAGGCAGGACAGTTGTTCAATATGTATGGTCCAACGGAGACCTCCATTTGGTCTTCCACCAGTATTATCGAAGCCGACTGCGAGTGTATTACTATTGGGCGGCCTATTATTAACACACAATTTTACGTGCTTGATGAGGATCTTAAACTTTGTATACCAGGTTCGGTAGGTGAGCTCTATATTGGTGGTTGCGGATTAGCGCGTGGTTACCTTAATCAGGACGTCTTAACGCAAGAGAGATTTATTGTTGCACCCGAGGAACTTCAGTCGGTGATCGAGCGAGGAGAAAAGAAGTCGCCACGAGAAAACCGTATTTATCACACTGGAGATTTGGTTCGTTGGTTGCCTGATGGTCAAATGTCGTTTGTAGGACGTTCAGACAGGCAGGTGAAAGTGCGCGGATTCAGGATTGAGCTTGGAGAGATTGAATTTCACGCCAGACAGCACTTTGCGATCAGTGAAGCTGTAGCTGCTGTTGACAGGAACGTTGAACCTCATCGCTTGTTGCTGTATGTTCTCGTCCAGAAAAGTTCATCGCAAGAAATAGAAAAATACGCCCTGACGAACTATAAAAAAAGGGATGTTGATTGCCATGAGCCAGGAATAGAATCGACCTTGGACTCAGAGGTAAGAGCCCACTTAAAGGCACACCTTCCTTCGCATGCACTGCCATCTTTGATTATATTTCTTGATGCTATTCCGCTGACTCCCAATGGCAAAGTCGATCATAAGGCTTTGCCACCACCTGATTTCCATAGTGTCAACTCGCTGGCCTACGTTGCGCCACAAAATCCAACTCAAACACTTTTATGTAATGTGTGGCAGGAGGTGTTGGGGCTTGAGCGAGTTAGTATTGTTGATAATTTTTTTGCTATTGGTGGTGATTCAATACGTTCTTTGAAGGTTGTTTCACTTGTGTGTAAGAGAGGGATCGAAACAACGGTGACTCAGTTGTTTTCCCACCAAACCATTGCTGAATTGAGTTCAATCATAAAATCAGTACAGGCCAAAAATGAGGAGCGTACGCAAGCTGATCATCTTGCGGTTATGAGTGCACTTGAAAAGGTCGTTAAGTTGTCTACTGCGCAGATTGAAATCTTAAAAAAACCAATTGTGCAATGGGATCATGCTTATCGCACACGTTTATTCAACGCACCTTGTGATTGGGATCAGAAGCATCTGATAAGCGTAATGCAAATACTGTGTGCTAATGTCAAATTGCTGCGTTTGCAGATAGTAAAAAACGGCGGGGCGTATGAAATTCTTTTCCCAACACCATGTGAAGAGGCTCTTATACAGACGATAGTCGTTGATGGCGCCTTGCCGAGAGATGAAATGATGGATTCTCCAGTAGCTGAACTATATCATCATTATCGCGAGTCCTGTCCAGATTTTTCGATGTTAACTCCGCGTGAACACGGCAATAATACAGAGACTCCGTTACTTTTTAAGTGTGTATATTTTCCTGGTCAACATCCCAAAATTTTGTTTTTCGCACATAGTCTTTTAGTTGGACAGAATTTCTGGTTTGATTTCGAAGATGCCCTAAACCAGCAGATCGATTTGATGGATCGAACATCAGCAGCACAGCCAGATGAAAAAATTCCCCAAAAACTTTACCCAGCAAGCGCTATGCAGGGAGGTATGCTCTATCACAGCATGTTGAACCCAAGTGAATATGTCATGCAAGTGCAATTTACACTCAAGGGAGATTTGCAGCTCGACCATTTTCGTAACGCCTGGCAAGGTGTCATTGATCAACATGATGTATTACGGACAGCATTTATTGGCGATGCCAAACGATTGTGTCAGTTGGTGCAAGGTGTAGCAGTTTTACCTTGGCATTTCGATGATTGGTCTAATCAGGATCTTGCGGCTCAGGAGCGCATGTATGAGACTTATCGGAGTGAGGACAAAGCCACTGGGTTCTCGTTTGATCACCCCCCGTTAATGCGCGTTGCAGTGTTTTTTCTTGGAAATAAACGCTATCGCGTTTTATGGACACACCATCATATATTATTAGATGGTTGGAGCTTTCCTCTTATTTACCGTGACATGATGCTGGCTTATTTGACCAATATTGATTCACCTGATATTGAAAGAATCGCATCAGTTGAACTTGGTGTCGAACCTGCAAGCTACGAAGATCATGTCATCGATTTTTCCACGCGAGATTTCGAACAAGCTAAACTCTATTGGCACGAAGCTTTATCGCCACTTAAGCAGCCCACCCATTTGGCGTTGCAACAACCACACCACGTGGAGTACACTCACCAAAAATCGGTTACTCTTTTATTGGACGAAAAAGAAACTGCTAACTTGCAACAATACAGCCGGTCACATCATTTTACTTTAAACACTTTAGTCCAGCTGGCATGGGCACACATTTTAGCTTGCTACAACAATCGAGATACTGTTTGTTTTGGCACAACGGTGTCTGGACGGGAAGCCAATCTTGTAGGGATTGAAAATATTGTAGGATTGTTTATCAATACCATACCGGTGGTGTTGACCTTTGATAAAGGAAAAAATGTTGAAGGCGACTTACCTCTTAAGGACTTGCTTGGCGCCTTGTGGAAAAGTTTTATTCATTCGACCAAGCATGCTCATCTGTCACTTACCCAAATACACCAACAATCTCCTCTTGCGACGGTAGAAAACCTTTTTGATACTTTACTTGTATTCGAAAATTACCCACTTAACGCGGGTATTCAAGCTAATCAAGCATTACAGGCTAGAGACGCAGAATCGGTGTTGCTGATGGAGGAAGCGAATCTACATGGTAAGAGTAACTACCAGTTGACTTTGGCTGTGAATGTCGACACACGATTAAGCATTGAAGCTAAGTACAGCGGCGCTGACTTTGTTGACACTGACATTCAGCTGCTCATGGCAAGGTTTGAAAAGGTCTTACGTTATTTGCAGAAAGGAAAATTGTTATCTTCTTTTGAGTTAATGACTTCGGAAGAACGACAACTTTATTTCCCAAATTTACCAAGAGTAGATAAAGAATACTCGCCTAAAGCTTTATTACATGAACAATTTGAAAATCAAGCCCAACAGCACCCTCAGCGTGTAGCACTTATTTGCGAGGGAGACGAAATGACGTTTAGCATGCTCAATGAGCGCGCAAATCAGGTTGCCCATGGTCTAATTGCAAAGGGAGCCGAGCCTGACTCTATGATCGCTCTTTGTGCCAACCGATCTTTGGACATGGTTGTAGCAATTCTGGGAATTCTAAAATCGGGCAGTGCTTATCTGCCTCTGGAGCCATTCACTCCTAAGGATCGTCTAATCGGTATATTGGAAAATAGTCGAGTTTCGATGATGCTTACTCAGCAGGGACTTGAGTCGACGTTAATGAGAGTGGTGGAAGCAACAACCACAAGGATAGATATCCTGCCGTATATTGATAGTGATAAGAACGGTGATGAGGGCGATTTTTGGTCAGATTTTTCAACTGAAAATGTCAGTGTTGAAGTTACTGGGCTAAAACCCAATCACCTGGCATATGTGATCTACACCTCAGGTTCAACAGGCAGGCCTAAGGGCGTGATGATCGAACATAAAAGCCTGGGTAATTTGTTGCATAATTTGACGAAAAAAAATGGTGCGTTGAGTAATTTTGTCCCTGAGCATCAAGACGTTCCAAAAGAAATGTATTGGGGCTGGCTGGCTTCATTTGCTTTTGACAGTTCGATTAAGGGATTGTGTTTGCTGGCCGCAGGAACTTGCCTCCGCATATTACCGGAAAATCTTAAATATGACCTGTCTGCGTTGAGCGAGTTTTTATTGCGAGAGCCTATTGATATTCTCGATTGTACACCTGCACTGGTGGAACTTTGGTTCAAAAATGGGATGTCAGACAGACTACCGAATTTGATCATCGGTGGCGATGATATTTCTTGTCGATTGTGGCGCCAGCTTGTGAACTGGCAAAGTGCTGAACATAGAGTAGCTATTAATGCTTACGGGCCTACCGAATGCTGCGTCAATGTTTCACTGGCTTTGATAAACGGTGAAACACCTAAGATTGGTAAGGCTTTAGATGATGTGCAGATCGCAGTATTATCTTCACAGGGACAATTATGTTTGCCTGGCGTGGTTGGTGAGCTGTGGGTGTCAGGAGCCGGGCTGGCAAGAGGGTATGTTAATGCTGACTCTTTTACCAATGAACGCTTTGTCGAAAAAACTCTCGATAATGGCATCAAGCGCCGCTTTTACCATACAGGTGATTTAGTGCGCATGATTCAAGATGGTAATCTGGAATTTGTGGGGCGCGCAGATAATCAGGTGAGTATTCGTGGGTTCCGTGTTGAACTGGGAGAAATCGGTGCCCAAATTATAGCTTGTGACGACGTTCAACAAGCGATTGTGATTGTTGGTGAAGAAGACAGTGAGAAACGACTATTGGCTTATCTCGTGCTCCATGAATTTTCAGAACATGGAACACCCGTTGACTCTAAAGTCATTTTGGATCGAATACGTCAAAAACTAAGAATGCATTTACCAGAATACATGTTGCCAGCAGCTTTCGTAAAGCTGAATGAAATGCCACTCACGCCGCAAGGAAAAATCGATACTAGAGCTCTGCCAGAGCCAGATTACTCTCAACAGCTCAACGACGTTTACCAAGCCCCAAAAACGCTTCTTGAGCGTATGCTTTGTGATCTGTTTAGTGAAATTTTAAAACTTTCAAAAATAGGCACTAACGACGATTTTTTTGCGCTAGGTGGTGACTCTATGCAAGTAATCATTTTAGTTAAACTTGCCAGAGAAAAGGGAATATCCCTACTGCTAAAAGATGTTATCGAACATCGAACCGTTGAGTTGATCTCGGCTAACATAGAAGAACAAAAAGGTGATATTGAGCTGTTTCAGGCGCCACCCATGCATTTGCTTGAGGAAGATTTCTTTTCGCGCTACATCAATCACCATTTTGAAGACTGTTATCCGTTAACGGCTATGCAAGAATTTATGGTCGAATATTATGATAGTGGCAAATTTGAACGAGGTGTCTACCATCCTCAACACGTAGTAGAAATTAAAGATTCTAATTTCTCTGTTGCTTCATTGGAAAAGGCTCTGACCAACCTGCAAAGCAAGCACCCAATCTTACGTACAGATATTTTTTACGCTGAAGATGGGCGATTATTACAAGGTGTTAAACGGAGCTCTGATATAAAAATCCATTTGATTGATTCGAAACAAAATGATGATGATGCTATTAATCGTTTGTTAAAAGAAGATATATCATCTGCGTTTACCCTTGCGGAGGGAGAGGCGTTGATTCGCTTCAGTTTGTTAAAAAGAAATTCTACTCGTTGGGCTTTACTGATTTCTTGCCATCATGCGATAATGGATGGCTGGGGATTTACTACTTTCCTTAATGAGCTGTTAAGACAATACCTTGTGCTTGCTCACGGCCTTGAAGGTGAGCGTATTGATACCTTTCCGTCGGCGACTTCGCCGAACGTTTTCAAAGAACACGTGTCTTTGTCACAAGAGGCTAGTCAGTCAGACGAACATTATCTGGCATGGTGTGAATTACTAGCTGATTATGAGCCTATGCCAATTTTACCTTTATCAGAATCACCTGTTCAGGGTTCTGCATCGATTGAACTACGTCTAGATAATGGACTAACAGGCATGCTAAATCGTCTTGCACAAGTTCGCAAACTTAACACCAAAATTTTGTTTTTGCATGCCTATCAAAAAGCTTTGGGCGAAGTGTTTAATATCAAAACTGTAACAGTCGATGTTGTATCGAACAGTCGTTCGGATCGACTGAGCGATCCAGTAAACGCTGTGGGGTTATTCTGGAATTTATTGCCCATTTGCACTTATCTTGGATCGGATAACGATAAAACGCTAAGCACACTTTCCGAATTATTGGGTAAGGCTGATGTCTATGCCCATTACCCACTTTACAACCGACATATCAATGAGATTATAGGCGTGATTGGTTATTCGGGTACGCCACTAACTTACGCTGCATTTAACTATACGCACTTTCATCACATTCAGGATGTTAAGGCATTGGTGCCGTCTGAGGTCGAATTGTCAGTGGATATCAGCTGTAAAAACGATAAGTTTCATCACGCACTGAAACTATTTATTTCCATGGATAAGGATAAACGAGATGCTGAAATTAATCTGGATATTGATCGCTCTCTGATTAGCCGAGAGCAAGCTGATCGATTGTTAAGCACATTTCATCATCATCTGGTAGCCATGGTTGAAGGAGTTCACAATTTATGATCAAACTGTTTAGTACCATAAGTCTGTATATAACCCTGCTGTCAGTTGCTATTGCAAGTCAAGTCGAAGGCGGCAGTAAAATCGAATTTGATAAAGCTGTTAAATTTGCTTCGGTGTTAAAGAAGTCGGTGACTCAACCTATTTCTATTCAATGCTCGGTGGATTCTTTTTCAAAATACATGATGTCAAGTCATGTAGCAGGGGCTTTGAAGTGGCTGGCTCAGCCAGGTATGGAAATCAAGAAAGGAGAGCTGGCCGCTCTGCAAAATAGCTATTTTCTCGAAACAGAGAAAAAGCAAATCGAACTTGCTGTTGAAAAATTGAATCTCTTAGCAATTCACAACAATAAGCAAATTGCTCGACTTGAATCCCTCAAACATGAAGGGCATGTTGCCGTATCCGAACTGGATAATTTTCTTCATGAAAAGCGTATTATTAAAAATGATTTGCAATTAGAACGAGTTAAATTCGAAGAAGTGAGCGAACAAATAAAGCGCACTCGGCACGAGGCATCGTTCGACGCGGTGGTGTCCAGACGCTTTGCCGACGAAGGACAGTATTTAACAGTTGGCGATCCCATACTAGAGTTGGTTAGCTACAATGACAAAGAAATTCGTTGTGACATACCGATGGAGTTCGTCGACTCTGTAAAGCCGAATAAAGATGTCACGGTACTCGTTAACGGTTCCGCCATCAATGCAAGAATAGTGCGCGTACTTAAATGGTCAGCGCGAAGTAACCAAAGTTTTTCGATTTATTTCGTTCCTGGTTCCAAACCAATAGCTCATGCAAAACACAACCAGCTGGTGAGCGAACATGTTTCGGGGACTCCTCATTTTGAACATGACAATCTGTTGCTCGGGACTCAGGTAACACTCAGTTTTGATTTGATTAGCCTCGAAGGATTGTTAATACCATACGACGCGTTATTGTTTGCTAACGGAACTGCGGTGTCAAAAGCAGCATTGTCGGCGAATAAATATGCAGGCAGTAATAATCTTCACTACGTAATTGCAAAATCTCATGACAGTCAACAATTGCGCAAGGTGCACGTCAAAGTTGTCGCAAGTACTCCCGAATACTTGATTGTCGATGGCAAGATCAGCACTTCAGATGAAGTGGTAATTAGAGGGGCTACAAAACTAGCCAAAAAACTCGATACAGCCAGCAAATAGAAGGATATATGGTTTGAATAGTTTTACTAAAAACTCTGTTGTAAAGCTTGCCTTGGATGGTAGACACTACGTGCTAGTGTGCTTCGTTGTTCTCGGTATATTAGGCAGCAATGCGCTCATGAACTTACCGGTACAATTGTTACCAACAATTCAATCCAATACTATCGAAATCACGAATGACTGGCCTGCAGCTTCCGTTGAGGAAGTGGCGACTCTACTTGTAGTGCCAATGGAAGAACTACTCGGTAATGTTTCTGGTATGCAAGAGATGGTTTCAGATATTTCTGAAGGATGGGCTACCACAACACTTAGGTTCACACCCTCAACCGATATGGAGAGAGCTTACATTGATGTTGTTAATCGTGTTAATCAACAGGCTAATCGTCCGCAAGCGGCTCGGGAACCTGACATTGTCAGTCAAGCTAATGGCATAAAGACAGCTGTGGCAACATTGCTTATGTTTGAATCGGACAACAGAACCGGGTTTAATCGCGACTTAGTCTCAAAGGCCTTTCGTCAGCATGTGCGACCAGCGGTACAATCTATTGATGGTGTCGATCAACTCATTACCAGTTTTAACCCGGTTGACCAACGTCTGGATGTAGAATTCGACCCGATAAAGCTTGCTGCTTACAATTTAACAATACAAGATTTAAGAACTATTTTAAGAGGTGCTACAGATCGATCGGCTGGACGTATTGAACTCGGTTCGCGAGAATATAGTCTGCGTTACAAAGGTCGCGAAGATATAGACGAATTAGGAAATATTCAAATCACCAGTCTTTCAGGTCGAAAGATTTTCCTAAAAGACATTGCACAGGTTAAGAAGAATTATTTTGTTGCACCCGGTGGGGCTTTTCGCAATGGTAATCGAGTGCTCTATGTCCGTGTCAATCAAGCCTATGCAGCTAACAGCCTGAAAATTATCGACAATCTAAAACGAACTCTTGAGCAGCTTAATCAGGGAGTGCTAAAAGATTTAGGTGTCGAAGTTACAATCAGCCGTGATGATAGCAAATCCATAAACGATGCTATTAACGTGGTAAAAACCAGCTTATTGGTTGGGATGTTGTTGGCTACTCTAGTGTTGTTTGTTTTTATTCGCGAATTTACAGTGATTCTCATCATATTCTCTCAAATTCCTATCGCTATTTTATTCACCGCTTTTATTTTGCAACTATTTGATCGCACGCTTAATATTGTGTCATTGGTTGGTGTAGCCCTGTCAACGGGACTGATCATTGATGCCTCTATTGTGGTAGTAGAAAATATATTACGCCACAAAAAAAAGCCAAAATTGAGTGAGGGAGCGGTGGTTAAAGCGGTATCGGAAGTATCTCTGGCTTTAGTTACCTCGGTCATCTCCAGCGTCGTAGTTTTTCTCCCCATATTGTACATGCAAGCTGAGGAAGGGCAACTATTTAAAGATTTGGCTATCACCATTTCTTCGACGTTGATTTCATCACTTATTCTTGCGGTAACCATACTGCCTATATTATGCAAGCGTTTCTTAGTCAACATCAACGTTAGTGATTCAATTTATCAAAAGCCCAATGCATTCCTGGAAAAAGCGGTAAAAAAAGTGGTGTCACTGGGAGCTACAACATACTCGAGGCGAATTATTTTATTTTTATTGCTGGTCGTACCGATTGTATCTGGCACTTTATTACTGCCAGGCGCTGACATACTGCCCGATGCAAAAGATCGCGTGGTGCGTGTCGGATTACAGTTTGGAGAAAAGATGAGCCTTGACGCCCTTAATCGCGAAGTAGTGAGCATTATAGTTGATCGCTTGGAGACTCACAGAGTAAGTGGAGCTGAGCCGGCTATCGAACGTTTTGTATTGTTTTACAGTGTAGGGGGAGGTACCATGTACGTATATCCAAAAGACACACGCCAATCTCAAGAATTGGTCACTGCGCTAGACAAAAAATTGTTGGTGGATCTACCAGGTGTGTATGCCTTTACTCACATTGCATCCTTGCTTCGTCTTTCGCTAAGTGGTTCGCGAAACGTAATTGTCGATCTGCAAGGTGTGCCGATAAAACAGCTGATGGTGGTAGCGAGTCAGGGACTGGCTCTCATTCGCGAAAAATTCCCTGATGTTCGGGTCCGCGCCACTTCACCACTTTCATTTGATGCAACTCAAGTTCGTATTGTTCCACGCGAGAGTGAAATACAGCTAGCTGGAGAAAGCAGACAAGGTTTTGGTGAAATTGTACGAGCGCTAAATGATGGTATCTATGTCAATGAATATTTCGATGGCCAGAGAAATATTCCTATGTTTATTAAGGGGCCTCATCATGAAACGTTAAATGATTTTCTTGATACTCCAATATACACAAAAAATTTGGGTGTGCAGCCACTTTTACAATACATTAATATTGAATTCGCTACGGGACCTGCCACGTTAGTCAGAGTGAATGGAGAGACTACTATTTCTCTTGCAATTCGTCCACCGGAAGGTCAGTCGCTGGAGTCTTTGGTAAGCGGTTTACAAGAAAAAATTGAGCCTCAGCTTCGTAACGCGTTAGGTGAAAATGGGCGTGTTATGTATCGTGGTAGCGCGAGTAAGTTGGAAGAACTCTTGGACGTGATGTTGAAACAATTCAGTTTCGCGTTGTTGATCCTCTTTTTACTAATGTTTGCAATGTTTCGTTCTCTTCGTAACGCCACGCTTGTGATGCTCTCACTGCCGATAGCCGTATTCGGTGGAATTGTCGCATTAAATATACTAACGATTTTTGTCGAACAATCGCTGGATGTGATGACCATGGTTGGTTTCGTTATATTGCTCGGTCTTGTGATTAACAATACAATTTTATTCATGTCACAACTGAACCAAGATACTGATTCACTTCAAATCGCACTGGCAAACACGATCAAACTGCGAGTTCGCCCAATTTACATGAGTACTATCACAAGCTTGCTCGGTATCTTACCGCTTGCACTAGTGCCCGGGATCGGTACCGAAATTTATCGAGGATTAGCGGTTGTCATTGTTGGCGGTATGAGTTTTAGTGCCTTGTTTACCATAATATTATTAACTGCGCTTGCTCAAACTCCTTTGTACCGCCATATCCATGTCGTTTCGGATACCAAAAGACGAGATACTCTTGAAAATATGGGTTTGTTAAGGGAACTACAAACACTCCCCCACAAAGAAAAAGAAGACGTGGATGC
>CAZOBX010000018.1:0-2958 GCA_964578045.1 uncultured Kangiella sp. | reverse complement strand
TGCTATGAAAAAGTTCCATTCTACGGAAAGAAAATGCGAGAACTGAATCTAATGCCTGACGATTTTAAACGCTTAAGTGAACTTAAAAAATTGCCTTTTACTGATAAGAGAGATTATCGTAAAAATTTCCCAATAGGTGTTTTAGCCAAGGGCTATAAACTCAATCACGAAAATTTAACACGCAGCCAAAGTTCTGGTACAACAGGTGAGAGAATCACAACTTTTGAGCTTGGGGTATTACTTTCACAACGCGCCGTGCACTGCACCGCTGTAAACAAATTAATCGAACACGTGTTTGCAAAAAAAGATCGAAAAATTTGCCGTTACGCTGCACCAAACTGTTCGGATGTTGAGTGTGCGAATCCCCACAGTACGATGCGAGATCGATTACTTTCAGATGGCACTCTAGTACTCCCGGTTTATCATGATTTACTGACCACTTCTAAAGAGCTTATCGAGCGTGCGATAGAAGAAATTCTTAGCTATCAACCTGATTTATATTACGTTGATCCGACTCACTTTGCATTCTTGCTAAGAGAAAGTAGAAAGCGTGGCGTGAGTCTTCCAGAAGCGCCTGTGGTGAGTTCTTATTCGATGGCAAGTTTGGTGAGCAAGCGCGAGATAGGTGAGTTTATCTCTTTAAGTACCCATTTCTCCGAACTACTTTCTTCTTCAGAGATGGGGTGGATTGCCATGGCTTGCACACATGGAAAACTTCACCTAAACGAGACTAGCTATTTTTTCGAGTTTATTCGCAATGGAGAGAATATTAAACCTGGAGAAATTGGAGAAATGTGTATTAGTAGCCTTGATCAAGGAGCCATACCTCATCTGCGATATAAAACGGGAGATTGGTTTTTTGTAGAGCCTTCTCGTTGCGGTTGTGGACATCCTTCAACCTGTGTCATTACAGAAGGGAGAGGTGCTCAGTTGTCGACCAACGAACTTGAGCAAGTGATACTGAGTCCTCGTCGTGTCGATAATGCTATTGGTGCGCCACTATGGCTTGATCAGTATCAACTTTCAAGACGCAATAAAAATGACTTTCTACTGCAGTTTATGGTGAATGAACATTACAGTTCTGGGGATGAAAAGGCCACTGAAAATGAACTTGCAAAGTTACTTCCAGCAGATTTCAATTTAAGTTACAAACGGGTTGATTACCTTCCATGTGATCGCTCTGGAAAATTTCAGTTTTTACAATTAACACAATATGAGAACGAGGGGTAAAATAATGTCCAATATTTTGGACGTAGAAAAACTGCGCAATGACTTCCCAGGTTTATCCACTAAAATTGACAACATTCCCGCCACTTATCTCGATAGCGCAGCGACAAGTCTTAAGCCAAAAATAATGGTAGAGGCGCTCGAAGATTATTACTTAGGGATGTCCACTAATGTACATCGAGGAAAAAGTTATAGTCTGGAATTAGTATCAAACAATTATGAAGGAGCCAGAACTAAGGTTGCCCAGCTGATCGGATGTTCTGCAAACGAGGTGGTGTTTGTACGTAACACTACCGAAGCGATTAATATGGTTGCTCTTGGTAGTAATCTGAGCAAAAAAGATTTAGTGGTTGTCTGCTCCGATGCACATCATTCGAATATGTTGCCCTGGATGCGTAGCGCTAGAGTGGAGTTTGTCCGTGTGAGAGAAAATGGTGAAATTGATCTGAACCACTACCAGGATTTAGTTAAGCAACAGCCAAAATTTGTGGCGCTTAATCATTGTTCAAACGTCACTGGTATTTACCTTAACTTGGAACTCATGATCCAGTTGGCTAAAAAATACGGAGCACGGGTATTGGTTGACGGCGCTCAGTCAATTCCACATCGACGCCTTAATTTGAATCTACATGATATAGATTATCTTGCGTTTTCTGCTCACAAAATGTTGGGACCAACAGGCATCGGTGTTCTTTATGGGAAACGTGCTCAATTGGAAGCATTGACTCCTTCTTTTTTAGGGGGAGGGATGGTCGATTTTGTTAGCCAGCAAGGTTTTGAGCTGAGAAAGATCCCTCATCGGTTTGAAGCCGGAACTCCTCATATTGCTGGTGCCTATGGTTTTACGGCTGCGATAGACTATTTGCTAGATCTTGGATTTAAGAACATCGAACAGCATGATCGAAAGCTTGGCACTTATATGCTTCAAGAAGCCTTAAAGCGAGATTATGTTAGTCCACTAAACCCTGGGACAGAGCATGATCGAGGTGCAGTGGTCAGTTTAAGACTGCGAGGTGTTAACAACTTAGATGATATTGCTCGAGTATTAAGTGATTCTTATGGATTGATCTGTCGCAGCGGCCACCTATGCGCCCAGCCTTATGTAGATAAACTAGCGCAAGGACAGGTGCTACGAATTTCTGCTTATATATACAATGATGAATTGGATATTGAAAAGTTTTTCAATGCTTTAGATGAAATCAGCCAAGTGATGATTTAAAAAGCTTAAATCAAACTGCCCCACACATTTGGGCGCTCTTGTATAAGTTGCTGGTGACCCACTTCTGGGCGCATCAGAAAAACCGTTGCATAAAAGTTGCCATCTTTCTTTCGTGTCTGTTGGTGTCGTTGGCCATGTGAGAAATAATTGTTCAGCCCTATTACGCCATTTAGCGGCAAAACTGTAACTGACATTCAATACGGCTGCCACTTCAGCAGTATTATATGTCTTATTAAGTAGTAGCACTGTTTTTAACCGGAGCATTATGCCTGATGGGATGCTGTAGCACCGTAAAATTGATAGAATAGTGACATGATATCGTCGGCATGCAATGTAGGAAATAAGGTATTCATAAGGCAATTAATATAGTAGATAAACTATATTAATTGTACGATATTAAAGAACTAACGAGAAACCGATGGGTTGGCGAAGTGAGAGGCTACGGCGGTTCTAAAGGGCTCGTCGGGAAATACAATTCTGATGAAATCGCGCATGATACGTTTGCCCTTGCC
>CAZOBX010000017.1:39324-39603 GCA_964578045.1 uncultured Kangiella sp. | reverse complement strand
CCAGATATTGAAAACTCAAGGCATCCACCAATAAGCGCACACCATCCTTTTCAATCACCATATCGTCTTCGTTTTGCTCTTCTTCAAAAGCAAAACCATATTGAAAACCCGAACAACCACCTCCAGTGACATAGGCGCGTAGTTTTAAATCGGGATTTTCTTCTTCAGTGATCAGTTCTTTTGCTTTGGCGCTAGCCGCATGGAAGGCGGGTGGCTACCGGACCCTGCCTTTGCCAAACCTCGCCTGCTCCGGCATTCCGGTGAGCGGCCAGTTAGAAG
>CAZOBX010000017.1:35867-39314 GCA_964578045.1 uncultured Kangiella sp. | reverse complement strand
ATCGGGCTAGCTTTGGCAACTCCTGAACCGCTATTGGAGTTTTCGGACATGTTAATTCTCAACTGTTTCTATAAATGCTTAATCTTTGAGCATTTTATCATTGTCTAATCGAGAAGTGTTATCTTTCTTTTTGATCTCTGACTGTTGATGACCCAATAATTTCTGTTTTTCGACGGTATGCAACATCTGACCGTTCACTTCCGCTCCCATCGCCATCTCAATCAATTTATAATAGACATTGCCTTCAACCTTGGAATCAGCCATTAGCTCAACATGTTCTAACGCATGCACATCGCCCTTTACACGCCCCAGGATCATAATATGAGGTACGTTGATCTGCCCTTCGACATAACCGTTTGTACCAATGGTCAACAACGAATTTTCGACTTCCTCGGCCGAAATATCACCCAAAACATGTCCATCTACATATAGCACCCCGGTAAAATCAATATTTCCTGTGATCTTGGTTTGCTTGCAGATTAGCGTATCTGCCGCGCCCGCCTTCGCTTTAGGCGAATTATTTTTCTTACTACCGAACATAATTTTGGCTCTCCTCAGGTTGCCAGATCATCTTTATTTCTGCCTTTTGGTTTTTCCTTCGTCCTTTAGTTTGCGCTGCTACGATCAATTTTTTTGCCTCAAATCCTGACGGTAAATTAATAAATCCTTGTATGTTCTGGAAATACTTGAATTGAAACTGAAAATGCTTCGCATTAAAAGGGCCTAGTTCACGAAAATCATATTCTGTATTTTTGCCGTTCAAAAGTCCAGAAAGTCGTAGAATTATATCGCCTTTTAAAAATTGTGACTGTTTGCCGGCTTGAATCAGAGTTACTCTAAAATGAAACTCATCGACTCGATCGGTTTTGGAGATCTGCAAGGCGTCGATCGCCAGTCCTTCCTGCTCACGTTCCGGGGCCATTATTTTCCGGTAAAATTTAAGTTCCTCTTCCAAGGCATTCTGTGTTTGTTGCAAACTTTTGACATTATTGACTAACTCCTGATTGGACTGATTATCCACCTGCGAGGATTGTTTTTGCATGACCAAACTTTCTGAAGCCTTGTCCAGTGCGCTTTGAGTTGCCATTAGGCGTTGTTGCGAAATAGCTAGCTCATCCTTTGTCGTGGCTAAATCAACCAGAGCCAGATACCGCCCAGTCACATAGGTTGATACAAATATAAATAACATTAAAAAACCGGCCGTTACATACCAAAGGCGGGATTTTTGCTGCTTAATGACTAATTTAGACTGATTCATAGTACCTGTTTATTGTTATTAATAACCTAAGAGCTAATCCAACCGGCTTATCTGAAATAGTGCAGTTTAGCTCAAATTAACTGCCGGATCACAGATGAGCAGGATAATACTAGCCGCATAATACCAACATATTCCGCTATACTGAAACCATTCAATAAATAGTCAATTTCAGGATCACCATGCCATCTTATTCAACTAACGCTATTTTAACGGTTTGCTTGTCCATTATCTGCTTAATATTGTCGCTGCCAAGTCATGCTTTCTTATCTAATGAAGCTAATCGTGCGATGGACGAGGCAAATGCATGCGGCCAAGCTCAGCAAAACCATATTTACAGCGAATGTATGGGAAAAAATAATGAAAATATGAAAAAAGCGATTTTAAATAAGAGCCTACAGCATTCGCAGAATTTTAGTGCCAATAAAAAACAAAAGCTGCTGCAAAACATCCATAGCAAAATAGAATCAAATAAACAACTTTGCGCCAATGAAAAAACCCGATTTGGTGATAGCATGACAGGCGATCGTCGTTATGCCTACTGTTTGTATGAAAACATGCTAGAGCTATTAATCAATGTCGATCGAAATATTGAGACCTATGCCCGTTAATGGGAAATAATTCGGCATATTTGTTTAAAGCATTTGTCTTTTTTATCAATAGGTTATATCCTATTCTTAAAGTGGTTTAGCTGAAAAATATTGACAATACAATTATTGGGCACAGCTCTCTCTCAGAAATCACGCTGAATTCATGCGAAAGTCCGAAAGAGACTGACGCTTAACCTTGCAACTTAGCTTAATCAATCGATTCCTCTAAGTTAAAAAAGTAGCACCTTTATATCTAACCATGTCGTTTTTCGAATCTATACGGATAAGACTTGGCAGCTTAGACGCTATGCCGGTCCTCGCTGCGCTAGGGTTTCTTAGCGGAATTCTAGCCGGGGGCGTGATCGTATTATTTCGACTATTTATCGAAAGCGGTTTTATTCTCTGGCATACCGGGGACTCAACCGGTGATTTTGAATCAGCGCCCTGGTGGTTTCGGCTAATTTTACCCACACTAGGCGGCATTCTGGTTGGCTTTATTCTGCATAAAGTTGGTAAACATTACCGCCAGGTTGGAGTTGGGCATGTCCTGGAGAGAATGAGCTTTCACCAAGGATACCTTAATTGGCGTAACGCACTGGTTCAGTTTTTAATTGGCGGCTTGACTATTGCCACTGGCCAATCGGTCGGCAAAGAGGGCCCGGGTATTCATTTGGGCTCAGCATCAGGAAGTTGGCTTGGCCAACGAATGAAACTTCCCAACAATAGCATTCGGATCCTGGTCGGTTGTGGCACAGCGGCGGCAATATCGGCCAGTTTTAATACCCCACTTGCCGGTGTGATTTTTGCCATGGAAGTGGTCATGATGGAATATACGGTGGTTAGTTTTATTCCGCTGATTTTGTCTTCAGTCTCCGCAGCCATTTTATCGCGTATTGTATTCGGCAATAATATCGCTTTTATAGTGCCTTCTCTGGATCTCCACTCGCTGTGGGAAATACCGAATTTTATTCTTCTCGGATTGGTGATCGGAACCGTCGCCAGTGCTTTTATCAAAGGCACAAGTATTGTTAGCGAAAAAGCGAATAAATGGTCCACCTGGCTCAAGTGCAGCGTTGCGGGTACTAGCGTTGGAATAATAGCGCTCGCTGCACCGCAAATTATGGGGATCGGCTATGATACAGTCAATTCAGCACTGCACGGCAACCTGACCTTGCAGATTTTAGCCATCGCATTTGTCGGTAAACTGTTGGCCACTATTATTTGTTCAGGTTTGTCTCTCCCTGGAGGCGCGATCGGTCCGAGCATGTTTATCGGTGCAATGGCTGGCGGTTTAATTGGCTCATTCGGAGCGATGTTATTACCCGATTATGCGTCAGAATATGCGTTCTATTCCATGGTTGGAATGGCCACCATGATGAGCGCTATCTTACAAGCGCCATTAACGGCGCTAATGACGTTGCTTGAACTCACCAACAATCCCAATATTCTCCTGCCGGGCATGATTGCTGTGGTCATTAGTAATTTAGTGGTCTCTCAGGTTTTCAAACAATCCTCTATTTTTCATTCTCAATTGAGAGCCAAAGGATTGGACTTGAGAATTAATCCGCTGTCACAGTTTTTACGAAGTGTTGGTGTGGCGGG
>CAZOBX010000017.1:0-35857 GCA_964578045.1 uncultured Kangiella sp. | reverse complement strand
TAGCCGTTCAGGAAAAAATGATTAGTTTTCAAGACGCTGAAAAACTACTTGAGACTGTACCTAAATGGATATTGGTTCGGCAGGATATGGTACCCATTTCACTGCTGGCTGCTAACGATTTGGCGCGCTACATACTTGAATTGAAAGAACGCCAGACGCTAAAAGATAATGAGGAAAATGAAGGAGTGACCAGACCCATTGAAGAAGATATCGATTTGTTAGCCATCCCTGCTGATCGACAGGATGTAGCATCGGTTTATCTGCAAGCCAATTTAGAAGAAGCACTGGATACCATGGAACGTGAAAATGTTGCTGCGATCTATATTTTTAGAACAACCACAGCAACCGCCGATAAGATCTATGGCATTTTAACCAAAGAGAAAATTGAATCTCACTATAGTTATAAGACCAAATAGATATTCAGCCCAATCCCCCTTTCTGATTTAAATATCAAAATTATTCTCATTTGGTTATACAAATAGTTCTAAAAGTTATTGTGCTTTTTCCAGTTACAGCCGTCTAATGGGCTATTATTAACACAGGTTTTATGACGAGAGCTGTAATCATGTCTGCTTCAAATATACTCGAAAATATCAGCCAAACCATCGGCAATACCGATCTGGTAAAAATTCAGTCACTGTCCGAGCTCACAGGATGTGAAATCCTGCTCAAATGCGAACACCAAAATCCTGGCGGTAGTATTAAAGACCGAGCCGCTCTACAAATCATCAAGGATGCCATCGAGCGCGGTAAACTTAAACCCGGCATGACCATCGTAGAAGGTACCGCCGGCAATACTGGCATTGGACTCGCTTTAGTGGCTAAAGCGTTGGGATTTAATTTAATCGTGGTGATGCCCAAAGGGCAAACGCCAGAAAAAGAACGTTTAATTGAACTTCATGGGGCAGAGTTACACTTGGTGGATGCTTGCCCTTTCGCCAATCAAAATCATTTTTATCATACCGCCAGGCGGATTGCTGAAGAAAATGAAAACTACTGGTGGGCCGATCAATTTGAAAATATCAGCAATTATCAGGCCCATTACCAACACACCGCGCCAGAAATCTGGCGACAAACCAAGGGTCAAATTGACGCATTTGTTTCGGTGTGTGGAACTGGCGGAACGATTGGCGGAAACTCCAAATTTTTTGCTGAGAAAAATCCGGATATATTAACCTGGTTAGTTGACCCAGATGGTTCGGGCATTCACAACTATTTAAAAACCGGCAAATATGTGGCCAGTGAAGGAGAATCCTTTACCGAAGGGATTGCGATTATGCGACTGGTAGAAAATTTTAAAGCCGCTAAAATCCATCGCTCGGTCAATCTACCGGATAAAGATCTAGTGGCCTTTTCAAGATACGTACGCAATCGTGATGGAATTGTTATGGGTTCCAGTACTGCATTAAATGTGGCTGGGGCCGTATTTGCCGCAGCTAAAATGGGTAAAGGAAAACAAATTGTCACTTTTTCTTGTGACCTGGGAGAGCGATCCTATTCCAAATTATGGAATACTGAATTTCTTGCAACTAAAGAGATTAATCCTGGCAAACTAGATGTAAAGGCACTCTATCAGTCGTACATTGCATCAGAGAAGTATTTACAGCTTTAAGAAAAAAATGGTGCCCAGAAGAGGACTTGAACCCCATTAAAAGCACCTCAGTATTTCACAATGCTTCACAATATGCGGGTTTCGGATTATTAACACCACTCTAAATCACGTTACTTCACTATATTGTGGACATTTTTGTGGACACATCTTTAAATCTACAATTTGCCGCCTCTTTCGTGCCCATTAAGAGCAGTATAGGTTTTATCATTGAGAGACCAATAAAGCCCCAATTTGAGACATTTAATGTACATCATCAAAATGCGTTCTTTTGCGCGACTTGTTGACGTTTATTGAATAGTACGAACTGAATAGATTTTGTTTGTATCCCAGGTACCGCAACCCCAGCCAGGAATATGTCTTAGTTTGATTTGTTTATTTGTTGCTTCAGCTTTCATCAGCATTGATAGCTTTTCATTAAGCAGTGCGTCGTTTGTATGAATTGTCCAGCGATCGCCTCCTGAACATTCACTTTTGTCATCAGGACCATCTAACCAAACCATTATTAGTGTTGACCCTTCTACTTGCAGTCTTGTTATTCTTCCTGTTTCTTCCGCATCTGCACGTAAGTTATTTACGAACGAGACCGTAACTAAAAATATGAACAATCTTAGCATTTAGCTTTCTCCTACTGGTCTTTAATTAATATTAACAGCTTATCATCTGCAGTAAATATGTATCTCAAGGCAGGATTATACGGATAATTTAATAAGTTGCAAAAAATTAAATGTCCTTTATTTGGATTTTGGAATCATTCCACTAAAACACTACGACTATCTTAAATGGGTCAATAAAGGACTTGAACCTGACCCCTCTAACTCTCAAAAATAGGATTTTATATCTAAAAGACTCTAGTCATTGAGGTTTTTATCTCGCCAAAATATTATTTTCTCGCCGGAAAAATAAGGGTGCCAGAACTTGATACACAGTGGCACGGAAATATTAAGCGCAAAAGCGGTAAACATCAGAGTATAGAAAACTTCGGTTGTAAATATATTATTGTGAACGTAACCAATGTCCATCACCACAAAAGCCAGTTCTGCCCGTCCTAACATGCCAAATCCGATCATCACCGATTCTTGAAAATTATAATTTGCAGTAAAGCGAGCCGCTATACTCGCAGAGAATATTTGCGCTGCCATGATAGTCAGCGTCAGCAGAGCAGTGCTATAGATGATACTCATTAAGATCTCACCATCTAATACGACCTTCGCGCCTAAATTGACAAAAAATACCGGACCTATCCAGGCAAAGGCAACATCGTCGATGATTTTGCGTGTCTTCTTGTAGGTATTCACTGTTTGCCCATGCTTCACCTGGTAGAAGTACTCCTTACGCATGATCAATCCGGCCATATAGGCACCAACCGCTGGGTGTAAACCGAGATAATGGGCCATAATGCCAAAGATGATAGCGATTATTAGAAGCGCTAACGTGGCTACTTTTCCTTGGCTAAAAGCTAAAATGTCGTGCAAACCGAAGCGACCCATAATCGACCAAATCCGACCCGGCCGATCCGTTTCTTTCCCTGGAAAAAGCCATACCGCAAAAACACTCACCAACACAAAGAAAATCAGAGCCTTAGAGGTAGTCATTAGGATACCGGTTAGTGTCGGCTCGCTCTGACCACTGACCAAGGGGATCAAGATGGCGATAAAGACCAAGGACGCCACATTGTCTAACACCGCGGAAGTCATGATACCGGTTGCGGCCTTGGTCCGATGAAGGTTTTCGTGTTTAAGTACCGCCATGGATAGCGAGACTGTGGTCGCGGCCATAGCGAGTCCAACCAAGATGGCGATATTTTGCTCGTGCCACAAATAGAGCGCACAAAAGTAGGCTGCCAGAAAAGGTCCTAAAGCGCCAAATAATGCGATCCCCCAGGTACGTTTGATACTCCGCATGAAAACTGTGGGGTTTTCCTCAAAGCCTAGCGCAAACATGATTAAAATAATGCCAAATTCTGAAAACCCGTCGATAAAAGGTGTTGCTTTCACGGGGAGCAGTCCAAACGTCACTAATATGCTTCCCATCACCAAATAGAAAAGTAACGGCGTTAAGCGCGTCTTGTTAGCCAGCCAGTAGGACACAAATACGCTGCACCAGATCAGCGCTAAGTAGGTTAGGTCTTGCATTGGGTGAATTTTGCCCCTAAATGAATACTCCTTATAATTAGTGTAGTTGCCAGGAGTATTTTTTGCGCTCTAATATTAGTAAGAGGTTTGTGCTTTGAAGACTTGATAACCATAACAATGAACGGCTGTTATGGGTTAACTTGCCCCTCACAGGCTGTCAGCACTTAATAGTACGAAGGCAGCTATGTGCACTTACTTCACTATATTGTGGACACTGAGGCTGTGAATCGAGCTTACGAAAGAGAGTGCTAGTAGTGAAAACGCGCCATAAAAATGACCAAATCACCGTCCACGCTTTTATAAACTAGGTGATTTTCCATGTCTATTCTTCTCGAATAATAACCTTTTAGATTACCAGAAAGTTTTTCAGGTTTACCAATGCCAGTATGAAGTGACTCTTGAGCGGATTTAATAAGCTCGTTAATTTTATCGAATTTTGAAGGGTTGTTTGTACGCCAGTACTGATAATCTTCCCAAGCCAGAGGCGTAAAAATTACTTTATTTTTCTTTCCTTCATTATCCAGCGTTTTCTTGATATTCGCCATTGCCGTTTAACTCCGAAGTTACCTTGGAGCCAAATTCAAATTGGGCGATTGATTCCATTAAGCGGCTAGCGTTATTTTTCGAGCTAAACAAGTAAATAGTTTCTTGCATGCTTTCATAATCTTCGCGCGCTATCAGAACAACATCGGCTGTTTTGCTCGTTATTAATAACGGCTCATGCCGATCTGCTACAGACTCAATCGCGGCCTTAAAATTGGCTCGCGTATCGCTATAAGTTTGTACATTCATAATTATTATCGGTAACGCTTATTGAGCCCAGAATAGAAACATAAATTCTGAATTCATCAGTCTTTAGCTAGCAAAGTTATTGATGAAATTTACCTTTCTCCCAGTCATTTCTTCCTCTTACAGTCTTGTACATCGCTTTTGCCCATAACAAAAACACCAAGACCATATCCCAGAAGGTGCTCCACCTTCATAAAGAAATTGTCCAACATTTTGTACTACACGTCACCAAGTTGTACAAAATGTTGGACAACTGCAAATCTCAATTACTAAAGCTAAGGTTGTCTGCCGTGCCTTTAAATACGACTCTCTCCGTATTTTGGTGTTTTCTGACTGACCTAGCTGGAAAAGCGCTTGTATCAGGCCTTTCAGCCTTTTGGGTCTATTCTAAAGCCTTTCAAAACCTCACATTAGCTTTCAAAAAGAGAAAATCCACAAGCTTGTAAATCCCAGAATTAACGATACGTTGCCGCCTGAGGCTATTTCAAGCGCTAAGTAAGTGCGCATTTACCGCAGGTGTGGAGAGGAGTGCGCGCAACTGTTTAATTATTAACCAGTTGGGTTTTAAAATTCTAGTGCGTTGGCTTGTTGTTGAGTTGTTGGATATGAGCGTGGCCGGCCGGTTGCTGGCAATCATGTGATTGGCTGTAGCTATTCAACTACGGGGTCTAGCGACGATTTTAACTCATCGGCTGAGGACTTCTGACCTGAAAAATCTGCGGCTGTCGCTGGGGCTGGAACACCAGGGTGAGTGTGGGTCGAACTGGTCTTGGCAATGTCGGATACGACTTGGATTAGGTCTGAAAGAATTTGTAAAACGTTCACGCTCTCAGAGCCTAGCCAAACGGTGCCACCATCGACCACTTTTAACAGCTGTTTTGCTTGGGCAATGCTCTGTTTGATATTGCCAATTGTCTCGGTTAAGTCATTTCAGATATAAGGATGAGGTTAGCTGGAATTTCAAAAGGCTAAAGGCCAGAAATATGAGAAAAGAATTGGTGCCCAGAAGAAGACTCGAACTTCCACGACCCGAAGGTCACCAGCACCTGAAGCTGGCGTGTCTACCAATTTCACCATCTGGGCATTTTTCTGATCAGAGCGCTCGTTGCTGCTCTTTTCAGCGCCCTATACTAGCGGTAGATTTATTGAGATACAATTAATATTTGACGAACCCCGGGCTTTTACAAAATATTAAATATAAGCCCAATGAGTTTTAATCGTTTAATCGGTCAATGGCAATTCCGCCATAATACCAATTAGATTCTCATCCGGATCGCGTATAAATCCTTGCCACAATTCATGATCGGGCATTTTGGCGGTTAGCTGCGGTTCACGAATAAACACCACCCCCTTATTTTTTAATTCAGTAATTGCAAAATCCAGATCACTGACTTTGTAATACAGAACCGAAGTATGATGGTCGCGCTCTTCACCTTGCAAAGTCGTTAACATGAGTCGAACACTACCGCATTGCATAAATGCTAGATTGGGTGGCGCTTCAAATAACAGCGTTAAGCCAAGTGTATTTTGGTAAAAGTCTAAAGACTTCTGTATATCCGAAACCGCTATAGCGACCTGCCCTATAGACTCTATCATTGTATTTTCACTCATATCCTGGTTCCTATTTTGCCTGTAAGATAAACGGATGTTGTTTTGCGATGAACTAAAAATAGCAATTTTGACGCTGCTAATCTAGTATTTGTATAGATATTCAAATGGCTGATGATATAATCCCGCCCCCAAAAGACCGCAGCATCGACCAAATATTAAATTGACTATGACAGATTTTACAATCGGCCAGCGTTGGCTAAGTGAAAATGAAACAGAACTTGGCCTTGGAATTATCGAAAAGGTTGACCATCGATTAGTCTCGGTTTTTTTCCCCGCCACAGAAGAACAAAGAACTTATGCCAGTGACAATGCCCCGCTGGCCCGAATAGCTTATGCTGCCGGTGATAAAATCGAAACTCATCACGGCGACTGGTTAACCGTTGAAAAGGTCGAACCTCACAATGGCACGCTGGTCTATATGGTGAAAGCCTCCGAAGAGAGCGATCAACTAATCCCACTACCAGAAACCCAGATCAATCATTATCTAAAACTGGATCAAGCCAGTGATCGGCTATTTTCAGGCCAAATTGACTCCAGAAAATGGTTTGAGCTTCGTTACTCGGCAATGAAAGCCAGAGAAAAACAACAAAGTTCCAAGATTATCGGGTTACAAGGTCCACGTGTTGATCTTATCGGTCATCAGCTTCACATTGCTTCTGAAGTGGGGAATCGTTTTGCACCAAGAGTGCTTTTATCAGATGAAGTAGGGCTCGGTAAAACCATTGAAGCGGGCATGATTATTCACCAGCAGCTTTTAAGTCAACGTGCTCAAAGAGTTTTAGTTGTCGTCCCTCAAACGTTGATCCATCAATGGTTTGTCGAAATGGTTCGACGCTTTAATTTGCATTTTAGTATTTTTGATCAATCTAGAATAGAAGCACTTACTCAATTTGATGAAAGCGAATTAATGGAAATGGGTCTCGATGAAGATACAGATGTCAGCTCTTTAGAATTAGAGAACCCTTATTTAAGCGAACAATTGGTGCTTTGCTCAACCGAGTTTATGGCACTTTGTGATATTAACTTAATGGCAAACGGCGAATGGGATTTATTAATCGTTGATGAAGCGCATCATTTAGAATGGCATCCAGAGAATCCCAGTAATGAATACAAAAGAATTGAGAAAGTAGCCAAGAGTACACCTGGGTTATTGCTTCTTTCCGCAACTCCGGAGCAACTCGGTCAAGATGGTCATTTCGCCCGTTTAAAACTACTCGACCCCAATCGTTTTTTTGACCTCAATACTTTTGTGGGTGAGCAAAAGGATTACCAACCAATCGCCGAATTAATTACTGAACTAGTCGAAAATGATACCTGGTCAAAAGCACTAAAAGCCAAAGCCGCAAGCTTTATCAGCGATTGTGAAATAACAGAAAGCAACAAGAAAACAATATTAACAGAGTTACTTGACCGAAATGGTACAGGTCGAGTAATTTATAGAAATACCCGTAAAAACATATCAGGCTTCCCTAATCGTATTTTAGTCGCCCATCCTTTAGCTCAATGTCCGGAATATGAAGCGGCTAAATTAGATTTACCGAAAAATGCTGATGAAGCGGTGCTGCAGCTCATCCATCCGGAATCTCAATTTGATGACCCTAGTTGGTGTGAATTTGATCCAAGAATCGACTGGCTAAAAGATTTCTTAAAGTCTCATCGCCAGGAAAAAGTGGTGATTATTTGTGCCAATAAAGATACTGCTATTAATTTGGATCTGCATTGCCGTTTTAAACTCGGTATTAACTGTTGCACTTTCCATGAAGACTTAGATCTCATTAGTCGTGACCGAGCAGCCGCTCATTTTGCCGATATGGAGGATGGTGCACAAGCCATGTTCTGTTCAGAAATTGGTAGTGAAGGACGTAATTTTCAATTTAGTCATCATCTAGTGCTAATGGATTTACCGCTTAATCCTGATCTTTTGGAGCAACGAATTGGCAGACTTGATCGAATTGGACAGTCTGAAGATATTAAAATTCATATACCTTATATGCAAAATACCGCGCAGCAAATTTTGTTTGATTGGTATGAATTAGGTATGCATGCATTTGAAAAAACCAATGCTGCAGGTGGCAAGATTTTTAGTCTTACCAAAGAATTGTTAGTCGAATCACTAATGGACGCGAGTAATAATCAACTAAGCGACCAACTCATTAGCACGACTGCAAAGCTGACCAAACAGATTAATAGAGATTTAGAGCAAGGCAAAGATCGCTTATTAGAACTCTCTTCTTTTGACCAACAAAATGCCGACAGTTTAATCGCGCTTGTCAAACAAATGGATGAAAAATCGCCCCAAATATTTATGCAAAAAACCTGGGATCGTTTTGGCGTTGATTTCGAAGATCATTCTGAATTAGCTTATGTAATCAGACCCGGTGACCATATGTACATTGGCGCTTTTCCCGGTCTAGCGGAAGACGGTATTACCGCCACCTATGACAGAAAAACCGCGTTAAGTCGTGATGACATGCACTTTTTAACCTGGGAACACCCCATGATAACCGGCGCTATTGATTTAGTCTTAGGTGAAAACAAAGGCAATGCCAGTGTTTGTATTTTGGAGAATAAAGCGATTAAAACCGGTACATTGCTCGTTGAAACGCTCTACAAGTTAGAATGTATCGCGCCAAAATATTTACAAGCACAACGATTTTTACCTTACCAGTGCTTCCGCCTGCTAACGGATATAAACGGTTCTGATTTAGCCGCTAAAGTTGGACATGCCGGATTAAGCAGTCAATGTTCAAAACTTGATAAGAAAAATGCGCGTCTGGTATTAAAAAGCGAAGAAAAAGCTTTAAAAAGTATTTTAGCAAAAACAGATAAACTGGCAGACAAACAAGCAAACGAAGTATTATCAAATGTAGTCAACAAAATGCAACAGGCTCAACAAGAAGAGCTAAACCGTTTAACCTCTTTAAAGAAGAAAAACCCCAATATTCGCGAAGAAGAAATTGCTTTTGTTAAAAAGCAAACTGAATTGTTAACAAAGTATCTTGAGGAGACTCATCTTCAACTGGAAGCTATCAGGGTGATTGTGGCGGTTTAGTTAAGAAATAACATTAACTTTGCGATCCAGAACAATTTCTGTATTAGTTATTTTAGCAGCATATGCAACCAGTAGCACGCCGGCGGATATCGCTTGTTCAATGAGCGATGCATATTCAGGATCAATATGCGCTGCAATTTTCATCTGAGAGATCTCGGTATGTTGTATCGCAAAAAACAATGTCGCTCTGTGTCCGGCTCTTACACAGGCGATTAATTCGCGGATATGTTTTTGTCCGCGAGTGGTTACCGCATCGGGAAAATAACCAAATCCATCATCCTCTTTTAAAGTCACGCTTTTCACTTCGATGTAATTTTTAACCCCATCTTGATGTTCAAGCAAAAGATCGATACGACTATTTTCCTCACCATATTTGACTTCTTTTTTGATCTCGACAATATCATCAATTTCGCTAATGATATTATCACTGAGGGCTTGATAAACCAGTTGATTGGCGATTTGGGTATTAATACCGATAAATTCTCCCAGTTCATTTTTTGCGAGTACCCAGGTATAAGGATATTTCCGTTTTGGATTATCACTTTTTTGTAACCAGACATCCCAGCCGGGCTGCCAGCAGTTTTTCATCGAACCGGTATTGGGGCAATGAACGGTTATTTCGCCAAGCGTTGGATGATGAACATCGGCAAGAAATCGTTTATATCGTTTTATGAGTATCGCGTGTTCCAGGGGGGGTACATAAATCATGGTAATTAAACCTGCATAAGAATTACAAAAAGATATCCAGCGTCAACATAGATTGGTCCCCTGCCCCGTGAAGAGCGAGGTGGTCGTTTCGAGATTATGCTAAGCCCAGATATTTCGTCCGATCGGGCAATAAAAAGCTAAAGGTTGATCCTTGTTCTATTTTGGACTGTAATTTTAGTTCCACCCCGTGCAACTCGATTATTTCCTTACAGATCGATAATCCTAATCCAACCCCACCTTGATTGCGCGTGCTACTTCCGTCTACCTGAGCAAAGGAGATAAAAATTTCATTCTGCTTTTTTGCTTCGATACCGAGACCTTGATCGACCACTGAAATCTTAATGTCCTGGTCGATGACAACAGCACTCACTTTGATGATACCGGTATCGCTAAATTTAATCGCGTTATTAAGTAAGTTGTAAAGCACCTGTCGAATTCGATTTTCATCAGCATAAACCATCATGTCGGGATCGCTGATATCGATTTCAATATCGACCGGCCTATCGATAAGCATTGGTTGCAGTAAATGCGCAACCTGGTCGACTAAAGGAAAGAGCGAAAACACTGTGCGATTGAGTCGGATCCGTTTACTATGAAACTGAGAAAAATCCAGTAGATCATTGACCAGTCCACTGAGTTGTACGCCACACTGTTGGATCGCTGACAAAGATTTTTGTGAGTCTTCTTGTGAAATGTTTTTTGGATCCATTTGCAACATTTCACTGAGACCAATAATACCGTTAAGTGGTGTTCTAAGCTCGTGAGAAGTATTGGCTAGAAATTGATCTTTTAGAGTATTTAAGCTTCTTAGTTCCTGGGAAATCTTTTTTTCATTATCAGCCAGGTTTTTTTGTAGTAGCAATTTTTCCTGATGTTTTTTGATAAAAAACACAATCAGGGACAGAAATAATAGGAAATACAGGCCGAAAGCCCAACTGCTTAGCCAAGGCGCAGGAGCAATACTAAAGCTAACGGTTTTAGCAATGGGATTACAGGTATTTTCGTTGTTGCAGGAAGTGATTTCAAAAATATAGTCACCGGCCGGTAATTTCAATAAGTTGATTGTGCGATTATTGCCAAGATCTTGCCATTGGTCAGACTGACCAACTAACCGATAGAAATAGCGAATACCATCTGGGTTTAATAAATCAATCGCGCCAATTTTAAGACTGAGTGAATTCGATTGATAATCCAGTTCTCCAAGAGAGCGTCGAGAAAGTTCTAGCCGTTTTAATCCATTACTTGTAAAAAGAGAAGCACTGTGAATATAGGTTTTGGGAATATGTTGATTGGGGGTAAAGGTATTTTCATCGATGACTGTAATACCATTAATACCGCCGAAGAAAAGTAGTCCATCTTCACTTCGAAAGGCAGACCTTTGGTTAAATTCGTTACTTTGGATACCGTCTGCTACTGTAAAATTTTGGATCGCTTGGGTACTAATCGTAAACCGACTAAGCCCTTTATTAGAAGTGATCCAAATATGTCCTTTATTATCTTCCAATAGAGAATAAATAGTGTTATCCGGCAATCCTTCTTGAGTTGTTAACCAGGTATCTTCTCCAGTCTTTAAATTCTTACGCATAACCCCCTGCCCTTGGGTGCCGACCAAAAGAATTTCATCCGCTGTTTGTAAAAAAGACATGACTCCCTTTATTGGATTGCCATTTTGACCGAACAGTTGTAGCTCAGATATACGGCTTTTATTTGCATCAAATCTAAATATTTGACTACTATGGTTGCTCCCTATCCAATAAACGTGGTCAATAGGATTACTAATAACCGACCAAGCGGAGTCTGAAATGTTTTTGGGGAATTGATAATGAAACAAAGGAGCACTATTTTGCTGGTAGAATAATTGATTGTTATTATCAATAACTAATTTTTCGTCGCCCGTTATTTTCGTCGCCCATATACCCGACATTTTGGCTTGTGACCACGCCCCATCAAGTGGAATTTCCTGAAGGCTAATTGCATCAATCCATTGGAGTTGGTTCGCACTACCGACCCAAAGTTTTTTTTTGTTATCTAGTCCAAGACCGGTAATAAAAATAGGAATGGCATGTTCGGAGGACCAATCAATTGAGCCGCTAACACCAGAAGAGAATTCTTCGCTTGATTCAGCATTTGTTTTTATTAAACTCAGACCTGCATCTGGACTCCCCCCCCAAATACTTTTGTCAGTTCCCATTATTAAATGATTGACAAAAGAGGATTTGAGTTGTGGAGAATAAGCAAAATTTCCGCCGATTTGAAAAAAACGTGTATTTTTGATTTTTGCATAATTGAGCCCATTAGAGGAATTGACCCAAAGTTGACCTTGCTTATTCAAAAACAAACCAACGATATTATTGGATATGAGTGAACCGGGCTGATTATTACTTACTCGATAGTTTTTTGCCTTAAAAGAGGACAAAGAAACCCGATAAAGTCCATCATCACGAGTTCCCATCCAAATGTAATCCTCACTCGTTTGCAGTAACGATGATATTAACCTGGGTTGTTTATTCAAATTGCTCAATCGGGGAAATAATTTTCCCTTGACCGCCTGATGACTAACCTGAAATATTTCACCTGAACGAAAAGCAGCAATGACCCCTCCTTTGTCGTAAGCCATGATATTCACTCTGTTCCGATATTTTACTGTCTTGCCTTGTCTTAGATCTAATTGATGCTCAACTAATCGATACGATTGCTTTTTACTGGCTGGATCAAATGAAAATAACTTTCCGTCATAACTACTTAACCAAAGAATTTGATTGTTATCAACGCTCGCATATTCAATGTTTTTCAAGCGACCAAGTTCATTTTCAATAACTGGAATATCGGTGTTCGGAAGATTTGTCACATTGAATCGTTTTACACCATATTCACCAAACAGATACAAGTCACCATTGTCCATCATTTGAGCTTGGCTGAGATTTTGATTCGAGAGAGGCACATAGGTTTCTACAAATTGAAATTGCACTGCATCAAAAACATAATAAGCGCCATAGCTGGTTATAACGCTTACCTGTTTTTGATTGTTTAAGAATAATGCAATAATATCCAGTCGGGCATTGAGTCCGGCTTTATCTTCAAAAGGTATTGATTCAAAATCAAACCCATTAAACCGGTCGATGCCAACCGGGGTCAAGAACCACATGAATTCACTTTCATCTTGGATGATCTTCAACACCGCAGATTGCGATAATCCATCATCCACAGAATAAGATTGAAAATATGGACTCCAGATTTTGTTTAACATCGCATTTTCTGCGATTATTGCAGGCGAGTGACACAACACCAGTATTATTACAGCAATATTTCTCATTACCGGAGAACATAGACCAACTTTTAACCGTGATTTTATGATAACGAATGAGAAAATAAAGTGCATTTTTTGCCAAACCAAGGATATATTATTGATAGAGTTTAACCTTTTATTTGACAGTAATAAATAACTACTCTAATCTCAATGATGCAGAGCTTTGAAATATCAAGTTTTATTGACAGCTAATTATACGAAAAGGAATCTTAATTATGACAACAAATATTACTAATACCCATAAATCTGACAAATTGAATAGTAAACTGCGATCAATGTTAAATAGGGTAGATGACGAAAACCCAGTTAAACAAAGTATCTATCGGAAGAATCCGAAGACAGATTTGTTTAGGGAAGATCTGAATCAATAGGAGTAAAACAAAAAAGCAGACGCAGACTAAAGCAATGAATGTCAGAGTTTAATTCTGCAAGGACTTTTTTTAGCTTACGCTTTTAATAGCAACAAAAGTCCTCTAACCCTGTATCTAGCAGTAAACCATCCTTTTATCCCAAAAATCAGAGCAAGGGAGCAAGCTGCTATGCTTGGAAAAAATGCAACGGTTGAGAACATAATTTCTCAAACAAATTTTCCTCCTATCAATGAACTTATCCTAAAGCTAGCCAGTCGTTGCAATATCAACTGCAGTTACTGTTATTGGTTTAGAGATCCTTTGGTCATGTCATCGCCGAAAAAGATCCAACCGGAAGTCATAACAGCCTTTATTGGAAAATTATCCGAACATATATCCCAATTTGAAATGAAGCGTTTTTCAATCACGTTTCACGGCGGCGAACCAACTCTATTTCCTCTCAAGCGTTTTGAAGAGCTTTGCCGTTCACTTAAAACCATACAACAACAAACCGGCTGTGAATTCCATTTATCCATGCAAAGCAACGGCCTGTTAATTGATGAGGGTTGGATAAAGGCTTTAAAGAAATATAAAGTGGTTTTGGGAATTAGCATGGATGGAGAGCAACAAGTCCACGATAAGTACCGAATCGATCATAAAGGCCGAGGCACCTATTTAAGAACAGTTGCAGCCATTGAAATGTTACAGGCCGCCGGTTTATCAGTTTATATATTATCTGTGGCTGATCCACAAACAGGCGCCACCAGATTTGTCGATCATTTAGTTAACCAGCTTGGTATTAAACAGTTTGACGTCTTAATTCCCCACTTACATCATGAAAATAATGTGGAATCAATTTCCGATTATTACTGTGATTTATTTGACCACTATATGGATGAATTAATCGAACAAGATGTTAGCATTCGCATTCTGGATCAATACATGAAACAAATGGTATTAACCCGACAACAGCTAAATCACGGGCCAGGTTATATTTCCACAGTAACATTGCTGACCGATGGGACCTTGGAAGCCACTGATGATCTTCGAGGTGCAGAGGGATTAGTCCCCGGTAAAATAAACATTAAAACAAATGAGCTACAACAAGTTTGCAAAGACCCACTGTGGCAGGAAATTTACTATAGTTCCTTAAATCTCAGCGAAAAATGCCAATCTTGCGAGTTTAAAGACACCTGCGCAGGCGGACCCATGGCGACTCGTTGGTCAGATAAAAATCGGTTTAATAATCCCAGCGTCTATTGTGATGATCTATTCGAAATCATGACCCATATGAAAAAGCGGCTCAATCCGCATATCGATCAGACCATCCACAGACAGGCCATTCAACAGCAAGCAACAGAATGTTAGTCGATGCAGCGCCAAGTTTAGCAGAAGAATTATCCGAACGACAATTTGTGCAAATCGACAAATTGTTAACTAGGGAAACCTGCCAGTTACTCTCCAAGCGCATCCAAATATTGCAATCCGCTGAAAAACTTAAGAAATGCGATCAATGTCCAGACAGTCAGTGGGTTTATGAAGACGCCTGTTACGCAGAAGTGCACAAGCTACTCAGTGAACAACTGTCTGGGCTGTTAGGTATCGAACTTATCGCCACCTTTAATGCGGTTCGCCTATATACCCATAAGGCCAACCTACCGAAACACCGCGATCGAGATGCCTGTGAATACTCACTCAGCGTGCCGATCGATTATAGTGGAAATGAGCTTTGGCCATTGTACCTGGCAGATAACGAACAAGATGAGCAAGGCCATAGTGTTTCTCTAAAAATCGGTGATGGCGTTATGATGCAAGGCGCAAATCTTTACCACTGGCGTAAGCCACTAAAAAATCAATGGCAAATCCAAGCTTTTTTCTTTTTTGTCGACGCCACCGGTGAATTTAAGGCTCATGCCGGTGATATTATCGATAAATATCCCAAAGAAAATCTTAGCTGATAATTGGGTATCGCCGTCCAATAAACCATTTGCATATCGTCATAGAGTTTGGAAATTTTTCGAATTCTATGGCTAGTCCACTATTGAGCTGCAGCTGCGATACTTATAGGGTCGATAACTCAAAATTTACCCGAAAACCCTGGTCCAATAGCAGAAAACTTCTATGAATCTGCTCCATTATTCCAATATTAGGCTAGGTCAAAGATTGGGGTATGAAATTTTCTTCAAAAAAGATACAATCCCTGCAAATAAATATACTGACTGTTGATTAGAATTGCTAAAACATTGACTGAGTAGATGTTTTAGTCCAAATAGAAAGGACATTGTTAAATGGCGAATTACAAAACATTTACTTCCGAATCAGTTTCTGAAGGACATCCCGATAAAATTGCTGATCAAATCTCTGATGCGGTATTGGATGCTATTTTAGTTAGAGATCAAAATGCCCGTGTTGCGGTTGAGACCATGGTAAAAACTGGCATGGCGATTATTGCTGGCGAAGTCACGACCTCCGCCTGGGTCGATTTGGAAGAGATTGTCCGAAAAACGATTTGCGATATCGGTTATACCAACTCGGATATGGGCTTTGACGGTCAAACTTGTGCGGTAATTAATGCGATAGGCAAACAATCACCTGATATTAATCAAGGTGTCGATCGCTCAGAAAAAGAACAACAAGGCGCTGGTGATCAAGGACTGATGTTTGGCTATGCGACTAATGAAACAAGTGTATTAATGCCTGCAGCCATTACCTGGTCACATCAATTGGTCGCCAAGCAAGCAGAAATTAGAAAAAATAACATCGTATCCTGGCTAAGACCCGATGCGAAAAGCCAGGTCACATTGCGTTATGAAAATGGTAAACCCTCGGCAATTGACGCGGTTGTTTTATCGACACAACATCATCCCGATGTGAGTCAAGCGGACCTAAAAGAAGCTTTGATGGAATTGGTGATAAAACCAATTTTACCGCCAGAAATGATCCACAGCGACACTAAATTTCATATCAATCCCACCGGAAAATTCGTCATTGGTGGACCAGTTGGCGATTGCGGCCTTACCGGGCGTAAGATCATCGTTGATACTTATGGTGGCTCCGCTCACCATGGTGGTGGCGCTTTTTCTGGAAAGGATCCATCTAAAGTCGACCGCTCAGCGGCATATGCAGTTCGATACGTGGCAAAAAATATTGTTGCCGCAGGTCTAGCAGAGCGATGTGAAATTCAAATCTCCTATGCGATAGGTGTGGCAGAGCCAACCAGCATTAGTGTCAATACTTTTGGTACAGCAAAAGTGTCAGAAGACAAACTGATCGAATTAATCAACAATCATTTTGACTTAACCCCCTACGGTCTGATTAAGATGTTGGATTTAATTCGACCTATTTACCTAAAAACTGCTGCATATGGTCATTTTGGCCGTGAAGATCCAGATTTCACCTGGGAAGCAACGGACAAAGCCGACGATTTAAGAGCAGATGCTGGGCTTTAGTCTATAATTATTTTTCAACGCCAATTGAGGGGCGCTGCAGCAGGCAATTTAACCAATTCATTGATTGAAAAGCTCTGTCACGCTCAATTGGTATCCTATTTTTATGAAGGGCGCTCATTCTAACGTTTAGAATGGAGACTACCTATGTCTGACAACAAACCTTTTGATTGCGATGGCGATTTTTTCGTCAAAGATTTAACCCTGTCCGCTTGGGGAGATAAAGAAATATCCATTGCGGAAACCGAAATGCCCGGCCTGATGGCAATGCGCAAAGAATTTGGCGATAGCAAGCCGCTTAAAGGAGCTCGAATTGCTGGCTCGTTGCACATGACTATTCAAACTGCGGTATTGATGGAAACCTTAATTGCCCTCGGCGCAGAAGTTCGTTGGGTATCCTGCAATATCTATTCAACTCAAGATCATGCTGCTGCAGCAATGGCGGCAAAAGGCATTCCGGTTTTTGCTTACAAAGGCGAATCTTTAAAAGAATATTGGGAGTTTACCCATCGAATTCTGGATTGGGGCAATGGCCAAACCTGCAACATGATTTTAGATGATGGTGGTGATGCGACTATGGCCGTTGTACTGGGGTTAAAAGCTGCTAAAGATATCAGCGTACTTGATAATCCAGGTAGCGAAGAAGAAATCGAAATGTTTAATTCGATTAAAATTCAGCTCGAAAAAGATGCTGACCTATACCAACGTCTAACTGATTCTATTCAAGGTGTTACTGAAGAAACCACTACCGGTGTGAAACGTTTATACCAGATGCAGCAAGAAGGCGGTTTGCCATTTTCTGCTATCAACGTGAATGATTCAGTCACTAAATCCAAATTTGATAATTTGTATGGCTGTCGTGAATCATTACTGGACGGGATCAAACGCGCTACCGATGTGATGATCGCTGGAAAGGTGGCTCTAATTTGTGGTTATGGCGATGTGGGTAAAGGCTGCGCTCAATCATTAAGGGGTCAGGGTGCAACAGTGATGATCACTGAAATTGACCCTATCTGCGCCCTTCAGGCAGCGATGGAAGGCTATCGGGTAGTCACCACCGATGATGTTTGTGGTGAGGTAGATATTTTTGTTACCACCACCGGCAACTTCGATATTATTACTGAAGCACACATGTTAAAAATGAAAGACCAGGCAATCGTTTGTAATATTGGCCATTTTGATAATGAAATTCAAATCGCAGCGATGCAGCAATACCCGTGGGAAAATATTAAACCTCAGGTTGATCACATAGTTTTGCCGAACGGCAATAAAATCATTATGTTGGCCGAAGGCCGTTTGGTTAATCTTGGTTGCGCCACTGGTCACCCAAGTTTTGTTATGTCTAACTCATTTACCAACCAAACCTTAGCCCAAATAGAGCTTTGGAAGAACGGCGAGCAATACGGCAATGAAGTCTACGTATTACCGAAGCACCTCGATGAAAAGGTCGCCCGATTGCACTTGCAAAAAATCGGCGCCAAATTAACCGTGATGTCTCAGGAGCAAGCGGATTATATTGGTGTTAACGTGGACGGTCCTTATAAGCCAGATCATTACCGGTATTAGAGCAGTAGCGAGTTACGAGCAGCGAGTCACGGGTTAAAATACTCGCTTTCTCGCAGCTCGCAGCCTGCGGCTCTCAACTAGTCTCTCAACTCATGCGAAGTCACCGTTTTTACACACCCATCGAGCTGAATGAAAATACTTCGATAGATCTTCCCACCGAAGCAGCACACCACTGCGCTCAGGTTTTAAGATACAAAGTCGGCGATGAGTTGACCTTATTTAATGGCGAAGGTTTTGAGTACCTGGCAGCCGTAGAGTTAATCGAAAAAAAACGTTGCCAAGTTAGAATATCCCATCGGATTGACCCACAAAATGAATCACCTCTAAAAATTTATTTATTCCAAGGCGTCGCCCGTGGCGACAAAATGGATTTGATTATTCAAAAGGCCGTTGAATTAGGCGTTGCAGAAATCACCCCTTTATTTACCGAGCGATGCAACGTCAAGCTTGATGGTAAAAGGCTCGAAAAGAAATTACAACATTGGTATAAAACCATAATAAGTGCCTGCGAGCAATCTGGACGCGCCACTATTCCAATGCTGCATCAACCTGTATCAATTAATAAATTAGCAAAAAACCAAACCATTAGTGTTTATTTGCAGCCCACCGCAGCAAAAGGTTTTAAGCAACTCCATATCCAACAATCGGTACGGCTTATGATAGGTCCCGAAGGTGGCTTTTCCAACAAGGACTTAAATCATTTGAATTCAATAGGATGTGACGGCATTAAAATCGGCCCCAGAATTTTGAGAACAGAAACAGCCGGACTTACTGCTATTTCTATTCTACAATCCTATTTTGGTGATCTTTAACTTTAGCCCATCATCAAGGGAATCACAATTGCAGAGCCAATTCCTACCACCATAATCACCAACATCACTATCATCACAATGCCGGCAAATTTCCAAAATGATTTCTGGTGCCCTAATGCCGCTACGATATCGGTTGAACTATTTGAATCCTGCGCCAATGCGATGGCGCTGGCATATCGAAATAGAAATAAGCTTGGCATAAAATAGAGCAATCCCATTAACATGTATGCCACTCCAACCCCCGTGCCAAAAGGAATACCAGCGCTTGCCGCACCACCAGCCATCAAACCGATACCCGCCAGAACGATAAATATTGCGGAAATGAATCCCATTATCGAACATAACCTTACCCAGGGTTTGGTCAGCACCAGTGGCGCAATGATATCTGAAGTACCTGAAGAGTCAGGTTTTAGCTCGGCATTAGGTGTTGCATAATGTTGGTCATTCATATTTTTATTCCAGTTATGATAAGTGATGGCTTACTATAAGTAATCGCTATCAAAATGTCTATTTGAGGCGCAAACTACAAGACCGCAATTAGCTTACCCAGTGTGATTTTTATAAGGATAAATCGATTGGCTTCAAAATCGGAGGAGTTTTAAGCAGCTGATAAAGACAAAACCCTTCATTATTCTCCTTTTGCAAAACAAAAATGTCGACTAGGTCACAAATAAAGAAAATATATTTCAAACCATTAAAATAACTATTTGCGTAAACTGTCAGTATTTTGACACTTGATCGCCAGCATCCAAACTCACAAAAATGACAGAAATCGCTTTTTAACGATAAAAATCAATATAATCATTATTAAAAAATATGTCAAAATCATGTGACAAAATTTGTCATAGATTACGATTTTACGTCACTTGGTTTAACGTTATAAATCAATCAGTTAGCGCTACTATCTATTGTATTACTTTAATAAATTATATACACTAACAGCGAATCAACCAATAAATGCAAACGTCAACGGAAAGGCACAAACTCGTTTTTAGCAGGTAAGAGTCAACAATCAAGGTGTTTATGGTTAGTGGGGTTTTGTAGAAAACACAGAGGTTAAGATGTTCTTTGACCGCTGGAAAACGGAATCTCGATTGATGGCATCCATTAACTTTAATAGGTATATAACAATGAAAAAATTACAATTAATCAAAACATCCTTATTCGCTTTGGGTCTTATTTCCGGTTCAGTTATGGCTGCTACTCAAGGCTCTCTAGGTACTAATTCAACCGGTACTTTGGATATCACCGTTGACATAAACGATCTGGTTCAGGTGTCTAACCTGAGTGATTTGGCATTGGGAACTTTTAACGGCGGCGGCGCGGATTTGATCGCTACCGACACTTTTTGCGTATACCGCAATGGTGCAGGTACATTTGATATCACTATGTCAGGTGATGGTGGTTCAAGTGCATTTACTCTGACCGATGGCTCGAATACAGTTCCTTATGCAGTTGATTTTACTAATATCCCGGCGGCAACTATTACCGCAATGACAACTAACGTGGTTCTTGGTGGACAGGCAAATGCCAACACTAGCGACACTACTTGTAGTGCAGGGGGTACAGACAATGTATCGGTCACAGTGACCGTAGCCAATGCCGATTTAGCCTCAGCACCTGCAGGCACTTATGGTGGAACATTGACCATGGTTGTTGCTCCAGAATAATCAATGATTGATATGGCAAGCAGTTAGATAAATGTCTAGCTGCTTTTTCATTGATGAATATTTTCTACCAAACGCTCTTCCGACACAATAAGCTGTTATTCAGCTTAATCATTTCATTCGTCTTTTTATTATTCAATCAACCTGCTATTTCCGCCGTTCAAGGGCAACTTGGCTCCAATTCAAGTGCGAGTCTCGATATTACATTGACCTTGGGACTGTTAACTCGAGTCACCGGCCTTAGCGATTTTTCTTTTGGTTCTTGGAGCGGTGGCGATTTGTCAGCCAATGATAATTTATGTATAGGAGTCTACGGCACTTCACAATATAGAGTGAGTGCAACCGGCGACGGCGATGGAATAGATATTAACGCCTTTGCTTTAACTAACGGTACAGAATTTTTACCCTATCGAGTTTTTTTCAACGATCAAACAGGCACCGCGGGGCAGCTTGAACTTTCTTCAAGCACCGCACTGCTTGGACAAAATGCACCAGGATCCTTTTTTAATCTGTTTGGCTGTTTTATTGAAAATGCCAATATTGATTTATTAATAGAGAACAACGCACTAGCTGCAGCAGGTGGCGGTTCTTATTCTGGCACCTTGACCTTAACGATGATCCCCGAATAATGAATTGGCAGCAAAGCTTAAAGTCCCTTTCTTTGCTGTATATTGCAATGGCAATATTGCCCGTCAGCGCTGACGTAAAAATATCCGATCTGCAGGATTTTGATTTTGGTTTATATCCGGGAAACGGCCAGCTTCAAGACGATAAAAATGTCTGCGCCAATGTGATCCCCAACGGCCGCTATCAGATTGTAATGTTTGGAGACGGTGCTGGTGGCAGCTTTGAAATTTCCAATGGGATCGATAGCCTGCCTTATCGGGTATTCTATAATGACCAGACAGGCACAAACGGAACAAGACGGATCCGCGAAGGTCGACCTTTAACTCGCCAAGACGGCGCATCCGATCAGCTAAATTGCAGTGATGGCCTTAGTGCAAACATTCGTATTCGAATTCGACGGCAAGATTTACAAGCCGCTAATCCGGGTAGATATCGCGGCACATTAACCATGACTATTTCGCCTGAATAAACTCGAATAAAAACAAAAATACAAGTCCGTTGTAAGTGAGGTTGGCGAGGCGCAATCCATCCTAATTTAGATCAAGATATACCTATTTACACTTTTCTCAATCTATAAACAACTTTTTTCAGACAAATAATTCACGGTTTCAGCTAACTCCTTTTCAGAAATATTCACTCTGCATTCTTGTCCCTTCAAATCGACAAAATCGAGCTCACCACTTTTTTCCAGTCTTAACTGGATCCAGCCTAAATCATCGGTTTTGGCATAACCTTTAAAATCTTTTAATCGAGCGTTTGCTACAGCCTGGTTTTGGCTATCAAGAACCTGCATAATAACCACTTTGACCGAATTAATCTGCCAGGACAGATTTTCGATATTACCGGGATAGAGCGTTACGACTCGCGGTTTATTATCAAAATTAACTAAGGTTTCACCGCGCGGAGACAATAATATTTGGTAAGTCTCAAAGGGCCGTAGTGCAATAAAACGACTTTTGCCGGCATCAATTTTGGCTCGTGCCACGCCGTTAATGATGACCGCAAAACTGAGTGAGTCAGAAACTATTGATTCCAAATTGATCATGACTCCGGCGCTATTTCTTCGGTTACCTCCGATCGCCACTTTACCATCACTGGCAACAACATTAAAATGCCCGGTCATCGAATAACTCAGGCGCTTATCACCCTCCGATCTGACTTGATCAAATTCAACTCGGCCATATCCGTGTTCATTATTCAATTCTGACTTAAGGCTGGCTGTGGTTTGAAACTCTTCCTGATTCACTTCGATAACGTTGGATAATGCCCCAAAACTTTCTGATTGATTTTTGAAAGCCACCCGCAATCGTCGATCCACATGATTATTGACATTATCTTCGGAATTGTTTGCACGTAGTTTTTTGTGATTTTGTCTGGCTGATAGGTCAATGCCCACCCGCCTCGTGAATATACGCATATTAAAACCAAACAATACCCGCGTTTCAATATCATCTCGGGTTGCGTCAATCGAAAAATCGATCAGATTACCAACCCCTCGATAAAGGTTTTTTCGCCAGCTTACACCGAATACCCTGGTTCTTTCTTGGTCAATTCTCTGACTTTCACGAGCAAAAAGATTAACCGTGGATGATTCCAAGGGCACGGCGATATTAAATAATATCTGGCGACTATCATTTTGCAACAGTTCGTATTCCAAACCATAATTGACCTGTTCATCACGATTGGTTTTACGATAACTGGCAGTAAAGATTAACGGTTGATAACTAACATCCAATTGGTAAAAACTGCCCAGTCCGTCTCGCTTACTCACCAGGTAGTTATTTTGAAAACTGACCCTGTCCGCCAAAATAAAACTTCCAAACTCCCCACTAAAATCGTCAGAATTAACCACAATAGACGCATTCATTCCGAATTTTTCGGATATTCGGGTGATTAAACCTGCTCGTAAGACCGAATGAGACTCGGCATGAGGGGTTCGATAGACCCTTTGATCCACCGATGACTCTGGCACACCAAATTCAGCGAAATAAAGTGTTTCGCCTAAAGGAGGTAATTGCAGTGACTTGGAATAAAAATGAGTTTCACTGGATTCTCGGCCACTCACCCCGGTTATTTTTAGTTCAATATTGTATGCACCACCGGGAAAATCTCGAGTATCAATTTCTTTATTACCAGCGTCGTAATTTCGACTATCGATAAGTTGGCCGTCTTTATAAACATCAACTCGTGATCGCTCGTTTAAAAAGACAAAAATAGAACTGCCGCTCACTTGCTCTAAATCAGTACGACTGGATAAGGAAGTTTGTATTCTAGCACCGATAAAATCTCGCTGGGTATAGAAGCCATTCGACTGAGTAAAACTTTTGAACGAGCCGATCTCATAGGCAATGTCTCGATAGTCATAAACAAAGGATAGTTGATCTAGCCGGGTTTGGTTTTCGCTATCATTGTCGATATTCATCTGCAATCGATAGTTCTGATATCCTAAGACACTGTTGAGTTGAAGGGTATGGGCATCTTCAATGTTTTCCCCTCCAAAGGCTGCCAACGAAATGGAGTTGATAAATGAAAGTTGACTGGTAGAGGCCGGTAAATACTGATCGATTTGCAGTCTTGTTTGACTAATGTAGCTTGGACTAATAAAAAGGTCTAGCCGAAATAAACTTTCGTCAAAAATAACTCCGACAATTTCTGGAGACAATGTGCCGCAGTTTCGTTGGGATTTGTAATAACAAACTAACCCGGTATTGGGCGCCAATTTGGTACTCAGTTCCTGCAAAATTCTTGGCAGGTCAGTCAACTCAGTGAGTAACTCTAAGATCTCTCGCGGTCTTTCAAACTGGATCCAATCCTGAGTGTAGTTCAGCATGCTGGACAGCAACGGTTGTCCATTGAAGTAGATATCAACCAGAGCCACCTGCGGGGCCAAAAGATCATCAAATCCTTCGGGGATTCCGCTTGTAATCAGCAGGGCTGATTTAATATCAGTCGCTGGGGATAATTGACCTTTGCGATCTGCATCCAACGTCGCTTTTGCTTCAGCTTTGGCTAACGCTTCCGCTGCAACTCTGGCTTTTTCCGCGCTCAGAAATTCTTCCTTTTGCATCAAAAGCTCAACAGTTATATCGTCACCCGCTAATTCATTAGCTTGCTGGGCAGCAACGACACCCGATGACAATAAAAGCCAGCTGGTTACCCACCAGATATTAATTAATTTTGGCATTATTGAACGAGTTTGAAGGTTTTTATTGAATTCTCAAGTCCCTTTGAAATTTGAAAGGAAACCGGCGTTAAATACGGCACTTCCACCTGCCATTGATTGCCTGCATAAATCCGCTTGCCGCCAAGTTTAACGCATTGGTTCATTTCATCTTGGCGGGATTGACCTTTGGGGCATTGATGCCCTTCTAACAATAATACGTTAGTGTTGCCGTGATTGGTGATCTGCAATATCTTGCCATTCAGCGTTCCTTTTAGATCGACCTTGGCTTGATTGGGTTGTGAAAGCACTAAAACTTCATAAGCAACCACTATTTTGACTGCCGTTTCGGAGCTTTTGACTTCGCCCACTTCAGGCTTGACCAAGACTCTAAAAACGCGATCTTTGGCTGTAATAGCCGGGACGTTTTCATTTTGCTCTTGATTGTTTTTTGAGGGAAGCGGTTTATCCAATCGTACAAACCGTATACGCTTTCGACCGCCGGGCGCAATCACCAAGCGCTGGGGTGATACCAACAAACCGGCTTCTCTGGGATCACGGTATTTTTCCCGTTTTTCCTGTGCGGTACCGGGCTCATGAATAATGCTTGGTATTACCCTGATATACAGAGTTTCCTGGCCCTGATTAAAGACTTCAATATCACGGCTTCGCTCGCCCCCCTCTTCAAAGTGGATGATTGCCTGACTTAAAGACATGCCGGCCACAGCGGGATTTGAGGAGGATAAAAAGCCAATAGCGGCCAAAAAAATTGAAATAGAGATTCGCACAAGTTAGCTCGGTAGTTTTTCTTTCTATTACAATATGTTACGAGCTAAATGTCAATCATTTTCGAGGTTTATTGAGGATGCAGCCGCTGAAAGATTAGGATGACGAATTTCGTCATTGCGACTCGAAATTAACCAGACCCTTTAAGTTTACTCTGCAGCAATCGTTAAGGTCAGTACGCCGCTATAGGGTGCCGAAGAAATAGATGAGTATCGCTGTTCAGGAAACGCGACCTTCAACTGGTTTGAATAAGCATCCTTGCATCGTTTTTCAACCGCAAGATTAGAATACAAATGGGAAAGTTGATTGGCCTGAAGCGGTTGAAATGCTTGCTGTTGGTGCTTGTAAGATACCTGATATTCAACCTGGCTGTGGCCACTATTTGAAACATAAAAATTGCCATTTTCGCCTGACCCGGTAAGTTTGACCCGAAAAAGATCCGCGCCAAATTCGCTGGTACAAAAACCGCTTTCAGTCGACTGATTATTCGATGAAAACTTAAGTTCGCCATTACCTTGCGCCTGACTCTTGGGCAAAATGGTCAAAGAGATTTGGCTAGAAGCGCTCGAAGTGCTACTTATCGTTCCATTTCCTGCAGCCAAAGCCGGGGTAAATGGGGTAACAACCAGCGCTACACCCGCGGCAAAAGTACGCAGCCAGTTTTGGCGCCTGAGCGCTCTTTTGAGTTGCAATGGCGTAATCAGTTCGAGCGCCATAAGAGCTTCACCAATTCGTACATCGTGGGTGGCTTGATAAACAAGCGCCTCGGTAAGTTCGCGTTCGCTGATATATTGACGTTTGACTAAAATCTTACCTAATCGAGATTTTTCTTCTAATTGTTGTATTAGCATCTTGAGATATCAAATTTGTTGGTAATATTTTATCGGCAGCTAATATAGAAACTTGAGTATTTAGAAGAGGTTGGAGGAGAATGATTGTAGTTTTTTCAGACTGTATTTTGAGGACTTACTGTTGATGACTTAGTTATTTGGCTGTCTATTGTTGCTTTCATTACTCTCGACAAATACTACTTGTGACGAGTACTATTTATTGGTGCAAGGGGTTGATGATGAACCAGCCAAACAAATCAGAAATCATGTTTCAATTACTACTCATAAAGGAGCAGAGTACTCTTGAACGTCCGTTTTTCGAGAAGTCATAATTATTCTTGAAATGTCGAGCGGCTTCAATCACAAGATAAAGTGGACAGAATGAAACGTCTATTGCGAGATCCGCAGTCGGCCATTTATAGTCATTCGAGCTTGAGATCAGTCATACTTAGACTGCCAATCGCTTTCAGTGATGCGGCTGGTTCGCACCAGCGAGAGTATGTGTTATTCGTATACAAGGGTGCTCAAATTCTGATGGTGATACCCTGCATATCAGAAAAATTACTATTCTCCCGCCTGAAATTGAGCTGTGACCAAATACCGTTTTAGTTACAACAGTAATTCTATTAACCAATAGATGCGGCTATTTTTGACTATAGAATTGACTAAGCAGCGCATAAATATTTCCTATATGTATCGCCGTAAGTTGACCTCCATTACTCAATGCTACATATTGTAGCTCTTTACTTGGTTCGATGATTAATTTTGATTCAAACCCATCCATTGAACCTCCTGCATGGAAGTGGTCTTGATCACTTGTGCCTACAAACCAGCTGTAACCGTGGTTTCCTTGTTCGAGATTGGAGTAAATCTGCCTCATTAAGTCCAATGTTTCAATTGAGACAATGGAGCCTTCTAGCAAGGCTTGCACAAATAAGTTCATATCATCAATCGAAGTTACCTGTCCATCACCGCCATTGATATAAAGATTAAACCCCCATAAAGTACTTCTGTCTGCATAGTTAAGGGCATCATTTGGTTGAGCGGTCGAAAATTCATCTGCGATATAGCTATTGGTCATGCCAATATGAATAAACAGATTGTTCAACATATAATCTTCAAAACGGTCACCTGTGATCCGCTCGATAATTTTAGCTAACAGAAGATATCCGCTATTACTGTAGTCGGATTTACTACCTGGAGTAAATTCAAGCATATCATTGTCGATAAAGTAATCGAGCACATTTTGATTGGTTATGTCGTCATATTTTTCTTCGAGGTGTAAGTCATTTAGAAAGTCTGGAATACCTGAGCGGTGCGCTAATAATTGATGAATAGTAATACTCTGCCATGATGACGACAGCTCGGGTAAATAAATTAAAATTGAATCTTCTAACGATATTCGTTGCTGCTCGTAGAACTGCATTATCGAAAGGGCAACAAAGGGTTTGCTCACTGACGCCAACCGAAAGCCCGTTTGGTTGGTGATTGATTGCCCTGTTAATTTATTGGCCATGCCTCTACTTTTTTTGTAAACAAGCTCTCCATCTTTTCTTACCAGGATACTTAACCCTGGCTCATCATTGCTTTGATTAACGTCAAGATAAGCATCAATCGTTTCGGCTAAAGTAGCCTGAACTCCGGTGTTAACAATTCTAGGAAGATCATTGCTGGCACATGCTGTCAGCAAAACAATGAGTGTCCCAATGAGACTTGAAGAAAATATTTTTGTTTTCATATTATTTAGTTTCCTGCTTCAGTAAAGATCGAAAAACCTATAGCGATGGTTATGAATAGGTAGAGACAAATTTTATGCATTTTTACACCAATATTTATTAATTTGATTGCAAAATATTGCATTGGTGGTGAATTGAATTTGAACTAACGTAGGCCTGATAGTGGAGTTCTGCAGGTGCTAACAGGAGGTTAGCAACCTGCACCAATATCTGGTTAGCTATCGTTGTCCATAAAAACTTAAACTTCAGTAACCGTATACTTTACAGACACAATTTTCCAGCCGGATCCTTCTCGGACTAAATCCCATGCTTCAGTACCAAATGCCCTTTTTTTACCATTTTTGTGGTCACTATAATTGAAATGAACTGAACCTAAATAGCCATCCGTTTCTATTTGGATGTTCCACATTTTCTCTTCTTGCTTCTCTGTATCGGAAATCATTTTGACTGGAGGTCCAGATTTTCCAAAATTGACTGTACGTGGGAAGTCAGGTTTTACCTTTCGTTTTGCATTTACCATTTCATCACTAAATACTACAATCCATGGGGTGCTTTCACTATAAAAAAGTGATTTGAATGTTTCTTTATCTTTATTGATAATTGATAACCTGAAGGTCTCGACTATTGTTTTTATCTCATCTTTATACGCTTGATTACTTTCCCTAGCTATAGTTGACCAGCATAATCCTAAAGCGATAAAAGCCATTAAAATACGGCTTGTTTTCATACGATTTCCTCTATTTAATTGTGTTTCTAGCAAATGTTATTGGACAGTTGTATCCAATACATATTTTGTTCAAGATTAAAGTTTAACTCAGGAATGAATTGAAATAGACGCATTAAAACCATTCGATAAATTTTCAAGAATAAGACGCCCTTGATGTGCTTCAGCAATAGCTCTCACCATACTGAGTCCTAACCCGTTTCCAGGAGTATTTCTAGTTTTGTCCAACCTTACAAATCGTTCTACGATATTTTCAAGCTGGTCATCTGGAACGCCTGGACCTTCATCTTTTATACTGATAATTACATGACCTTTTTGCTCTGCTGAGCCAATAAAAATGTTGCTATTCTCTGGCGCGCATTTAATCGCGTTTTCAACTAAATTGGCAACTACTTGAAATAACAAGTTGATATCGGCTTTAACCGAATGTGACTCTAATGCCATAGAAATGACCTGACCTTTTTCCTCTGCCAGTGGCAGGTATAGGTCGATCACATCTGTCACAAGGGAGGTTAAATCAACTCGTTGCATACAAATATTAGCATTACCCGCTTCAAGATGACTGATTCTTAAAAGTGCGTTAAAGGTATTCAGTAATTGATTCACCTGGTCAGTCAGGTTTGATACTTGCGGGTTCTGCAACTCCAACTGTTCAAGTTTGTTATGCAGCGATGTTAACGGGGTACGAAGGTCATGGGCGATATTATTAGATATCTGTTTGATGTCCTCTATCTTCGACTCTATTTTCGCTAGCATCTTATTCAGATTAATCGCCAGATGGTCAAACTCATTGTTACCACCTGAATGTGGAATTCTTCGAGCTAAATCCTGATGAATGATGATGTGATCGGCTGTACAGTTGATGATTTTAAGTTTACGGTGAATTTTCCAAGCGATAACCATGGTCGCTATAAATCCGAGAAAAATTAGTGCCATACCAATCAATGCGATTTGGCCCGTTATTCCCTTAATATTTTCGGTAAAATAAACATGTTGCTGAGGGTCAATTTCAGTCCGACCGCTTTTAACTTTTTGCGCCGTGTCGCCTTCAATCCAAGAACTGCTGGCAGGATGTTTCTTTCCAGGGATAAATGTATCAGGCGAAATCTTCAAATATTCCTTTGTTATAAGAATATAAGTGTCATCAACGTTGATACTTATGGTGTCAGTTCCAGCGTGAAGGTCACGACCTAAATGAATAGTTTGGGTATCGATTTGTGACGTTTTCGATTTTATTACAGAGTTGCCCTGCTCGAAATGGCGTCTTAAATTCTTGTTCCACGGTAAATTTCCTTCAATAGGTGCGCCATCTTTCAATAATAAATAGTCGAGCCCCGTTTGACTGGCTCGTTTATTCATTGTGTCAGTTAGTACCTTTATGCCTTGTTGCTGATAAAGTGATTGATATGAACAGAGTTTGCATTCCGAGAATACAACCTGCTCTAATGCCGATACGTTTTGTTCTAGCCAATCATCATAATAAACATAACCTGCGCCAATGATCAGCCCCATAGCAAAACCATAAATCAAAACTAATCGACCGATGTAACTATTCAACATGATGGTCAATCTTGTAACCCGCGCCGCGAACCGTATGCAACAGCGGCGATGAAAACCCATCGTCGATTTTCTTTCTCAACTTGCTGATATGAACATCGATAACATTCGTCTGGGTATCGAAGTGATAACCCCAGACATTTTCTAATAGCATGGTTCGTGTAAGCACTCGACCTGAATTTCGAACGAGTTGTTCAAGCAAGTTAAATTCCTTGGCGTGTAATGCGATAATTTTTTCGCTTCTTGTTACTTTACGTTTTAGCAGGTCTATTTTTAGATCTGCAAAAGTAAGAACGGTCTGTTCTTCAATAGAACTTGTATTAGTACGTCTGGCTAATACTTCTAGACGAGCGAGAAGTTCACTGAAGGCAAAGGGTTTGACTAAATAGTCGTCGCCCCCGGCCTTGAGCCCTTTAACTCTTTCGTCAACATCCCCTAACGCCGATAAAAAAAGTATTGGGGTGTTTTTTCCTATGGCGCGTAACGCCTTGACTATGGATAATCCATCTAACTCAGGCAACATCCGATCGACAATGATTACGTTGAATTCATTCCCCATCGCCAAAGTTAGACCGTGTTTACCGTTGATAATATGTTCGACATAATGACCAGATTCATTGAGTCCCTTGACAATATAGTCGGCTACCTCTTGGTCATCTTCAATCAGTAAAATTTTCATCATCAGCTACTCATGGTCGTTTTTACAAATATTATTCATAGTCATTCAATTTCCGCTAAATCACAGCGTAAAATATTATTAGTTATACTGTTCAGTATTGTCAGGTTGCCAATAATATTCCATCATGCTCGCTGCCATTCGCGCGCGCGCCAGCCCTTTGAGTCGAGCGACAACGTGTAGCGCTCCGTCAATTCCGGATGAAACACCTGCAGTGGTCACTATTTTACCATTATCGACGAATCGCTGTCCGGCTACAGCGGTGAAACTATGTTGTGATGCCTGCCTCTTCAACCAATTCATCCAACTGCCATGAGTAGTAGCTTTAAGACCGTTTAACATTGAGGCTCCCGCCAACAAATTTGCAGCATTACACACCGACATGGTGATATCTGCTTGCTCGGATGTAGTCTTAATCCAATCCATGATTTTTGGCTGATGAAATAGAGGTGCAACGGAACCGCCTGGAACTATCAGAATATCGGCTTTAGGCATATTGGCAAAAGTGTATTTAGGAGTAACTCGATAACTATTACCATCATACGCCTTCATCACCGGTGCAACGGTAAAAGTGTTGAAACTATGTGCATTTTCAAACACTTCCAATGGACCAGCCCAATCCAATACATCGACACCATCAAAGACTAAAATCGCGATATTGAGTCGTTTATGTTTTGTCATCGAGTGTTTTGACTTTTTATCCTTTGCTTTCGATGGCGATATCTTATTGAGTTGTAAGGGTTGGCTCAATCCCATCCATTCAACGGTTCCTTCTATTAATGTTGATGAAACAAGATTGCCTTCAAACTTGACACCTGCATCAGGTAATAGGAATTTGATCTCTCCGTTGATGAAGTCGAGGAATTTGTTTTCTTCATTGGCTGCCCCCATTCCGCGAGTATCCATACCCCAATAGGTATAGCTTGCTGATAGTCGTCCGTCGATATCTTTGTTTACTTCAAAAGTAAGAGGGTGCTCGTGGTTACCCATGGAAATTCCGCCTTGCCAGCGACCAATCAACTCACTTTTTTTTGTTGATTGTTTAGTTAAATTGCTAGATGGGATTACTATAGTTTCTGAATCATAAACATGCGCTTCAAAGGACTTTTCAGTTTGAATGACTTTGGTGTCTAAACTGTAAACGTGATTTTCTGAGCCTTTATCACTCGATATTACTTTTGTCTCTAGATCAAACATTTGCTTCTCAGGTGTCAAATTAGATGCTGACGCGCAGGCTGTAATTAGAGCGGTCAACGAGAGGGATAACCCCAAGTAGATGTGCCTTCTTTTCATGATTTTTACTCAAATGTTATTAAAGAAACGTTATTGTAAGTTCTGAAAATGAACTAAAGGTTACACAAAGATTAAATTTTTTTAATCTTTGTGAAGAAGCAATATCACAAAAAAATATCTAATTCGTTTTGGTGAGGAATATCAAAGTGTTATATATCACGTTATTCATGTTCTGTAGTTTTATTAGCCGCTGTAATGATCTTGATTTTTTCTTATAAATTTTCAGGCGTTTAAATTCAAAGGTTGGTAGAGTCCGAAAAGGCGACGTTGAAGTTTGTCTTCTAAGAATGTTAGTTGTGTGAGGAGCAAGAGTCGTTAACACCGAGGACAGTCGTTGCGTTTTTTGCATCGACTGCTCCGATTGGTTAACATTTTTTTAATATATTTCGAGTCGTGTTAATTCTTCAATGTTCCCATTTACTATACAGACATCGCTTCCAATTCGTTTTATGGTCTTTTTAGCAGCGAAAGCCATTAATAACTGTGAAAGCATCTGCTTACCAATTCCGTCTTCTGTGGAAAGTACGTAATCCCATGATGAATTATTATGACAGTGACTTCCGTCTCTTACAGCTTCGCCTTCAGCTTGAATAAATATTTTCGCATCATAACCATTAGCCATCATGGTTTTTGAAATAGTTGTTCCACCTAATTCCACGCATTTGCAATAATTGATAAGAAAGATATAAATACTTAAACTAATTTTTTCATGAATTTCTCTTTTAGATATTAACGATGCCGTCAGGTACCGCGTCATCTGCACGGTCTGGTTACATGATTGCTAAAGTGCATCAATTATTTTTCTCACTGTAACTCGCACTAATTGGTTGTTCTTATTGAAATACCAATCAGCATAAACATATGTCGGTAAAACGATATAGCTGGAAGGATGTGTACCTAATTTGAAAGAAAAATAATATGCTTCCTTAGTAGAAGCAGTTACAATACTTGAGTACGCACTTGCTGACGCCCAGCCATTTACCCTTTTTATTGCTAATCCATGACTATCAAAACGTTCTTTTCCAAATTCTTTTTCAACTATATTCCTTGCATCTTCGGCATTTATCCCTAACGGCGTGATCCTTAATATTTTTGTCTCCAGACTAATCGCGGTTGTGAAAGTATAAGCACATCCAGCAAGAACAAAAACAATAGCGAAATAGCATATTCTGAATATTATCAATTTTATACCTTGAACGCTGAGCGCATTCGCAAAGTTGCGCAGCGCATTTTTTTGTCGAATGCCAAGCATTGTCAAATGACTCGGCAGCCGATTTGTTTGCGAACATTTTGCAATTCGTTTTTAGGTATTTGTTTTAAAATATCATTTCTCATATGTCCGAACTCTTCACGCATAACCTTATAGATTTTTGTACCATCCGGAGGTAGAAACCAAATTACGTATCCACAATGTATCGGAGTATTCTTATATTTACTTTCGTAATCTGCAGCTACGTAAATTCCCGGTTGTGATGAGTTCTTAGGATTATTGTATATAGTCAGTCGCCAAATATCACGGTTAAGTAATTCGCCAGTAGTATCGAAATATTGATTTTCTCTTTTTTCCCAGATATCAAAACTGTTCATATTCTTCAAGCTATCTGTGAGATAATTGTATGCCGTTTCTAGCTCACCTTTGTCTTTTCTATCTAAATATTCTGCTGTCAATTGCTTTACCGCCACTTTTATTTCACTTTCTTGTTTTATTGATATAGTTGACTTTTTAAGCTCTGGTGGGTTGTCGAGTTCATCAACACATTGAATTTCTTGTGCGAAATAAAATGTAGTCTCGCCTTCTTCTTTTGCCGTAACTGACAGCGGCTTTCTAGTCTCAAACTTATATTTACCAAATGAGGGCATTTTTCCTTTGCAGACATCCTTCGCATTTTCATAAAGCAATTCTTGCGCTTGGGCTACTTCTAAATGAGAATCATTTTCGAGAATAAATTCATGTTCATTAATGGCAATCTCTTTATGAGAAATATTTATCGCATGGTTTTTACCATGAATATTTGCCTTAATTTTTTCGTTTAAATCGAGGTATTGCTTAAAGAGTTTAGCAAAATGTACTTCTTTCCCTGCGAAGTATCCTATCTGTTGCATGTTTATCGTACCTGCCTGTTCGACCGCTCGTCGTGTTATCCACGCGGGATGTGCAGGGTGACCTACTAAGGTAAATGCATAGGTTGTACTTTCTGGGTTGTTAAAATATACGACCAAATTTTGATCGTCAAATCTTTGTTCCGTATTCCCATATTCTCTCGAGAGCGCCAAATAATAGCTATTCCATTGATCAATCGATATATCAGCAGTTGGATATGGGTTGTAAACAATATTGATTTTAGCTTCTTTTACTAATTGAGCTCAGTCTGCTTTGCTTGTACCAGCACAGCTGAATAGAGTTAGTAAAACAATAACTAAAGTAATTTTGTACCGCATATTTCCCGATTCCTAATAATTCTTTGCTCATACTAAACGCTCGCAGCTGCGGATGACTTGCAGCAACGAGCGGAAAGGTGTTCCGACAACCTGCGCTTGTTAGGCAAATTTTTAGTCTATCCCTCCTTCCTATTTTGGAGCATTTGCAGCCACAAAAGACAATTGAGACAACTTGTTAACATGCTTTTCCAGCCTGGAGTAATTTAAATCCAAAGTTTTATAGAGTGATAGGTGATCCCACATACAAACTAGATGGAAGCAGAGATAAGTAGGCCTTGTGGTAAAAATTGCAACGTTATATTCCAACCAATCCAACCCTGTTTTTATAGTTTCAATAGTTTTATCGAAGCGCTGATAAAGGCTTGTATCTATTCCCGTTCGACGGGCCAAAAGAATTTCAACGTCCGCAGACATAATTCCATTGAGGATTGCCCGTGCATTTAAGGTGTGGATATCCGTTGTTAACACTTCAAATCTGTCTTGTAAATCATGTTTTCGCACTAAATATTGCGCTATATTATCTGAGTCAATTATCCATAATTTGTCTTCAACAAGTGTAGGGACCTTCATCAAAGGATTACCCCCAAATGTACCCGTCGATGATGTCGCTACATTTCCAACATCAATCAATTGAACATCGATTTCCCAAGCATTAATTAAAATTAGTACTTTACGCGAAAAATGAGATCTTGGAGTGTAGTAGAGTTTCATGGATAACTTTTCGATTGGTTTGCCTAACAATGAATTCAAACGCCAGCGGATCTTATGCCTTGGCATCATATCATTTTATTTGAAAGCTTAAGACTAAGGTATAACCCGTAGTAAAACAATAGGTTACCAAAAATAGGACTCTGTTAGGATCTCTAAAAACACACAAAAAAGCAGGTTTTCTTTGTGTCATATTTCATTTTGTCTATCCTTGATTTTCATAGAATTTTATAAATATTTCAAGTACTTATAGGGTAAACCTCAGATCC
>CAZOBX010000016.1:24178-40742 GCA_964578045.1 uncultured Kangiella sp. | reverse complement strand
TATAAGCAACAATCGAAGGTGTAGTTCTTGCGCCTTCGGCATTTTCAATCACACGTGAATCTTTACCATCAAGTACCGCCACACAAGAGTTGGTTGTACCTAAATCTATACCAATAATTTTACCCATTTTTATTCTCCTGAAAACTATTTGTTAAAGCCGCGGGATTTTTCGAAGGCTCGTTTAAAAAACCGGCTCAACAAATAGTCTATTTAAAATATAATTAATTTAAGTTTGCTGGTTGCCCTTTATCTGGGGGCGCTATCTTTTAATTCAAGCCAAATTGGTTCGATTTAGAACAATATTTGACCAAATACTAAACTTGCTTAGGCCTTTTCATCGATTGAAGCGGCTTTGCCTTTTGCCACGATTACCCGCGCCGGTCTGAGCAATCGACCATTTAATTGGTAACCGGATTGCACTACCATCATCACACTATTGGGTTCATGTTCGTCACTTTCTTGCATCACCATGGCTTCATGTAAACCGGGGTCAAAACTTTCCCCAAGTGGAGAAATTTGCTCAATATGAAACCGGTTTAACGTATCCAGCAATAATTTGTAAGTTAGCTCAATACCTTCGTGCATAGCCGACTGTTCGGCACCTTCAGCGGGTTGTTCTAAAGCTTTTTCCAGGCTATCCACTACACCTAAAATCTCTTTAGCAAACCTTTCTAAAGCGAATTTGCTGGCATTGCTGACTTCACGCTCGGCACGACGGCGAATATTCTCCGTTTCGGCTTTTGCTCTAAGCGCCGTATCTTTATGGGTGTCGGCTTGTTTTAATGCAGAATCAAGCTGTTCATTGAGTGCGGTCACTTGCTCTTCAAAGTTTAACTCCTCGGTTTCCGGTTTCTCAGAAGTTTGTTCTTCAACCACTTCAACCACTTCAACCACTTCAACTGTTTCAACTGTTTCAACTGTTTCAACTGTTTCAACTGTTTCAACCTGTTCTTCAGGATTATTATCCCCATTGCTACTCATTTTAACTGCTCCTAAATGCGAGACTTATAGGGTTTTGTTGGCAAATAACCCTATGTTTAACGTGTTTTATATAGATTGCTTTGAATATGGGGCTAAGTTGGGCAGTTTCAAGCGGATTTTGGCTAAATAACCTCAGTTCGGGATAAGGGAAGCCAGCCAGCACAACTATTTTAGCGGCTCTCTTCGTTGAACTCGCTACCAATAGCTGGCTATTGCTGCGCGATTTCGCCTTAATATCCACTAAAATAGTGACACTGGCCTAGGGCCTGTTGATCTTTGGATAATGGATTATTCTATATTGAGGTATGATTGGTTATCCATTCTTTCGGAAATAGAGCAAAATAGTGAAAGATCTTTCGAAACACTATAAGGAGATAGCCCCATGAATCGAATGATAATTTTCCTGACAATTCTTATTGCCATCCTATTTTCCGAAATAACCATCGCTAAGATATATAAATGGACCGACCACAAGGGTGTGGTACATTTTACAGACAAGCCACCAAATAAAGAAAATGCTGAAGAGTTAGACGAAAAAGAATTAGCCAAACGGATCGTTAGTTATAAACAAGTCGAAGTGAAATTTGTCCCAATTGACTTTGGTGTCAATCAGCAAACCAACATGTTAGTCATGTACACCACCACTCGATGCCGTTATTGTGCCAAGGCACGGAAATACTTTGCTGAAAAAAATATCGATTATGTCGAAAAGAACATTAATCATTCAGAAGGTTATCTTAGAGAATTTAAAATACTTGGCGGTAGGGGCGTACCGTTAATATTATCAGGAAACTATCAAATGTCGGGATTTAACCAAGCTCGCTTTAATAAAATGTTTGCCAAGACGAAGCTCTAACCCGCTTTATGATCTAACGCTGAAGAAAGCATTTTAGCGGTGACATCGACAATCGGAATGACTTTGTCATATTGCATTCTGGTAGGACCGACGACTGCTAATACACCCACCGCTTCGCCCCGCTGTTTATAGGGCGCTGTCACAATACTGCAACCGCTGAGGCCTTGACTACCGGACTCTTCACCGATAAAGATCTTAACCCCTTTGGCCGCTAATGAGCGGTCAAGCAAGCTCATGATTTGTTGTTTTTGCTTAAAAGCCGCGAAGATCTGATCGATGTTATCCAGTTGACCGTGGGATGCCATTGAAACAAGATTGGTCTGGCCGGATAAATGAAACGCATCACTCGATTGCGCGGCCAAGTTTTCAGACTGCTCAAAGCCTTGTTCAGCAAAATCGATGGCGTCTTGTAATAACACGTCCAATTCCTGCTTTTCTTTTAACATCTGGCCAAATAATTCCTGGCGAGCGCTATGGATGTCTTTACCGACCAGTTGCTTATTTAAATAATTCGCCATTTGAGTCAACTCATCGCGCTGATAATCTCGATCGACCCGTATCACTCGATTTTGAATTTCATCATTTTCCAGGACCATGACTACAAGCAACCGTTTATCGGATAAAGGCACAAAGTCAATGTGTTGCAGACGATTAACCGGTGCACAGGGAATTTGCACCAGACTTGCCATTTTTGTCATATCAGAAAGCAAATTCGAGGCATTACCTAACAGAGCTCTGGTTTCCTGGCGAGGATCCAGATTTTGCTTAACATGGGCGACTACGTCCGATCTCAAAGTTCGAACTTGGATAATTTGATCAACAAAAATCCTCAAACCCTGAGTCGTCGGAATTCTACCAGCAGATGTATGCGGCGAGAGAACCAAGCCTTGTCGCTCGAGATCAGCCATTACATTACGCACGGTAGCGGGGCTAACCGCCAGATGAGACGATTTTAACAATGCCTTCGACCCGATAGGCGTACCCTGCCTAACATAGGACTCGATCAGGGATTTCATTAAAATTAAATCACGTTCTTTCATGGACTATTTCTTATTTTTCCGTCATATTCTATTATAATGTCAGTATATCCTTGATAATCAACAAAAAAGATTAGATTATTAGCAGATTTTCGATATTCAGCATAGGTTGATATACCTCCTATATTTGGGATTAAAACGCTAATTTCAATAGTAGCAAACTCTGGGACTTTTATGCCTCACTCAAAAGCCTTCAAAAAAATCGGACTGGTCGGCAAACCTGATAGCAAGGCGGCTCAAGAAACCATCGATGTGTTATGCGAACTGATCGACAAGCGGGGAATGGAAGTTTTTCTACCTGAATCTGGCGAGCATAATTTCCCTAGCGGAAATGGAAAGAAAATTCCTTTCGACCAAATTGGCGATCATAGCGATTTGGTGATTGTGGTTGGTGGCGACGGCAGCATGCTAAAAACAGCTCGTGAACTAGTCGATAGTCAAGTACCACTATTGGGGATAAACCGCGGTCATTTGGGATTTCTAACCGATATCAGACCAACTGAAGTCGACACCCGTGTTCCACCTATTCTTGAAGGTCAATACAGTTTAGAAAACCGGTTTTTATTACACGCCGAAGTTTTCAGAAATGATCATTCAATTGGCTCATCCAACGCAGTAAATGATGTGGTACTTTACCCCGGCGAAATCGCACGTATGATCCAGTTTGAACTTTACATGGATCGCCAATTTGTATATAGCCAGCGCTCCGATGGATTAATTGTGTCAACTCCTACCGGTTCAACCGCTTATTCACTCTCAGGTGGTGGACCAATCCTTGCGCCGCAAACCGATACCATTGTGTTGGTACCTATGTGTCCGCACACATTAACCAGCAGACCAATTGCGGTCAATAAACAAAAAGTCATCAATATCGTGATTTCTGACGGTAATCCGCATAATCCTAAACTGAGTTGTGATGGCCAAGTAATTATTTCGTTGGAGCCGGGCGATCGAATTCAGATTAAGCAATATCCAATTGAAATGCGTCTGGTTCATCCGCTGGATTATGATTATTTTGAGGTATTGAGGTCTAAGTTAGGCTGGGGGCAGAAGCTTTAATAATTCAACCAGCATCCAGGCTAACTATGGACGATCTCTCACAAAAACTGACCACTATTTCTGACAGACTAGCTGACAAAGGTCCTGTAGTATGTGCACCCATGAAAATTCAAAAGGATTTTGTGATGAGTCATCAAAGCCGACATCAAGGATATTTTCCTGCTTCTTTCTTCCGTCGTAGCGATCGTTTCGTATTAGATGATACCGGCTATCATTATCGCGTTCGTAAGGGTATACCCATCGGGCCCTTTGCTACCGAAAAAGACGCTTATCAAGACCTAAATGGTTACATAAAACATTTAGCAACCAATAAATCCTTTGCAACTCTGTAAAGTCAGCCAAATTAATCCAACCAGCGATTGCCAGATTTTGCTTTTCGCTCTTTGGTATTTTGTAAAATCTTTAGCCGCCGTTCGCGATCAGCGCCGTGCCACCCAATGATTTCATCGATATGCCGAAAACAACCTAAACAAATGTCTTCATCGTCTAAACAGCAATTGCTAATGCAAGGCGAGGCAATGATATTTGGCTGATTATCTGTTTGATTGAGGTTTGGCAAAATTGTCTCTCTGTTTATAATAATTAATTTAAGGTTGAGGGTAAACGAGGCGAAGATAATAATTTTGCGAATCGTTTCCAGCGACCTTTTCGGGATTGGTCACTACCCGATTCTACCCAGTTCTTTACCATATCTTTACCCCAATTGTAGTTGATCACGTAAGCGCCATATGTATCCCAAAAATCAATTCTTTGAGCCGCCTTTTTTTCACCAACCAAAGTGTATTTTTGTACTAGCTTTATAGCTTCTTGCTTATCGATTTTGCCATTGATATATAGGCGAGCCAATTCATTACCGACATATTTTAGTGTTGCGGTAAGTTTCGCATATTCCTGATAACGCTCTGCCAAAGAAGGGTTAATACCCGCTATCGGAAACAGCATTTCTTTTTCAAATAGGATCTTTTCATCGCCAGGAAATGCCATTTCAATACCGTAGTTGGCACTGCCTTCAGCAATAAGCGATTGAGGGCTAAACAGAGGATAAACGGTAAATTCCTTCCAGCCACGTTTTTTAACCAAATTAGCTTCTAACAAAGCATTATAGGTGTGATGTCCGGGATAACCTTCATGACACCCAAGGTCAATGGCTCGCGAAATATAAATTGGATGTTCAGTATTGACCTGAATCAACGAAAAGGAATTGCCTTTATACCAGTTATAACCGCTCCAGGGTTTGTCGGTCACGAACTCCAATTGAAAATTTTCATTTTTAACTAGTTCGACAAAAACCCTTGTTCGCTCGCGGCAGGCTTTGATGGCAATCTCAAACACTTTCGATAATCTATCTTTAGGAATAATAAACTGATGGTTAAATTTTTTGGCTTTGTCTATTAACGGCTCATCACCCGGTAACAATTTATCAAGTTGTTGTAATATTAGATCAAATTTACTTAGCTCAAAATGGGGGGCCTCGGTATCATACAAGGCTAAACTTTGCTCATCGAAATCCAGTTTTTTGCCGTTCAATATATCGGCTCTGGCCTGTAGGGAAGATAACTGAGTTTGTAAATAGTTAAGCCGAAGTTTTGCCATCTCATCGTTGCTTGATTGATCCCTCAACAGGGCTTGTAAGTTTTGTGCAACCAGCATAATTTTAGCTAATGCCATCTTATTAGATTTAGCCTTTTCTTGCCATTCTTTCGGTCCATAATAAGCATCAACATAACTCGGATCGTGCTCGCCAAGTGCCAGTACTAATTTGACATATTGTTCAGAAACTTCATCCACAATACTTATTGCAAAAACTGGTGTGGATAATAACCATGCAACTAATAAAATGATTAACTTATTTTTCATGTAACCTTTCCAATATTTGTACAAAGTAAAGTATCAACCAGGCAGTGGCCTGGTAGCCACTTTTTCTAGCTGCGCCAAAAATCCGGTGAAAATAAAACCAGTAAAGTAAATATTTCTAATCGACCAAATAACATCGCTAACGATAATACCCACTTAGACAAATTACTCAGCCCGGAATAATTGGCCGCTACATCGCCCAAACCAGGGCCTAAGTTATTCATGCAAGCGGCAACGGCAGAAAAGGCCGTCACTTGATCATGACCATCGGCCATCAGGAACAACATAAAGATAAAAAATAATACCACATAAGCAGAGAAAAACCCCCACACAGCTTCAGCGATTTTTTCTGGAATAGCAGTGCTACCAATTCGCATCTTAAAAATGGCGTTGGGATGGATTAGTCTTTTTATTTCTCTTGAACCCTGTTTAAAAAGTAACAAGATCCGGATCACTTTCATGCCGCCGCCGGTAGAGCCAGCACAGCCACCAACAAAACTGACAAACAACAACAGTATCGGTAGAAAAATAGGCCAGCTAGAAAAATTTGCGGTAGAGAAACCTGCCGTGGTACCAATCGAAATAACATGAAATATCGATTTGACTACGGCTTCGGAAAAATCGTATTGCTGATGGATCACCAAAATGAGAATAGCCACCAACGTGACCACAAACAGGATCGAAGTATAGACTTTAAACTCAGTATCAGAAAAATAAGAGCTTAAATTAAGTCGCCTTACCGCCACGAAATGCAAAGAAAAATTGACTCCACTTATTAGCATAAACAAACTACAAATTAATTCTATATTGGTACTTTCGAACCAGCCAATACTTTGATCATGGGTGGAAAATCCGCCAATTGCAATGGTAGAAAAACTATGACTGATGGCGTCAAATAAACTCATTCCCGCGCCCCAATAACTAAGCGCACATATCACGGTCAGTCCAAAATAAATATACCATAACGCTTTAGCAGTACCCGCTATTCGCGGGGTGAGTTTTGCATCTTTTACCGGGCCGGGGGTTTCAGCGCGATATAACTGCATCCCGCCGATCCCGAGCATCGGCAATACCGCAACCGCTAAAACGATGATCCCCATACCGCCCATCCATTGAAGTTGCTGGCGATAAAAAAGAATTGAATGGGACAGGCTATCAAGTCCCGATATAACCGTTGCACCGGTGGTAGTTAAACCAGAAAATGATTCGAAAATGGCATCGGAAATGCCGAAATTGGGGATATCGCCTAAATAAAGTGGTAACGCCCCCATAAAACTCAACACACTCCAAAACAGAATCACCACTAGAAATCCATCTCGAGTACGCAATTCTCCCTGAGCATTTTTTCGCGGCAGATATAGTCCCAATCCAAAAAACAAACTCACTACAAAGGCACTGAAAAAAGCCATGCCACCGCCATCACCAAAGTGCCATGCGACAAAAATAGGTGGCAACATTGCCAGGCTAAATATCATTAGCAAGATGCCTAAAATTCGTATAATGACTTGTATTTGCATAATTAAATATTGAGTAGTTATGGTTATTGATTCGAGCTTCACCTTTGTTTTCAAAGGCGACTAACGAATAAGGGTTACCGTTTAAAATGATTAGAAAAAAGTTAAATCAACCTGGAATAAGCGCTCTACTTCGCTCACATATTTTTTGTCAACGAGAAAAAGGATCACGTGGTCATCTGACTGGATCACGATATTATGGTGGGCAATAATGACCTTTTCACCGCGGACAATCGCGCCGATGGTGGTTCCTTTGGGTAACTCAATTTCACCGATGGCTTTGCCGACAACTTTTGAAGTATCTTCGGTACCGTGGGCAACTGCTTCCATCGCCTCTGCTGCACCACGACGTAAGGTATATACGTTGGCGACGTCTCCTTTTCGTATATGAGTCAATAGAATGCTGGTGGTGGTATGTTGCGGCGAGATGGCAATATCAATTTCATTACCCTGCAATAGATCAGTATAAGCAGCGCGGTTTATCAAAACCATGGTCTTACGGGCGCCCATGCGTTTTGCCAACATGGCGGACATAATGTTGGCTTCATCGCTGTTGGTCACCGAAATAAAAACGTCCATTTGATCAATATTTTCGTCGATTAGTAATTGCTGATTACTCGCATCACCATGTAATACGATAGTATTTTCCAAATCATCGCTGATCGACATCGCTCGCTTCGAGTCTCGTTCCAACAACTTAACGTAATAATTATCTTGCAACGCTCTGGCCAATCCTCGGCCAATATTACCACCACCAGCAATCATTATTTTTTTATAGGGGTTTTCGAGTTTTTGTAACTCACCCATGATTTGTCGTATATGGTGGCTGGCAGCGATAAAAAAGACTTCATCATCGGCTTCGATAACGGTATCGCCAGTCGGCATGATAGCCTTTCCACGACGAAAAATAGCTGCGACACGCGCTTCGATATTTGGCATATGTGAGCGTAATGTAGACAAAGTGTTGCCCACTAGCAAACCGCCGTAATAGGCCTTAACCGCAACCAACCTGAGCAGTCCCTCAGCAAAATCCATCACTTGCAATGCTCCAGGATTTTCAATCAAACGGTAAATATGTTTAACCACCAATTGCTCTGGACTGATGACCACATCAACTGGTAAATTGTCAGCATTAAAAAGTGTTTTTTCTTTTAGATATGCTGGAGAGCGAATTCGAGCAATTTTAGTAGGCGTGTTAAAAACCGAATAAGCGACCTGACAGGCGATCATATTAGTCTCATCACTGTTTGTCACCGCGATCACTAGGTCAGCGTCCTCGCAACCTGCTTGTCTTAAAATTTCCGGATGGGATCCGTAACCAACAATTGTGCGCAAATCTAGCTGATCTTGCAAGGCTCGCAGTTTTTTGGGATCGGTATCGACCAAGGTAATATCGTTGTCTTCACCAGCCAAACTAACCGCCAAAGTACCGCCTACCTGACCCGCCCCTAAAATAATTATTTTCATTTTTATCTAATACTCAATTGATCGATATAAATTACTCAAAACAATCCCCTCTCCCTTGACGGGAGAAGGCTAGGGTAAGGGTGAAATGCTCGAATCCGTGCAGCTAATCAGTAATAATTGAATATTTGTTATTAACTGGATAGATATATGTTTGCGTAACCATACACCCAAAACCTCAATAATGCATAAAAAAAGTATTTCTAATCCCTAGGGCTTTATTATCCCGCATAGATAAAAACCATCCATTTGAACCTCTCCAGGAAAAATCTGATGTCCTATTTCACTATGACTAACCATTTGGCGATCTATCTCAGCCGGAAGTCTAACAAGATCAGCACTAATATTTTCAAGAAACCGAGTGATTTGACCTTCATTTTCATCCTTGAAAATGGAACAAGTGGCATACACCAAACGCCCACCGGGTTTTAACAAAGACCAAACGCTATTGAGGATTTTCGCCTGCAAAGCGGCAATGTTTACCAGGTCCTGTTTTTTACGATGCAATTTTATATCAGGATTTCGCCGAATAACACCAATCGCTGAACAGGGCACATCAATTAAGATACGGTCAAACAGTTCACCATCCCACCAATCATCCACAGCTAAAATATCAGCGCATTTTAATTGGCGGTGTTTATCAGTATCGATACCCAGCCGCTGCAGAGTTTGACCGATTCTTTCTAATCGTTTCGCAGACATTTCCACTGACGTCAATTCAACGCTCGGTTGACGTTGAAGAATATGGGTGGTTTTACCTCCCGGTGCTGCACAACCGTCTAACACTTTTAATCCTGGTTTTAGATCGAGCAACTCCACCACCAGCTGAGCAGCCGCATCTTGAACCGACACCAATCCTTGTTCAAACCCCGGTAACTTATTCACATCGCAAGCCGTATCTAAAACTAAAGCATCTGTCGCAAGCGGATGAATGGAAGCTGATAGTTCTACTGATGCAAGCCGCTCAAGATATTCTTCTCGACAAATTTTTTGTTGATTAACCCGAATAACCATAGGCGCTCGTTGATTATTGGCGGCCAAAATTTGCCGATAATCATCAGGCCAGTCTGCGTTAAGTTGATTAATGATCCAGTTGGGATGAGAATATTGAAAAGTATTGGCTTTGCACAGTTTGTTCTCTATTTCAGCAAGTTTGCGTTGGTAGTTTCTCAAAATGCCATTGACCAACCCAGCAGCCCAGGATTTTTTTATTTTGCGTGTTAATTCGACACTTTCCGACAGGGCCGCATGATCTGGCACCGATAAATAACGTAGCTGATAAACACCGAGTAACAATACCGCATAAATATCTAAATCTTTTTGTTTTAACGGTTTTTCGATTAACTGATCGAGAATGGCTTTTAGTTGATGATAATAACGCAAGCTACCAAACAACAACTGCTTGGCAAAAGCTCTTTCAGATGGAAGTACTTGATTGTGGGTTAAAATATCGTTAACCGAACGACCATCCTGGATAACTAAAGTTAGCCACCAGAGCGCTTGCAAGCGAGCGGAAACCTTTGATTGTTCTGCCTTAGAAGCCACTAATCAACACCAGTCTAATCATTGATCTTTCCCATCATTGAATTCTCGCTAAACCACTGACTTTTCGAATTCAGAAATTCGGCGACACTCATTGTTCGGCTTCCATCGGCCTGTAAATGAGTCAACATCAGAAATTGTCCGTCACCGCACAGCACCAAAATGCCCTGTTTATCAAAACTGACAATAGTTCCTGGCCGATCGTCAGAAGACCCCGAAGTAGTTTGTTCAGCCGCGACGTTCGCTTGCCAAATCCGCAATCGATGTTTGCCAACATAAGAAAAACTCACCGGCCAGCTAATAAAGGCGCGAATTTTACGCTCGATTTCGAGCGCCGATTCATACCAATCAATTTCGGCCTCGGCTTTACTCAATTTATGGGCATAAGTCGCCAGTTGGTTATCTTGTATTTCGCCGGGGCTTAAGGGCGAACCTGACTTGGCCGAAAAACTCTCTAAAAATTGATTGATTGCCATGCTTCCCAGATTGGCTAACCGATCATGCAAAATTGAACCGGTATCGGTGGATGCAATCTGGCAATTTTGGGTTAACAGCATATTGCCTGTATCCAATCCTTTGTCCATTTGCATGATAGTAATGCCAGTTTGACTATCACCTTGTTCAATCGCTCGCTGTATTGGCGCCGCGCCGCGCCATCGAGGCAATAATGAAGCGTGAATATTGACACAACCATATTTGGGAACACCAAGCACATCCTCTGGCAAAATTAATCCATAAGCGACTACGATCATCAAATCAGGTTGATAACAGGCTAATTTTTGGTATACAGTCAAACCTTGTTCATCAACATCCTGATTAAATCGCAGTGGTTGCTCAACCGCAATGCCTTTATCGACTGCGAGGGTTTTGACCGGGCCAAAGGCCAGCTTTTTACCGCGTCCAACACGGCGATCCGGTTGACAATAAACCGCTGATATATGGTGCCCTTCTGCCAGGATCGACTCAAGCACAGAAGCTGAAAAATCCGGGGTTCCCGCAAACACGATATTTAAGGAAGGGCTTGATGACATAATAAAGGGGACCAAATTAGATGGTTTTTAACCAGTTTGTAGGTAAAAATTTAGCGATTACATACCCGCCATACTTTTTGCTTTATGTTCTTTTTCCAGCTTTTTGCGAATTCTTTGGCGTTTGAGCGAACTGAGATAATCGACGAAAAGTTTGCCCTGCAAATGGTCTAACTCATGCTGAATACATACCGCTAAGAGTCCTTCTGCGTCCATTTGGAAGTTTTTTCCGTGTCGATCGAGCGCCTTGACGGTTAACGAGTCAGCTCGTTCTACTTTAGCGTAAACCCCCGGAAAAGATAAACAGCCTTCCTCCATTTCTTCAACACCGCGTAGCTCAATAATCTCAGGATTGATAAAAATCAGAGGTTGATCCTTGTTCTCGGACACATCCAGAACAAATAATTGTTGATGAAAATCCACTTGAGTGGCCGCTAAACCTATACCTGGCGCGGCATACATGGTTTCAAACATGTTTTCAATTTGCGCTTGCAAAGCCTCGCCAAAGTCCGAAATGGGCTTTGCTTTGGTTCGTAAGCGTGGATCAGGGTATTCAAGAATTTTTAATAATGCCATAAGTGTGTGACGTAAGTTATAGTAAAAACATAAGAAATGCTGCTAAGATAATGATCATACTGGAAAATTTGTTAAGTTTATACTGGGTTTTTAGACTTATTTTAGGCTAGAATATGCTCAATGCTTAATAAATTATCGATTATTTGTGCTATATCAAAGTAAATACCAAGGAATCTGACAATGAAAAAGCTAACCATAGGCCTATTATCAGCAGTATTAAGCTTTTCAGCTTTATGCACTAACGCTGCTGAGCTAAGGGAAGGTCACCCAGAATTTCATGTGGTGCAGCCCGGTGATACCCTTTGGGACATATCTCAATCATTTCTTAAGTCCCCCTGGTTATGGCCTGAAATCTGGCATGTGAATGACCAGGTGGATAATCCTCATCTGATTTTCCCCGGCGATGTCCTTTCATTGGTTTATATTGATGGTCAACCTAGAATTCAAAAGTCAAACAAATTTCCTAATGGAACCATTAAGTTAACCCCTCAAGCGCGACAACTAACGGCCGATCAGGCAATTACCACCATTCCATTGGATGCAATTTTACCCTTTTTAACGTCTGCCAGAGTACTGACCCAGGATGAATTAGATGCTGCACCTTATATTGTTGGCAGTGATAGTGGTCGGTTACTTGCGGCGCAAGGTCATAAAGTTTATTTGCGTGGAATCCAAAATCAACCGATTGATAATTATTCCTTTTTTCGCAAAGGCGATCGATATCTGGACCCCGTTACAGCCGAATATTTAGGTACCGAAGCCATTCATTTAGGCGAAGGTTTAAAAATACAATCCGGCGATCCCGCTGTAATTAGAGTCAAAAAAACCGTTGAAGAGTTAAGGACCGGAGACCGTGCCTGGCCGACCAATGACCAGCAAATTCGCCCCGTTTATTTCCCAAGATCGCCTAGCGGATTTGCCGGAGGACAGATCATATCGGTTTATGGTGGAGTCGAGCAGATCGGCCAATTTAATATTGTCGTGATTAATCGCGGTGAGCGGGAAAATATGGAAGTCGGTCATGTGCTGGATATCTACCAGCGAGGCGAAACCATTGTTGATGCGATCGCCACCCAAAGACGTCGAGACGATGACAATGTCAGTACCTGGGATAGAGTCAAAGAAAGCGTTTTGAATCAAAAACAAAAGATCAAACTACCGGATGAGAAAGCCGGTCAGTTAATGATATTCAGAACTTTCGAAAAAGTCAGTTTGGCGCTGGTATTAAAAGCTACCCGCTCTATTCATACGCTAGATAACGTCAAAACGCCGCTTTAACTTAATAGGCTGTCGACGATTAATGCCAAGCGGACATGATGAACGACAGCTAAAGCAGCTATTTGCAATCAGAAAAATCGACCGCGTCGGCGATATCGGTGCGATTAAGTTATTCAACCATTTTCAATCTCCGGCGGGATTATTTGCTGCCAGCGAGTCACAATTGAAAGAGGCCGGTCTGCGCCAAGCGACCATCGACTCGATCCAAAATATGGATTTCGAACAATTCGATCCGGTTTTTGAATGGTTGCAGGGGACCGGATGCCAAGTCGTGCCAATTCATTCTGCTTATTATCCCCCGTTGCTCAGTCAAACCGCTAGCCCTCCTTTGTTTTTATTTGCGCTAGGTAATGTGGAGCATCTACTGAATCCTCAAATCGCGGTGGTGGGTAGCCGTAGCCCAACGCCACAAGGTATTATTAACACTCGAGAATTCTGTAAATCCTTAGTTGGCCAAGGACTCACCATTACCAGTGGCCTGGCGTTAGGCATCGATGGTGAAGCGCATCGCGCGGCATTGGCCGCTGGCGGTTATACCTTGGCGGTCACAGGCACGGGATTAAACCGGGTCTATCCTCCCAATCATCGTAACCTGGCACACTTGATCAAAGATAACGGAGTGATTGTTTCCGAGTGTTTTCCAGATGAAAAAGTAGTGGCTGGTTGTTTTCCCCGGCGTAATCGCATTATTGCAGGCTTGAGCCTCGGCACGCTGGTGATTGAGGCAAAAAAGAAGAGCGGCTCGTTAATTACCGCTCGTCTAGCGATGGAAGAATCTCGTGAAGTATTTGCCATTCCCGGCTCCATTCACAACCCTCTCGCCCAAGGTTGTCATGATCTAATCCGGCAAGGCGCCAAGTTGGTTGAAAACACGGAAGATATTATGGAAGAGCTGCCGGCACTGGCTAAAGCACAAAACCAGGCGACCAAAACAAAAAGTCGACCACAACTCAATCCCGAAACAGCGGAATTTCTCAAGTTCATTGATTACGAAACAACCAGTTTGGACAGCATTTCGATGAGAAGCCAATTGCCTATAGAATCTATCACAAATAAACTGTTACTATTAGAGCTAGATGGTTGGATAATAAACACCACCGGCGGTTACGCCAGGTTGTAACCACCAATCGCGATTGTTGAAATTGGTATGTGTTAAACTGAAATCAACTCGCGGTGAAAAACAATAATATCAGGCTTAATTTTGAATTATCCTGGGGCTCAAAAACCAATCTTCGGGGAAATCAATGAAAACAGAATTGATGGATGTCTTGCAGTACATTTTTGAACGTTTTCAAGAACAAGAATTTGTTGCTGTCGAAAAAACCCAATCGCTGGTCAATGAACTCAAAGAAGTCGGTTTTAGAACCGGCGAGATCGATTCGGCGTTAGATTGGCTGGATGGTTTGATTGATGCGAGCTCCGACTCATTTGCCCCCGAGGCAAGCAGCCAGCAACATACCCGGGTGTATCATCCCTATGAACTAGCCTTTTTCTCGGTTGAATGTCGCGGTTTTTTATACTTTTTAGAACAGGCTGGCGTTTTAGATAGCCATAGTCGGGAAGCGGTGATTGACCGAGTACTAGCACTTGAATCACAAACCCCGGTCGATTTAGATCAACTTAAATGGGTGGTCAGCATGGTTTTATTTAACATTCCTGGTAAAGAAGAAGCGGTCATCTGGCTCGAAAACATCGATGCATGTTTTCATTGATAGGTAATTCAAATATCTAGCTGCTAGCTCCTCGCTACTTTTCGGTAGCTTTACCAATACCATTTTTGTAAAAATTGACCCCATTCAGTTGACGTCTGAAACGCTTATAGTCCCAAACATATTGCTCCGGATGACGGCGAATAATCGTTTCTATCTGCTGATTCATTTCCAGATTAAATGCGTCCACATCGGGTTCTGCCGGATCAAACATCGCCGCTTCAAACTCAATATCAAAACCAGTTTTGTCTTCTCGACGAATGCAGGTAGCAAACAATACCTTTGCTTTGGATTTTTTAACTAACTTATGTAGCAAAGTCATGGTGTAAGCCGGTTTGCCAAAAAAGGGGGAATAGATCCCGGCATTTTCTCTTGGCACCTGATCCGGCAACATCATCATAAAACCGCCTTGTTTTAAACCTCGAAGCAGTTGCATGATGCCTTTGCTATCGGTGGAATAAGGTTTGCATCCAAATTTTTTGCGCGCATTATAGATCAAACGATCCACTTGGGGGATTTTGGACGGTGAATAAAGGCCGATGATCGGAAAATTTAGTTGCACCCACTGAACCAGAAATTCCCAATTGCCAATATGTGGCGCAATCACCAACAGAGGTTGTTTACTTTTATGGATTTCGGTGGCTAGTTCAGCATTTTTAACTTCGATAATTTGTTGTTCAATTTGCTGCCTATCGCCAAGCCATGCATCGGGGAACTCCGAAATTAACAGGCCACTTTGAATCGCCGAATCTCTTGCCAATTTATGTTTTTCCCCTAGTGGCATATCCGGAAATGCAATGCTTAAATTAGTTAAAATTATATTTCGTTTTCGGGCTGATAATCGATAACTAAGCCAGCCAACAAAACGACCTGCAGCATGAGTCATTGAATTGGGAAGCCAATAAATAATGTGCAGCAAGCTCACCGCAATAAATCCTTTTATAGGAAAAAACAGTGATGGCTTTTTATCTTCTTGAGTATTCATCTAAATATCTACGGTCTTTGCGAGGAGCTTGCGACGGGGCTACCTTCAATTGTTTGGCAAACTATAATACCTGTTAACATTACTCTCGATTAAGTAAGTTCGCCGGCGAAAATTGATCGGTCAGCGGGCGCACACTGGTATCCCAATCCACCTTATTAGTTAATCGACTCACCAGTGAATCCAGATCTACGCCAAAAGGTACCAGAGCTTTTTTAATTTGTTGGTTCACTTTAATCTTGCCGGCTAAATTTTCGCAGTTACAAGCAAAAATAATGCGATTGCCTTTGGTCAATGACGGTAATATTTGCAATTGATCAAAGACAGACTGATAAGTTACCGATTCATAATCATAAAGCTTGCTACCGTTAAAGGTATTGGCAGACAATAATCCGCCGGGAACCAACAAGTTTTTTGCTTCGGTTAAAAATTCCACGGTTAAAAGGTGTTCCGGAATATAGTCACCGTTAAATGCATCGAGAATAATCCAATCGAACGTTTGTTGTTTTTTCAGCGCTCGTTTTATATAAACGCGGCCATCTTTGATGGCAGTTTTGATCTTGCCGCTTTCAGAATAATAAAAATATTTTTTTGCCAGTTTGGCCACCGCTGGATCTATTTCAACCGAGATAATTTCTGTCTCCGGTAGAATTTTTGCAAAGGTTGTAGGCAAAGTTCCACCAC
>CAZOBX010000016.1:0-24168 GCA_964578045.1 uncultured Kangiella sp. | reverse complement strand
GTTTGGGCGATGGGTTAAAGGCTAAACCGGCCATGAGCGATTGAGTATATTCGAAAACCAATTTGTCTTTGTTTTGCAAATCAAGACACGCCTGGTTAGATATCGAACGGCGACGGGTTTCGAAACGCATGCAGCGTTTTTTATTTTTTTCGACGATAACGATATTTCGATAAATAGAACGTTCTTTGTGAATCGTACGGGCCGATAGATTTAAGGTTAAAAAAGCTAAGATCAAAAAACTGATTAAATATTTCACTCTAAATCCTCATTCCTACTAATGAATTAAGCGCAATTTTCTGCGCTGATCGACCGTGCCGTTCGAGTATAGCTGACTGATAACGCGACGATTCCGGCAGTCAACATCAAGGAGAAAGTTAGCCATAAGATTTGGTTAATTTCGAGCCACAGTACCAGGTAAAAGGAAGTGATAATAGTACCAATCGCACTGCCTAAAGTAGAAACAAAATATAGAAAACCGGCTGTTTGACCAGACGAATCTTTAGACACGGTCAAAATTCGGACCGAATAAGGCGCTATAATGCCCATAATGGCGGTCGGCAGTAAAAATAACAACGTCGATGCTAATAATGAGCCATATCGAGGATCTTCAACTAGTTCGAAAACCCAATCCATGATGGATTCTGAAAAAAAGATGGTCGGTATTATACTAAATGCTGATGCGACAAATATAAAAGCGTATTTTCGTAAACTTGGTCGATAAAGTGAAAGTTTGCCACCCACTAGATAACCGACGGAAAGTGCCAGCATAAATACCGTAATAATGCTTCCCCAAACATATACACTGCTGCCAAAATAGGGTGCTAACAATCGTCCACCGAGCAGTTCAAAACACATGATTGAGAAACCGGTACAAAAGGCAAGCGAGAGGATTGTGGCTTTTTTCATTAAAAAATCAATCTGGCAGCAAATAAAGCCATAAGATACAGGGGTTAATTGCTATCGGCAACTGAAATTAAGATGGAGAACACAAGCAATGCATGACTTGCAGCCGAGGGCTCGCTCGAGATAGAATTTGACTCCCTTAAAACAAATCCTTAATTTAACAATGCGCCGAGCCGATCGATTATTTCAAATCACCCAAATTCTTCGAAATCGAAGGATCGTTACGGCTCGGCAGCTGTCAGAAAGGTTAGAAGTCTCCGCACGAACCATCTATCGGGATATTCAGGACCTGAGTTTGTCAGGTATTCCGGTTGAGGGGGAAGCCGGTGTCGGTTATATGTTGCGCCACAATCTCGATGTGCCTCCCATGATGTTTAATGCCGATGAGCTTGAAGCGCTGATCCTTGGGGTTAAAATGCTGCAAGCCTGGTCAGGTAATGAGTTGGCACAATCCGCGCAAAGTGCACTGGATAAAATAGAGGCGGTATTACCGAAAGAGTTAAAGAGCAATATCGAAAATAGAAAATTGTTTGTGCCTCGCTTCTCCATCGCTAATTTACATCAAACCAACTTTGAGAGTCTGCGTCAGGCGATTAATCATAAGTACTGCGTAGAGATCGACTATCAGGCCATCAACGGTAACCACTCCACTCGTAAACTGGAACCGCTGGGTTTGTATTACTGGGGCAAAGTGTGGACCTTGGTGGCCTGGTGTCAGTTAAGACAGGCATTTAGGGTGTTTCGCATCGATCTGATTAAAGCCATTCGAACTGATAAAACCCCATTTGATTCTGAACACGGCCAATCACTGGACGACTATATCGCGATCCAAAAAGCGCTTTATGCTTCGCATCCAGATTATCAAACTGCCGACTGAGCGGCTAATTTATGCCTTTACTCCACAAAATCCTCGATGAGAAAGACCAACTGCGGATTATTGTGATCGGCGCTACATCCGGCATTGGTCTGGCGATCGCCCGTCAATATCTCAAAGCCGGGCATTTGGTCGGACTCACTGGTCGACGGGAAAATATTCTGCAAAAGGTCCAAAACGAGTATCTGGGCACCGCTTATATCCAAAACATGGACGTTTCCAAAGCGATATTAGCGTCCGCTCATCTGGAAAACCTGATCGAAAGAATGAAAGGGGTTGATATCGTCATAGTGAATGCAGGGGTAGGTTTTATCAACCCACAACTCCAATGGGCGAAACAATCAGAAACTATTGAGGTAAATATTACCGGTTTTAGCGCTTTGTCCTCGACCGCAATGAAATTTTTTGTTGAAAAAGGTAAAGGGCATTTAGTCGGCATTTCATCAATCGCCAGCTTGCGAGGCAGCGACGTTGCGCCGGATTACGCCGCTAGTAAAGCCTATGTTTCTAATTATCTGGCAGGTCTTCGTAAAAAAGCAGTTAAAGCCAAATTACCGGTTTTGGTCACTGAGGTATTGCCCGGTTTTGTGGATACTCCCATGGGCCAATCCGAACGGCGTTTCTGGGTCACCTCAGCCGATAAAGCGGCAACACAGATTGTCAAAGCGATTCGACGCAAACGCCAACGAGTATATGTCTCCAAACGCTGGCGACTGATCGCCTGGTTAATGAAAATAATGCCAGATTGGATCTATAATCGGATCTGAGTGAAACAAAGTCGCCACAGACATCACTTTTATTTAACCTAAAATAATCAGTTGGATTCGTGGAAAGAGTGCTAGACCACGGTGTGATTGGCGTAGTGAAAAATTAAGTAGTTATTGCCGAGGATGGCATGTATGCAGAAAATGCAGGAGCAATTTGCTGTCACCTTGCCGGTGACGAGCCGATTTTTCGCATAGCGAGGCGCGCCGTGGGCCGGTGCTATTTCTCGTGATTTAGCATGCCCCGCGTAGCGCTTTGGGTACAACTGATTAATTTAGGTTTAAGCCAAACTTCAGTGATTTTTTCAATTTGAGTTACCGCGAAAATCATTGAACAGATTACACTCGGTTACATTTTAAACAAAGACCGGGCAGTGTTAAAACGATATTATCGATGATTATTTAAACTTACGGAAATCACCGATGAAAACAATAATAATAAGTGCCACACTATTGATATTGACGCTGTTAAGCCAGTCGCTGTATGCAATCGCTGATCGCGAAATCTATCTGATTAGACATGCAGAAAAACAAGCAGATGGCAGCAAAAATCCCTCGTTATCAACCGTCGGAAAACAACGAGCAGGCAATATTTCCGAAATGTTAAAAAGCAGAAATATCACCGCCATCTATTCTTCAGATTTTGACCGGACTAAACAAACCGCCGAGCCTTTAGCCAAATTATTGAATCTAAAAGTGTCCCTTTATGATCCTCATAAACTCAAGGACTTTGCCGAACAGATATTAACCGGTAAAGCCAACGTTTTAATCGTCGGGCACAGTAATACCACCCCAGGATTAGCTTTTTTGTTAGGTGGTGATGCCTTTGGTGATATCGATGAGTCGGAATATGATCGGGTTTATCGATTAAAATTTGGCGCTGGACAGGTTGATTCCAAGCTACTTCACTCTGAACCAATCCAGGTAAAAAATAAACCTCAAGCGGTTAGTATAAACAGTGACCATTTTTTCAGCGGAGAATTAACCTTTGAAATGAGTTTATCCGGTAAAGTGGTGGGGCATTCAATCCATCAGTTTGAACGGCAAAATGATGAATTTGTTATCAATGAAAAAACCGTTATTAAGCAATACGGCATTGATGCTGATATTAATGTTCGAATGAATAGCCGAACACTTGCGCCGCATACAATGACCATGAGTGGTTCGATGGGTGAACCGGTTAAAATTGATCTTAACTGGCAAGGCGATCAACTCAAAGGACACAGTTTACAGCGCCGGGCAGTTTATAAAGAACAAGGGGATATTCAGATCGATCGGACACTTTCGCCCCATCAGGTTGAAAGAAGCAGTGTGTTGATGCTGGCTCATTTGGTTCATTTACCAAATAATCAACCGATCACTTTTCAGTGGTACAACGCTTATGATAATGACAGCAGAATTATCGAAGCCAGTTATCTGGGTGAGCAAACCGTGACCGTTCCTGCAGGTACTTTTGAGACTTATAAATTACAATTTCTGGGCGGAGCGCCTTCACAAATTTATTACATTTCAAAAGAGAAAAAGCCTAAAGTGGTTAAGATCGAAATTATCGCTGCACCCTGGTCGTACGAATTAAAAGATTTTAAATTAAAATAACATGCCGCTGCACAAACTCAGTTAACCTTTTATAGATCGTCAAAATGATACCTTCTCCTAGCAAGCTATCTAACACTCGATATTCATTCGTTTCACAAGCGGCGTAAACCGGCATGCAATTACCAATTACCAATTACCAATTACCAATTACCAAGAATAAAAAAATAAGGGTTGTAGATTTAATGTCCATTATTAAGAAACTTCTTGTTTGCCTCAGTTGAAGCGTTTTTATGTTGCTAATTGGTGATGCAAGTTGCTTTAACTCCAATCAATTTCCGTAGAAGCTAAGGTGAACTTTCAGCGGATATGATTTTCAACGAAGCTATCATTGCTTGAGGTTCCATTCGGCGTTCGTAGTCTGTTCTTGCCGGCATAGCCCGTACCATTCCTTTTTGATCAATTACAAAGCTACCATGTAGCGACAGAACTTTATAGTAGTTTACACATCGCGCTTTCCATAATGTAGCGAGCGTATCTAAAATCTTTGATGAAACATAATCTTGAAGTGTTAAAACTAAGTAAAATAAAATAAGCTGGTTGTTTGTTTGAATTACTCGTCTCAAAAACTAAAATAGCGTGTTTTCCCTCTACTATTCCTAGTTCTAATCGCCAATTGTTTTGTTTATCGTAATTACTAAAATAATTACCGACTGGGACCCTGCCCTGCCGTCGACTTTTATCAACTAAATCCAGCTCTACTTCTTCAGTTAAAAGTTGCCTTAATTGGTCAAACTTTCTATCGTTAAAAAGCGAAATGTATGCCTCCAACTGTTTTTTTTGCTCTATATCGATTGAACTAGTGTTGAATTCCGTTAAGTCCTTTTGCTTTCTAATATTTTCTCTGCCTCGGTAAAGGGCTGATTTCACGGCCGTCGTGCTGGAGTCTATTATCTCTGCGACTTCACTTGCAGTATGACCGAACAGCTCCCTTAAAATAAGAACACTTCGCTGTAAAGGAGGCAATAATAACAATAACCGGAGATTATCTCTGATCATTAGCGGTAATTCGACAAGGTCTATGGAAAATTCTCTATTAATAGCGTTTTGCTCTGTTGCTATTTCTTTTTTTTGCCTTTTTAGGAAGTCGAGGGCGCTATTATGCACAATCTGATACAACCAAGGTTTAATTTTCTGTACCTGATCACCGCGTGTTAATGCCGCATAAGCTTTTATCAGCGACTGTTGCAATATGTCCTCACCATCAACCACTGAGCCCGCCATACGAGCACAATAGCGATGAAATTCCGGACGGTATTGCCTTATCGTCGATTCAAAATCCTCCAGGGAAGCATAGTCTGCTATTTTGATAGATGACGACATCGTGATTTAGTCCATTTGTTCTGCACCGTTTCCTGTCAAGCTAAAGGCTTTACCAGAGAGATCATCTGGCGCCATTAAAAGTTCAAAAACCTGTGCTGCTGCAATTTCTGGGGTTAACGGTTGTTCCCATTGTTGCATAAAATCTTCCACGCTAATACCCGCCGATTCAGCGTAAGCCATTGAAGCTTGTTTGCCAATAATACTGTCCTGCATTAGTTGCTTTGGAAGGATAGCGGTAAAGCTCAATTGTAGTTTGGCTAAATCTGATTCTCTTTGTCCATAATTAACTAAAAAGTGTTGCATTCGTTTTGCGCCAGCGTAGCCTCCAGACAGTGGGGAGCCAAATAATGATGCTCCACTGGAAAAACTTAAGATCTGAGTGTTCTTCTGCAAAGGTAAGTTGAGTGCCGCTTTAGTAAAATGAAAAGCAATCTTTACGTCGATGTCCCAAGCGCTAGAAAAGTCCTGCCAATTTAACTGATGAAGAGGTGCCATACGCGGCCTGGCGCCACCCACCAAGACTAGTAAATTTGGTTGATATTGACGCAGCAGTTGTTCGGCCATCTCAGGCTCCGAAGCGTCTATCGCTTTTACGTCAATCGACGGAAATTTACGTTTTAGCTCATCTAATGGCTGAGAGTTTCTGGCCACTACTATTGTTCGGATATTGGCTTGACTGAGTTTTATTGCCAACGCTCGTCCGGTACCGAGACTTCCACCTATAATTAATGCGGTACTATAATTCTTTGTCATTTTGACTCCTCTTTTTAGGTCCATTTTACTCATATGGGTAAAATAATTTTTATACTTGTAAACTCAAGTACTCTTTATAAGACGATTGGACTCCATTAAAGGATTCGGACGAGTCAAAATGTTTTTCAACTGGTAATCGATCGAATAGCGAGTCTGGGGATTTTCCGTCTTAAAAAGACAAAAATCGCTATTAATAACTCCCGGGCGCTGGCCATTCGCAGTAAAACTTGATTAGACATATGTCTTATTGATCGCGATTCATTGGCCACTCAGCAACAAGAGAGTAGAAATGATTAAAGGTCGATGTGAGTGCGGTAGAGTAAAGTTTCGAGTTAGCTATTGAGTTGTTCAAAGTCAATTCACAATTGTCCATTTCCGATGAGAGGATGAAATACGAAAAGGTTGAGCGATTATTCTAGATATAAAGGCGCTTCAAAACCGAGTATAATTGGGTTTATTTGCTGGAGCGCTTTAATAAAAGTGAGCGATTACTTCATCGATAACCATATAACTGAGAATAAACTTTTCAGTTTTGGACTGCCAGTAATACCCGGGTTAAATTGAAAAATAAAACGCAGGTCTTTTTCTAAATGCACACTAATTAGGAACAGCTATCTAGTTACGCTAATACACACTTTTGGTTTTCTGAAAAACGGGTGTTATTGGGCTGCTTCTAAAGTAACCCTGTTTTAACATGAAATAATTATGACGTTTGATTTCATGTAGCTAACATCTAACAATTATTATGGAATAATTATGACTGCAAACTTTTTATCCGGTACCACTGTTGCTGAAAACACCCTGACTTTGATTCGAGAAAAAGTAGTGGCGCTGAAACAAAAAAATATTCATCCAGGGTTAGGCACGATTCTGGTTGGCGGAGATCCAGCCAGTGCTGGTTACGTTAGAAAAAAACACGAAACTTGTGAGTCGGTCGGGATCAATTCATTTAGCATTGAAATTCCTGAAAATGGTACCCAACAAGATTTGATGGCAGCGATTGAGCAATTCAATCAGCGTGATGAGGTTGATTCGTATATTTTACAGTATCCGTTACCCAAACAATTTGATTTTAATCAAGCCATGGCGGCGATGCTGCCGAGTAAAGATGCAGATGGTTTACATCCTGAAAACCTCGGTAAATTGGTGCTACAGGAAGAAGGACCTCTTCCCTGTACTCCAGCAGGCATCGTAGAAATTTTAAAATACTATAAAATCGAGGTATCGGGAAAACACGTAGTAATCGTCGGCCGAGGAACCACTCTGGGCAGACCGTTATCACTGTTATTATCGATGAAGCAAGACGGCTGTAACGCTGCCGTCACTACTGTGCATTCAGCAGTTCCCGATATTGCCGCTTACACCCAAAAAGCCGATATTATTATATGCGCCGTAGGCATCCATAATTTTATCAAACCAGAGATGGTTAAAGATGGCGCGGTTGTTATCAGCGGTGGAATATCTTGGGATGGAAAGACCTTGCTCCCCGACGTCGCAGAATCAGTCGGAGAAGTTGCATCCTGGATCACACCCAGACTAGGCGGCGTTGGCCCAACAACGGTGGCGATGCTGTTAAAGAATACTGTTTTGGCCGCTGAGAATAGGGCAAACTAGTACCTCGACACAGGGATTATAGGATTCGAATAATTGCCGAGTTATCAGGGAGTTTAACGGCGTTGAATAAGCGTCAGGCGATAAATTCGAATTTGGTTATTTACCGGAGATAAAGGAATGAAGAATACAACCAAAGAAATACTGAATGAGTTAAAAGGCTATGGGGACGCAGCAACCAAAAAGATGCTCATCAACAACGGTGCCAGGGAGCCGGTTTTTGGAGTAAAAGTCGCGGACTTGAAAAAAATCCTGAAAAGACTCAAAAAAGATCATGCTTTATCTTTGCAGCTTTTCGCTACCGGAAATTCAGATGCCATGTACCTTGCGGCCCTTATTGCAGACGAAGATAAGATTTCGAAAAGCGAATTAACCAAATGGGTCAATCAAGCCTATTGGCCGTGGTTGAGCGAATTTTCAGTACCTTGGATTGCTGCAGAAAGTAAATATGGCTACGAACTCGGGCTGAAATGGATAGATTCCAAAAAAGAAAATGTGGCTTCTGCAGGCTGGGGAACCCTGGCCTATTACGCATCCATCAAGGCTGATAATGAACTCGACTTGGAGGTATACAAAAAATTACTCGATCGAGTGGAAAAGAATGTTCATAAAGATAAAAACCGAGTAAGCCACACCATGAATGCATTTGTTATTGCGGTTGGACATTATATTAAGCCCTTAATTAAGGATGCTTCGGCCACAGCAAAAAAGATCGGTAAAGTCGAAGTGGATATGGGCCGAACGGCCTGCAAGGTACCGCTGGCCGTGGACGCCATAAAAAAGGTCGCTGACCGAGGTGCACTTGGTAAAAAACGTAAGACCGCTCGCTGTTAACAGAAACGACTTCCGCCAAAACACCAAGTGCATTGACGAAATACACACGACTTTGCGCGGATATTTATTAAATTTTGAGCGATCTGGTTTTACCCTCTAATGAAAATAGCCTTGTTCAATATTAAACCTTAACAGTTTGCTGCAGGATATAAAACTATGCTGTATCGCTTGAACTGGCCATGTTTTAAGCTTTCTATATCACTTGTGTAGCGCTACACTAGCAGTAAGCTCAAAGAGCCTTTATGATGGGATAAGAAACAAGCGAGCACTTAAGAGCAACCTATGAATTCAATGACTGCGGTCGATATCGACAAAATATCCGATATCTTGCAAAAACATCAATCCATGCCGGGCGCTATGCTGCCGATCCTGCACGCCATTCAACAGCAATTTGGATATGTACCTGAAACATCGGTGCCCATGATCGCCTCGTCACTCAATCAATCACGTGCGGAAGTGCACGGCGTTATTAGCTTTTATCATCATTTTTTAACCACCAAGCCGGGACAAAATCTAATATCCATATGCCGTGCTGAATCTTGCCAGGCGATGGGTTCAAGAGAGCTAGAGGGTCAAATAAAACAACGGTTAAACATTGATTACCATCAAACATCCGGAGACGGCCGATACACTTTATTACCGGTTTATTGTCTGGGTAACTGTGCCTGCTCCCCTGCCATTCGAATTGACGATGATATTCACGGTGATATGACCATGAATAAATTTGAAGAGCTGCTCGATGCAATGGATACATACAGTCTGGAGCTCAGATGAACATTAAAACTCCGTTCAGCAAACCAAGCATTTTTGTCTCACTTGATACCACAGCGATATCAAAAGGCAGTAATAAGATAGCCGCGCAGATTGAACGTCATTTAGCCGCCCAGCCAAAAATTAACGCGAACCTGATCAGAAACGGCTCACGTGGCATGTTCTGGCTTGAACCGCTGGTCGAAATTGAAACCCCTCTCGGCCGAGTAGCTTATGGCCCAGTGTCGGAAGCAGATGTTGCCGATATTATCACTCCGGATTCATTTGACGGGCTGACTGAGCACCCACTGTGTCTCGGTTTGACGGAAGAATTACCCTGGATGAAAAATCAGCAACGGCTGACCTTCGCGCGAGTGGGCATTATTGATCCCGTGGATGTTGACGATTATATCGACCATCAGGGATTTGAAGGGCTAAAAATCGCGCTAACCAAAACACCCCAGCAGATCGTCAGCCAGGTTACAGAATCGGGGTTACGGGGACGAGGCGGCGCGGCTTTCCCTACCGGCATCAAATGGCAAACCGTGCACGATACCCCCGATCAGCAAAAGTATGTGGTGTGTAACGCTGATGAAGGGGATTCTGGCACCTTTGCTGATCGCATGTTAATGGAAGGTGACCCACTGGTTTTAATCGAAGGCATGATCATCGCCGGAATTGCGGTGGGGGCCTCGCAAGGCTACATTTATTTGCGCAGTGAATATCCACAAGCCCATAAAATATTAAATCAGGCAATTGCGGCTGCACAAGCGGCCGGTTACCTTGGCAGCAATCTGTGTGGCAGTGAGCATCGCTTTGATTTAGAAGTCCGATTAGGCGCCGGCGCCTATATTTGTGGTGAGGAAACGTCTTTGCTGGATAGTCTTGAGGGCAAAAGAGGAATGGTTCGCGCCAAACCGCCGCTGCCCGCCATTGAAGGATTATTTGGCCAGCCAACCGTCGTCAATAACGTCATCTCACTCGCTTCGATACCGATTATTTTAGCTAAAGGTAGCCAATATTATCAAGACTTTGGGGTTGGCCGCTCACGCGGAACCTTGCCGATTCAACTCGCAGGCAATGTCGCCCGCGCCGGTTTATTAGAGTTGCCATTTGGAATTAGCCTGCAACAACTTTTACAGGAATACGCCGGTGGTTGTAAAACCAAAAGACCGATGCGCAGCGTGCAAGTCGGTGGTCCATTAGGCGCTTATTTACCCGCCTCTCAATGGCATACCAAACTCGATTATGAAGTGTTTGCTGAGCTAGGGGCGGTGCTTGGCCACGGCGGGATTGTGGCTTTTGATGATAGTGTTGATATGGCCGTGCAAGCGCGTTTTGCAATGGAATTTTGTGCAGAAGAATCCTGCGGTAAATGTACGCCGTGTCGGATTGGCGCAGTACGGGGGGTTGAAGTAATCGACAAAATTACCGATGCGACCCTAGATACCACGCAACGCCAGCAGTCGCTCGAGCTGCTACATGATTTATGCGATACTATGGAATTTGGTTCATTATGTGCGATGGGCGGTATGACCCCTTTTCCGGTCAGAAGTGCCTTAAAGTACTTTGCCGAGGATTTTGGCTTAGCCCAAACATCCAGCGATAATCTAGCCACAACCAAGCAGCAAACGATCCAAGAGGAGAGTGCGAAACGATGAACTATTTTGACCCAACAGCATTGAACGCTACCCCCGGCAAGGATACTCGTGACCTCGGCACTCCAGAAAAATTTTCGACCTCACAAGTCACCCTGGAAATTGACGGGGTATCGGTCACTGTCGCCGAAGGCACCTCGGTGCTGCGAGCAGCGGCATTAGTCGATATTAACATCCCCAAGTTATGCGCCAGCGATAATCTGGAAGCCTTTGGTTCCTGCCGACTGTGCTTGGTAAGCATCGAAGGTATGCGCGGTATGCCTGCCTCGTGTACCACGCCGGTTAGCCAAGGCATGAAAGTTCAAAGTCAAAATTCTGCGCTCGCCAAATTACGGCGCAACGTCATGGAGCTGTATATTTCGGACCATCCGCTCGACTGTTTAACCTGTCCGGCAAATGGAGATTGTGAACTCCAGGACACCGCGGGTGTGGTGGGTTTAAGGGAAGTCCGTTATGGTTTTGACGGTGAAAATCATTTAGATGCCCCTACCGATAATTCAAATCCTTATTTTGCTTTCGACGCCTCAAAATGTATTGTTTGTTCACGTTGCGTACGAGCCTGTGAAGAAGTGCAAGGGACTTTTGCATTAACCATTGACGGTCGTGGCTTCGATTCAAAAGTAAGCGCCGGACAAAATAACAGCTTTATTGAATCTGACTGTGTTTCCTGTGGCGCCTGTGTACAGGCCTGCCCAACCTCAACCTTGATGGAAAAGTCCGTTATTGAACAAGGTCAACCGGATCACAGTATTATAACAACCTGTGCCTATTGTGGGGTTGGCTGTTCTTTTCGTGCTGACATGCAAGGCGACAAAGTGATCCGCATGGTACCGGATAAAAATGGTCAGGCAAATCAGGGGCATTCTTGCGTTAAAGGTCGTTTTGCTTTTGGTTATGCGACTCATAAAGATCGCATTACTTCCCCAATGATACGAGACAGTATCGACCACTCCTGGCAAAAAGTCAGCTGGCAACAAGCGCTGGATTTTGCCGCCAGCAAAATGCGTGGCATCCAGGACAAATATGGTCGCAATAGCATCGGTGCAATTACTTCATCTCGCTGCACCAATGAAGAGACCTATTTAGTGCAAAAATTAGTCCGCGCTGTTTTTAATAATAATAATGTTGATACTTGTGCCCGGGTTTGTCACTCGCCAACAGGTTATGGACTAAAAGCAACATTATTCGAATCGGCGGGTACTCAGACTTTCGTTTCGGTACTTGCCGCTGATGTCATTTTGGTCATGGGAGCTAACCCAACTGACGCTCATCCAGTATTTGCCTCAATGCTTAAACGCCGCTTACGCCAAGGGGCAGAATTGATTGTGATTGACCCGCGAGATATCGATTTAGTTGACAGCCCGCACAGCAAAGCAACATACCATCTTAAATTACGCCCCGGCACTAACGTTGCGATCATCAACGCACTAGCCCATGTGGTGGTTGATGAACAGTTACTGGATCGGGATTTTATTGAAAGGCGTTGTGATGATGCGGCGTTTCAGCAGTGGCTGGATCATATTAAAGACTCACGCCATGCCCCTGAAAATACCGCTGATATCACTGGTGTTGATGCAACCATACTCCGAAAAGCAGCCCGTCTATATGCCAAAGCTAATAATGGGGCGATTTATTACGGTCTTGGGGTCACTGAACATTCGCAAGGATCAACCACGGTTATGGGGATCGCCAATCTGGCTATGGCAACCGGCAACATAGGTCGAGAGGGGGTTGGGGTAAATCCGTTACGTGGACAAAACAACGTCCAGGGCGCCTGTGATATGGGCTCCTTTCCACACGAATTACCAGGTTATCGTCATATTAGTGACGATGACGTTCGCCATTCATTCGAACAAGCCTGGCAGGTTAAATTAGATAACGAACCGGGTTTACGCATTCCCAATATGTTTGACAGCGCGATTAACGGCCACTTTAAGGGTCTCTATTGCCAAGGCGAAGACATCGCACAATCCGACCCAAATACTCAGCATGTGCAACGGGCATTGAGCTCAATGGAATGTGTTATCGTCCAGGATCTGTTCCTTAACGAGACCGCAAAATATGCCCATGTGTTTTTACCCGGTTCTTCCTTTATGGAAAAGAATGGCACCTTTACTAACGCCGAACGCCGTATTTCTCGAGTTAGAAAATTGATGGAGCCACTAGCGGGCAAAGAAGATTGGCAGGTAACGGTCGATTTGGCCAAGGCATTCGGCTTTGAAATGAACTACAGTCACCCTTCTGAAATCATGGATGAAATTGCTAGATTGACACCCAGTTTCCACGGCGTTAGCTATCAGCGACTAGACCAACTTGGCAGTATTCAGTGGCCGTGTAATGAAAACTCGCCTGCAGGCACGCCGATTATGCATACCGTTGATTTTGTTGGTAACAAAGGCAAATTTGCGATTACCGAATATATAGCTACTTCGGAAAAGGTTAATAAACGTTTTCCGTTGCTATTAACTACCGGACGGATCTTAAGTCAGTATAACGTTGGCGCGCAAACTCGTCGTACCGACAATCAAATTTGGCACGATGAAGACCGGCTTGAGATCCACCCCAATGACGCCGAGGACCGCGGCATTACAACAGGTGATTGGGTCGGTATCGCCAGCCGAGCCGGCACTACCGTATTGCGCGCGCTGGTCAGCGAACGCATGCTACCCGGAGTGATATATACCACTTTTCATCATCCATTCAGTGGCGCCAATGTAGTGACTACCAATAACTCGGATTGGGCGACCAATTGCCCTGAATATAAAGTCACCGCAGTCCAGGCGACCTTAGTAACCGAACCATCAAAATGGCAAACAGATTATCGACAATTTAGCCAACGGCAGCATAAATTGTTAAACCAGGCCCCTGACCATTTAGAGCTGGCAAGATAATACAGCTCCATTGGCGGAGCCAGCAAGACTGACATTGGGCGGTTTCACTCCTAATGATGGTCTCTTTCAAACTAGCTAACCAAGAGAAAATTTGATGACGGATGAAAGCTCCTCCCACCTGATCGAAATGGCTAACCAGATTGCCGCTAATTTAGCTCACGGTAAAGAACAGAGTCAGTGCATTATTGATATCACCTCGCATTTACGCCGATTTTGGGCGCCAAGCATGCGTCAGCAATTGCTGGCAGCCATTGCGCGAGGAGACCACCAAATACATGATCTGGTTATCAAAGCAGCCAGGCAATTAAGTGATAATCCTGAGTAAAGGGAGCCGGTCAAATTACATCCACTGCTAGTTATCCTTTGATTCACAAATCGATGGGAATTACCCGGGCTGAATTTTTTACCCATTATTCTAACAACAATAAACTGACATTTAATGGACCCAATATTGCCGCTTCAGTACTCGATGCGGAACTGGGATACAGCGCAGTGTTTATTGTATGGTTGCATGGCACTCGTGGCCCTGTTGTTATACGCCGGCAGTTTCCTGTATATGCACCGCACAAGGCCTATGCTTTCGCAAACTACCTGAGACCCATTCGAACCTGGATGCACTGGTGTCTTATCGAATTCCACTGGTGTAAGCTAATACCAGACCTCGGCATAACCGGATTCACTGCAACAATTTATTGACTTCATTACTCGCCGCAAGGTTTTCTGTCCAATCGAAAGTCCCCTCGACTAACATTTCTTTAGCGGCCATTAATAGCGGATTAACCGCGGCCCAATTAAGCGCTCCACCGACACTGATTCTTTTGGCGCCATTGCTGGCCATCTGCTGGACAGTTGCGTTTTTAATAAACGGTGCCAGCACATTAAAAGGATTGTGTAATTCTGAGGTAACCTGTTGTAAATGCGCGAGCGAACTAATTCCAGGCGCATACAGAACATTGGCACCTGCAGCTTCAAAAGCTTTCAGCCGTTTAATAGTGTCATCCAGATCGTCGACACCATGTAGCAAATTTTCCGCCCGAGCGGTTAGCTGGAATGGCATTTTCAGGTTGGCAACGGTTTCAACAGCGGCCTGAATTCGTTCCACCGAATGGTTATAATCATAAATAGTTTGATTTTCACGACTAAAATCTTCAATCGAACAACCAGCCACACCGGTACTGGCTACTCTCACCAGATTTGTTGCAACCATTTCCGGAGAATCGGCAAAACCATTTTCAAAATCCGCGTTGATCGGGATGCTAGTGTTTGCGCTAAGTACCGAGCAGTGGGCTAGTTTTTCTTCCAGTGTTACTTCACCATCCGCTTTGCCCAAGGTATAAGCTAATCCTGAACTGGTAGTGGCGAGAGCTTTAAATCCGAGCGCCTGCAAAACTTTAGCACTACCTACGTCCCATGGATTCGGAATCAGAAATGCATCGGTCTGTTGATGCAGGCGAGCAAATTCTTCACACTTTAAGCTTTGTTTGATCACTCAAATTTCCTCATATTAGGTCCAACCAAAATGATAATGTTGAACTAGTTAATAATAATTAATATCAAATGTTTTCTATTTCCAACATTTAAAAATCGATCATTGCAAAACTTTTTCCATGTTCGGGAAAGTGATTTGTGCGCATCCTTGATGGGTTTTATAACAAGCAGGTTAAACAAAATAATATTGCTTGAGTATACCCCAAACGGGGATCACCAGTATTACTAACTGCTAAAAAAGGAACGACTAAAATTAATCGTTTGTTCAGTCACCCGCCCGTTGATCTGAACTTTGCATAAACATACTTATGGCTTGATCGAATCCAGATACCATGACATAAATTTCCAGGTAAATTCTTCCATTTTAGACAAAGGCCCGGGTTGATAATAACGAGAATTAACCCCTTTTGCGTTCGACTCGATAATACGTTTATCGGCAACGGTGGTGACATCCCAGAGCCACGTTACCCGGTCTATATCATAGTCTTTTCCTTCCTCAGCATCACCGTTAACCAGCCAGGTAATATCACACTCTGATTGATCTTGCGAAATCGGGGTAAATCGGTAGATCACTACGTAATCACAATAGGCCAGCGCAAAACATACCGGACCAATCTGAAAATCGGTGGTACCGCCATCATAATCCTTAATATCCCCCATCAGAGGTGCGACCGGTTTACCATCATTACTACCGGTAATATGATCCCGCCACATAGGATAACGTTCATAGGAATAATCTGCGCCAAACCCTTCTGCATCCAGATAATAACGGTTTAATAATTTATCACTCAGACCACACTCCTTAGCACGCTGCATTACTTGCTCCATCAGCTCGGCAGAGCGGGCATTGGGTTTCGCCAGACTATGGCCACGACTATATTCCGGGTGTGACGGTGAACAGTGATAACATTCGGTGTAATTTTCCACTGACAGCTTCCAGTTGGCGTTGATCAGATAAGTTTCCCGATGAGCAACCTTAGCCTTGTCCAAACGGTAGGGACGCAGGCACTCTGTCAAAGCGTTTCGGATCGGAGTAAAAGGTGCGGGTTGTTCGGCAAAGTTAATATGAATCAAACCCTCCAGAACTTGCAGCTGAATTTTCTTCAGCGCAATAGTCGACTTATCAAAATCGTCATCCATATGAGCTGCGCCACGAAGCTTACCGTCAAGACCATAACCCCAGGCGTGATACGGGCAGACCAGTATTTTATTACAGCCTTTTTGTTCCAGGCATATTCTGGAACCGCGGTGTCGACAGACATTCAACAGCGCATTAATTTCAGTCTCACTACTGCGAATGATAATTACCGACTCGCCAGCCAGCTCGAACAAGAACCAGTCACCCACATTGGGAATTTCACTGATATGACCGGCATATAACCAACATTTTAAGTATATTTCTGAGATATCCCGTTGATAAATATCTGCATCTTTATAGAATGCTTGATCAAGCGCACGGTATTCGCTCTGTGCCTCGATCAATTCTGAAATTTGTTGATTATTCATATCACTTTCTCGTCGTTGTTAGCTCAGTTTTCACATCCTGTCGTTACAAATATATCCCAATGTTCAGGCTATAGACTAATGATTATTCAAGATTAGTGCTATTCACGCTTAAAAGTCAGATAGAGCAAGCTAATCATAGTATAGGGAATATATTAGTTAATCTTGCGTGCGGGCGCGGATGGAAAAATTACTTTTCAGCTTGTTTAAGATAGGATTTTGGAGTTAAACCGGTTTGTAGTTTGAAAAATTTATAGAAGGTTGTGATCGAGTTAAACCCTGCACTACTGGCAATATCGTTAATGTTACCGTTATAGTTAGAGATCAATTGATTCAGTAAATAATCGATTCGCGCATAATTAATAAAATCATAAAAAGACATTTCGAAGATATGATTAAGCACATAAGAAATTTGATTGCGGGTGTAACCAGTAGCATTTGCCACGTCCGATAAACTTAATTCTGTGTTTAAATAAGGATGTTGTGAAAAATAATCGTTAAGGTCATCCGCCAGGATATTGATCCGGTATTCATCTAAGGCGATTTTAGTGCCCGCATCACTCTTTAGTTTTAGGGGTTGTTCAATAATGCTATTGAATTCATGTACCCGGATCAATTTACCGTTACGAAAAGTCATAATGTCACAGCAATAATAAGACTTGATTTGATCACTGGTTTTAGATTTATAATCAAAGCTATAGGTGGTTATCGCGACTTGTCCGTCAACACACAGATTGCCATGATAGATGTAGCTTTTTTGCGCCGAGGGTAGCGCAACTTTAATATATTCCATTAAATCTTCAGGCTGTGTTTGACTGGAGCCTGAATAGGAGATGTATTCTGCATCAATCGACAGAATAGAAAAAATACCACCTAAATCGGCGTTGTCCCAATGGGTACGATAACGCTGCGCGATCTCACGAGTGTGTTCTGTCAAATCATTCATAAAGAGACATTAGCATAATACCTACCGTCTAACAGTAATACCTTAGCCAGTTTTAAGCTTGCTCTTTTACAATCAAGCGTTCAATCCACTAAGCGGTCGGGGATTGATTCCATTATAGTCTAATACCGAATGTCCGCGGCAGGTTTTAAATTAATCGAAGTTGTGACCCGATGAATGACCGACCACTTTTTTATAAATTCATTTATCTGCGAATAAGTGGTTAGGATATTTACGGCGAATACTTAGTAAAATCTGAGGGTTTGTTTTTACCTTGCTTATACCATTCTTGTTTGCCATAGAGAGTTTCAATACAGCTAGCACACATCCCATGGCTAAATTGGGTGTCTGTGTTGGCCTCAATATAGGCATCAAGTTGGCTCCAGTAACCTTTGTCATCTCGTATTTTTTTGCAACCAGAACATAATGGTAAAATCCCTTGTAACGTTCTAATTTCGTCATTAGCCAGTTGTAATTTTTCTGTTAGGGCAACTTGTTCGAGTTGCATGGCAAATTGGCGGCGACGAAAAATGTGCATATTCCATGATGTCCATGGACCGATGATATTGACAAACCCATAGGAAAACCAAAAAATCATAGCTACGAGGTTACTTGGGCTGTCTTTGTGAAATACAAAAACATAAATATTAAGCAGGGATATGGTAACCGCTGGAATAATTTGCAAAAATAAACGGTTGGGTATTATCCAGTATAGTGAAAAAACAATAAGAATATCAAAGGTAGCATGTTGAAAATAGTTAGCCGGTCTACTCAAGTTGATGTAAAGAATTGCGCAGGCTAGCAACATAATAGAAGCAAATACCAGGTTGTCCTTAGCCTGAATATTTTTTGACTTTAATACAAATATTATGTTGATACAAACCAGAATGATGATAGCGCATCGAACAAAAAGAAGACTATAGAATTTAGCAGAGTAATCAAACAAAATATAATCAGAGTAGATAAATACCAGCGAGGGTATGCAAAACAATAACAGTCCGAAAATGACTTGTCTGCGATCGCTAACCAAAAAAGTATTTCGATATAAAAGTTCTGTTTGCTCTGAAATGAAAGAAGCCGAGAATCTGTCTAGCTTATTTTTGAGCATAATGACCTCAGTCCGTGTAGATTTGTTTTCATGCTGCGGAATGCACTATATAGGTAATTTGCCTGAGATACAATCTGTTGTAATTCGAGTAGATTGGCTTAGATATTGTTACAACAAGGTAGGGCATTCTAAACCGGAATATCTGACTAAGGCCATCTGTTCCGAATATTTCATCGTTATTTTCTTGGAATTTGAGGTAAAAATGATGATGCGTTGTATGATGTAGAAATATTATCTAGGAAATTTGTCGATCTTTATAAGAGTTTGAGCAATACCGGATTATTATTCTGATCAGGTGTATAACAGCCCAAAAAGGGAGAGCTCGACCGAATTAAAGGTGTAAAACGATAGGTTCCTGCATTGGTATTTAATCGCCGCCACACAACATTCACCGCAGAGAATTTTCGTCTTAGGGCGGATTTGAACCTGTCCGTACTTTGCTAAGCCCACATATGGTTCGACAGGACCGCCGTTAATGGTGGTTTTCATGAGAACCGCAAAGCGGCTCAAATTCAAGATCTAAACCGATCGCGCTGCTAAATATTCTGAACTGGCTTTATTTTGAGCTACCTGATAAAACTCATCTTGCCATTTTTCAATCAGTTCTAAGCCGCCATCTCTCCAGGGGTGAAATCCTTCGGTAAAAAACTCTTTATAAGGTTTTCGTAATGCTCGCCACATGCCATTTTTGCCAAACATCCAAATCATGCACTCTTTAAAATCTTTCCAGCTAGACCAATATTTGGTATTAAACGCCAGAATAAACATGTGTCGAGTTAAGCGAAAATGAAGCAGTCGTGTTGAAATTCTGGTCGCCTTTTGCAAAAATTTTATATCGCCTTCGCATTCCATGTAGACATCAAACGCGACTGCCTTATGTTCAATTTCTTCAACCGCATGCCATAATAATAAATCCTTAAACGGCTGCTCCATGCCATCAAGAAATTCAGGATGTTTGATAATGTATTCTCCCATCATGGCTGTCACATGTTCTGCAGCAACCGTTAGTGCGAGACGCCATTTATTGCTTAGCTTTTTGACCCTATTATCAATCACTTTTTTTAGGGCTTTATCAACTTTATCAGTGTTATAACCTAGACGATCGAGTTCTGCGTTGACCATTTTGTGTTGTTGACTGTGATGGGCTTCCTGTCCGATAAACCCTTTGACCTGTTTTAATAAGTCAGGATTGGTAATTTGATCGCGATAATTACGCACCGAATCGAGAAACTCTTTTTCGCCAGCCGGAAAAGCTGATGATAACCCGCCAATAAAAGCTGATTTGTATATGTTATCGTCAACAAATTTTAGATTTTTCAACGAGCCAAACGGAAAATCCATATGCCGGGGTTTGATTTCTAATTTCTGGTGAAGCCTGTCTTCCGTATGCGCCATACACACCTCTTTGTTATGGATTTATTTGGAGCAAATTAATCCTTTAATAGATAGTTCCCGTTTTATCTAATATGCGCTTAAGCGAGCCAAAACGACAGGTTAATGCAACTCAAATTACTGGTTAATCGAGGTCAGTTAATTAACATCTAACTGTTTTTGACGATAGGCGGAGGGCGTGTAACCGGTGAAGGTTTTAAAAGACTTGGTAAAACTGGACGCGTCGCAAAATCCAAGCTGTTCTGAGATTTGCTCCAGCGTATATTGTTGCTCAATAAGCAACTGTTTGGCATTTATCAGGCGTTGTTGTAGTTTGACTTGTTTAAAAGTGGTATCAAGTTCTCTGAGTCTGCGTTGTAAGGTACTTGGCGAAACGTGCAATCGTTGAGCCATCTGTTTTAGCCCGAGGTTGTTATGCTGCGATATTTTTAACTCGCGGCGGATCTCATCAATCAGATTATCTGGCGACAGGGACCGCATGGTTTGTTCGCATTGCTTCTTGGCCAGTTTCGCCAATTCCGGATCAATCGATCGGATCGGTAATTTCATCCACTGGAGTGGCAATAAAATTTGATTGAAGCGCTGGTCAAATTTAATCTGATAACTTTGCAGCAATTCCCATGGGAAATTAGTTGGCTCACTCATAGTCTGATGAATCACACAGTGATCCTTTAGCTGATGGTGATTTAATAAAGCGGCCACGACATATTCAAAACTGATCAGTGTCGCCAAAGGAAAATAAGCGTCGTATTTAATACTATCTTCTGTATGGCGTATACAGAAATGATACGTGTCTTCGACCAGTACTATCGAGCGGGAACTCGCTCGAGTTTGATAATATTTTTTAGTCAGTTGGGCGACTTCTAAAAGATCGCTAGCACCTTGAATAGCGACACCTAGAGAGCCGTGCAGCGACAACATCATACCCCTGCCAAACTCGATAACGCCAGCATAAGGATTGTCCAAGGCATTAAACAGATTTGCACCCATTTGTTGAAAGGTCACTTCGTTAACTTGCTCAGGAGGCTCCAATAATAACTGCAGATCTGCATTGGAATTTTCAATTAAAGTCTTGGCTGCAACCCCTTTTTGCATCGCAAAGTCGCGCAAATACACCACGTAATCAGGTGATATAAAGTGGGAACTATTGGCAATTTCCTTTAATGACATCAATTAGTACCTTAACACAGAGGGACTAGTCAAAATCCCTGTAAAGGCGTACTAGACCTCTAATGACCAGCAAATTGCAACCTTAGCACCTGTCCTCAGTGTGCACAATAGCGCATAGTCTAACCTGGATAAATCAGTTGAATCACCAAAGACTGCGTTTCAACTGGTTTTTCCAGATTTAAATCTCAAAGTTCGAAAAGGTTGGGCATTACAACAGATGAAGAATAATTTGCAGCAATCAGTCATTGCTATCACTGGAGCAGGTTCTGGTATTGGGCGATGTTTAGCCCTGGAGTGCGCAAAACGAGGCGCGCATATCGCTATAAGTGATATAAACGGCGAAACGGTTCAGCAGACTAAAGAACTGATCGAAGAAAACTTTGCAAAATGTCAGGTAATCGCGCAAACATTGGATGTATCTGACAGAGAACAAATGAGTCAATGGGCCGCTCAGATCAACACCGATTTTGCAAAAATAAATGTGATTATTAATAACGCTGGTGTGGCACTTACCGCCAGTGTTGAAAGCATGCAATATGTCGATTTCGAATGGTTGATGAAAATTAATTTTTGGGGTGTGGTGCACGGTAGTAAAGCATTTTTACCTTACCTGAATAACTCTTCCTGGGGACATATCGTCAATATTTCCAGTTTATTCGGTTTAATCAGCACGCCAAATAATTCAGCTTACAACGCTGCTAAGTTTGCGGTTAAAGGGTTTACAGAAAGCCTGCGTATTGAGCTGATGATGACTAATCCACGCATCGGGGTAAGTTGTGTGCATCCCGGAGGGATCAAAACCAACATCGTTAATTTTGCCCGTGAAGGCGGTCAGTTAATTGGTGTCGCGGCGCGTATGTCAAGCAAAGAGCGACAACAGAATTTTAATCAAAAAATGGCTAAAATCTCGCCGCAGAATGCAGCCAAAATTATCCTTGATGGCATCGTTAAAAAGAAACCTCGTATCTTGGTTGGCTCAGACGCAAAAATGTTAGATATTTTACAGCGCTGCTTGCCGGTCATGTATCAAAGTGTGGTCGCCAGAGTGTTTCGATAGCTCGGTTGACGGGTATTTGTAGTCGGTCTTAGAATTGGAGTGGCAGTTTGAGTAAAGAGTTTATTGACATTATCATCATCGGGGCGGGTTTATCCGGCATTGGCGCGGCTTATCATTTACAAAAAAACTGCCCGGATAAATCTCTGGTTATTTTGGAGGGCCGCGATGCGATTGGAGGTACCTGGGATTTATTTCGCTATCCGGGTATTCGTTCTGATAGTGACATGTATACCTATGGTTATAATTTCAAACCTTGGACAGATAGAGATTCGTTAGCATCGGCGGAAAAAATTCTTGCTTATTTAGACGATACGATTGAAGAAAACCAACTCCGACAAAAAATTCGTCTAAACCATAAGGTCAGCAAACTCGCGTGGTCCAGCAAAACTGCCAGTTGGACGCTGGAAGTGCAAGTAGGGGGCAGCAGTAAAATCTTAGAAAGCAATTTCGTTTTATGTTGCAGCGGTTATTTTGACTACCAACAAGGTTATCAACCGGAATTTAAAAACAAACCACTGTTTAACGGCACTTTCATTCACCCCCAGCACTGGCCGGAAGATCTTGATTATGCGAATAAGAATATTGTGGTTATAGGCAGTGGTGCCACCGCAGTGACTTTGGTGCCCAAACTGGCAGAAAAAGCCAATCACGTCACCATGTTACAACGATCACCAACTTATATCGCCGCGATGCCAATGCAGGATGGATTATTGAAATGGTTATATAAGTTTCTGCCTAAAAATTGGGTCTCCCGATTTGCACGCAAACGTAATATTTTGATGAGCACCTTTTTTTATAATTACATGGTCAAGTTCCCTGAGCGAGCTAAAAAAATGATTCGAAAAAAACTCGATAAAGTATTATCCGCCGATATCGATCGTAAACATTTTACTCCCGATTATAATCCCTGGGATCAACGCCTCTGCCTGATACCCGATGGCGATCTATTTCATGGACTTAACAGTGGAAAAATTTCGATCAAAACGGATCGTATTGATGAGTTTAATTCTTCCGGGATCAAGCTGAACTCCGGCGAGCAGTTAGATGCCGATATTATTGTCAGTGCGACCGGACTAAAAATAAAAGTATTAGCAGATATTGAATTGTTAGTTGACAATCAACCAGTACCCTATGGCGATAGAATGTTTTATCGAGGGGTATTGCTCGAAGGGGTTCCTAACCTCGGTTTTGTTTTTGGTTACACTAATGCCTCCTGGACATTAAAAGTTGAACTGGTCAGTCAATACGTTTCCCGGGTTATTAATCATATGACCCTTACTCAGCAATCGGTATGCGTGCCTGAAGATAAAACCAAGGTAAAGCGGGAATTATTCTTAAATTTGACCTCCGGTTATATTCAACGTGCCCAGCAGCAGATCCCTAAACAAGGAGCTGATCAACCATGGCGTTTGGATCAAAATTACCGCAAGGATAAAATACGATTACAAGAAGCCGATATTGAAGATGGCATCTTGCAGTTTAAAGGAATAGGCGAAGTAGAGGTAGAATCTGTTAATGTTGAGAAATGTCAACCACTGAGCGCCAGCTAGAAG
>CAZOBX010000015.1:39595-41013 GCA_964578045.1 uncultured Kangiella sp. | reverse complement strand
CGTAGCTCAGTCGGATGAATTCAATGCACCATAAACAATGTTTAATACGGAACCGAATTTAAAACACGAAATAATCGTTGAATTTGTTGACATAAAAACGCTGAGTAAAAGGCGCCTACAATAAAAAATTTCAGGAAAATTATTTGAGGATGAGAGTATGAAAAAAATTATCTTCCCGCTAAAGCCCAATATGAAAAACGCTGAAGTGGCAAACTTACAGGATGGTTTGCAATTATTGTTGGAACGCGATGTTTTGGTCATCACACCCGGGCGAGGCCGACAGAACAAGTCTGCATTGTTTAGCCGTGAGAAAAGTAAGCAATACTATGGAAAAATAACCACCGCGTTGGTAAAAGTCTTTCAAACAAAAACAAGAGTAACGATTAGCGGTAAAGTGGATGAGCCAACGGCTGGAAACCTGAATATTTTACTGATTAATGATATTGAGGATAACAAAGATGATGGCGTAGAAAACGGGAGAGTGCATGAGGCGGAAAAAGAATATTCTGTGAATGGCAAGATAGCTGAAGCCGATGGAACGGGCCTTGAAGGATTAGTGGTACGTGCTTTTGAAAAAGGTTTGCGGGCTGACGTGCAATTAGGTGAGGCGAGTACAGACAATGAGGGGAACTATTTAATCACTTATAAAGAGGAAGCATTAGCAAACCAACGGAGCAAGCGGGCAGATTTGTTGGTTAAAGTCTTCGATAGAAGCAACACGTTGATCATTTCCTCACCCTTAATTGTCAATGCCTATGAACAGGAAGAAGTCAACCTGGTGGTTGGCGATGAAGCCTACCGTGGCCCGGACCTTTACAAACAAATTGATCAACAATTGCGGGAACACCTAAAAGATATTGAGTTGGAAAACATCGAACCCAGGGCATTGTACATACTGGCCAATAGCCTGAAGATGGATGTTAATTGGATACATCATTATTTGTATGCCAAACAATGGCAGCAGTTGTGGGAAAAACTGCCTGCACAGGTTTTCTTTGCCTGGTTTCGTAGTGGTATGCCCACTGAATGGAGTCGTGTATTGGCGCGCAGTGTGGATGAACTCAAAGCAAGCCTGAAACAAGCGGTTGAAAAAAATATTGTTGACAAGACCGCGCTGGAACATCTCAATAATTTGAAAGAACTGATTATCGAGTGGCGCACAGACTATGTGATCACTTCAAAAGATGCACCGGTCAGTCGCGCATCACTGGGGCAGTTGCTGGAATCTAGCACTCTAACCCCAGATCAACGTCAGCAACTGTTACAAGACTGGCAAACATTTGAAGGTGAGGCTTCCAGCTTTTGGGAAAACCAACACACCTCTCTCGGTGAAAATACCAGCCGTGATCTGAATTTAACCCTCCAGCTTGGTGCCTTGACACGCAACCATGTGCCACTAGTCAACCTGTTAAAAGAAC
>CAZOBX010000015.1:17950-39585 GCA_964578045.1 uncultured Kangiella sp. | reverse complement strand
AAAGAACAGAGGCGAGTTCCCATCGATAACTTTTCTGATATCGCCTGCTTAAATAAAAGGGATTGGTTGCAATTAATTGAAGAATCGGATTTGGAAGTACCGCAAGATATTAAGGGTGAAGATATTACAGAACAAAGAAACAATTATGCTGAGGTTCTGACTCGGGTGACAGAAGTCATAATGCCAACCAGAGTAATGGCGGAAGTGTTCAAACAAGACAGAGATATTGATAGTGATCAGCTGGATCGTTTTTTTACTGAAAATACGACATTTGAATTCCGAAACCAGTCCATTAGAGGTTATTTGCAGGACAATCCTGAGGCTCTAGCTGATTTTACCGACCCTGCAACCACACAATTAGAGTTGGAAGCTATGCAGCGTGTCTTTCATCTCAGCCCGGTCAATGAACGCCGAAAAGTAGCCAAAGTACTTTGGAAAAATCAACTGCACTCTGCCTGGGCGATCAGCCTTGCCGGAGAGGGTGAACTCCAGGCGTTATTTGATGATGATAAAGACCTCGTCTACCGTCTCTATCAGGGAGCGCAACAGACGACACAGATCAGTCAGCAGATTCAGATTAACCATGCAGACATGCAACTTATGCCGTCCATTGGCTTTATGCCAGGCAGTCCCGATTTGGAAAGCCTGTTTGGAGGACTGGATTATTGTGAGTGCAAACATTGCCTGTCATTCTTCAGTCCTTCCGCGTATTTGGTGGATTTATTTCTGTATTTGAAAAAGGCTAAACTCACCCAAAACAGTGCGCCTGCTGCATTTAATACCGTGCTGGAAAAACTGTTTCAACGACGTCCTGATCTGGCCAATATTGACTTGAATTGTGATAATGCATTGACGGTATTGCCCTACATAGATTTGGTCAATGAGACGCTGGAAAATACTATTCACCCCAGAAATTATGAAGACAGGAACGTTAAAATTGGCTTTAAGAACTTCACATTACCCGTTGCGGTTGTGCCTCAAACCCAAGCAGATCCGGAATCCTTACAGGCGTTTCCCGAGCATCTGAATCCGGAAGCCTATCGTATATTGCAAAAGGGCGTTAAAAACAAAAGAAGCGGTGATAGAGCTGGCATTTCCTACCCTTGGAACTTACCCTTTAGTCTCTGGTTGACTGAAGTGCGCGCTTATCTTAATCACTTGACTGTACCGCGTTGGCAATTGATGCAATCTGTATTGGCGCAACAAAATGGTGAATTGGATACAGCGATTGAATTTTTAGGATTTAATAACCAAGAGAAAAGTATTCTGTTGGACGAACAACCCGGCATTGGAATACTGGCTCAATATTGGGGACTTGGAACGACCGGCAGACTATCAATATTATCAACAGTAAAAAAGTTTTTGCAGCAGTCCGGATTCAATTACCAACAGCTCGGCCCGCTATTCTCTTTGAGGTATATACAAAATTCCGATGACAATAAGCCTATCACCATTCAATTTGATCCGGCATCTTCGTGTCAGATAAAAGATGCTAAGCTGAATAACCTGGATGAACAGGCACTAAGCCGAATTCATCGCTTTACAAGACTGCAACGAAAAGTAACTGAACCGTTAATCACGGTCGATCAAACTGTGATGGCTTTGGGTGGTGAAATTAATGAGATGTTGTTGCTGAATTACGCCGATGTTAAATGGATAGAAAAGAAGTTGCCAAGAAAGATCGATCGCGATGAGATTTTAAGCTGGTGGAATTTATTAGATACCCATAACTATGATTTTGATAAAAAGAGTTCGTTTTATGATTCTCTATTCTTACGTCCCGGAGCAAGCGAACTTGTTGAAGATGAGCTTAAGCTTAATGAGGCACGTGATGAGCTCGCTAAAGTCCATCAAAACAATACAACAATCATAGACTTGGCAGACCCAAACTTGGAGCCGGATCTGCTCGCCGCAATATTAGCTGCTTTACGTTGGAGCAGTGTTGACTTGAAATCGGTTGTTGCCAGTCAATGGGATGAACTATTGTTTGAACTAACTTTATCAAATCTTTCTAATTTGTACCGAATTTCCAGTTTTTGTAGAGCACTAAGGATTTCTGTATCTGAATATTTATCCTTAAAAGCATTAGTAGGGATTCAATTCCTAACGGGACCTGGTCAGATTGATGGGGTTCTTCCAAAAAATACGCTTGCAGTGATTAAACAATATCAACTTCTTCAAAAAGTCAAAATTGAACCGGATGTGTTGGACTATTTGTTGCGACATCAATATTCAGAACAGGCTACTTTTACACTTTCTGTTGATGAAGCCCAACAGATCTTATTCGATCTTAAATCGCAACTAACAAAGCTGCTCAACGAAGCGGATCCACAAGAAATAAAGCTGCAGGAAAAACTACAAGTTAAATTGTCTCGAGTGTTATTGCCGGAAGACGTTATTGTCGCGCAAAAAATAATCGAACTTGATCCTGAACTGACGTTAAACAATCAACAAAGAAAAGACTTTTTTGATGAGAAAATGCTCTTTTTTCCTGACGCTAATGAGGCGAAAACTCTGTTAATCGACGGGGGATTAACTGAGCTTGAACGCCGTTACCTACATGTGCTGGATGCTTTATCGACTTATATTGTAGAGCACGCAGTAATACAGCAGTTGGCGGAATTGTTATCGATACCGACACAATTAATGGACGTTTTGCTAAGAAAATATCTTCGTCATCCTGGCGAGCCTGGTTTGCCTGCTATCAGTATCTTTTTTGTGCCCGAGTTCCTTGACCCAGAAGAGGGAGATGAGCATATTGATCAGGTTAATACGCTATTAGGTTTACAAAAAATTGCGTTGATCAGCGAGCGTCTTCAACTAAATTACAAAGCGATTGGCTTTATTTTACAATATGGGGTTAACGTAGGACTACCTGATTTATCATTATTACCCACCAAGATGGTAGCAAACTCGCTAAGCACTGAAGACTTCGAAACTTGGCTAAGATTAATGGATTTAGTCAGCATCAATCAACGCCAGTTTTATGCTGACACTTCGGTATTTGATATATTTGCTTTTTCGTTAGACCCCAATAATACCCAACTCGAATTGTTTGAACTGCTGCATACAGCTGCCTCTTGGGATATCAATGATATTAACTTTATCTGCACTGCTGGCTTGAACTTGAGTTATCCTGCAAATTATCAGCAAGCGACTTGGTTGGTCGAACTTGCAAAAACAATATCTCAAGTTAAAAAAATAGGTGTTTCTGCCAAGCAAATTGGCCAATGGGCTGGATTGGATGTTGATCAGGCGCAAGCCGATTCTGTACGCCATGCGGTTAAAGCTAAATACGGTAATGAGCAATGGTTGGAGATCACCTCATCGTTGCGCGATCATATCAGAGAGCAACAACGCGATGCGTTGCTCGCTTATGTTTTACATTATTCCCGCAAACATAATAATGCTCATTTTGAAGATGTCGATGATCTTTACGGTTATTATTTAATTGACCCGCAAATGAGTGCCTGCACCCAAACTTCACGAACCGTTCTGGCCAGCTCATCGGTGCAACTTTTTATGCAGCGGATTATGCTGAACCTGGAACCGGGTATCGAAATTTCCCGCAAGCATGCCGAAGAGTGGAAGTGGCGTAAATATTATCGCATTTGGGAGGCCAATCGCAAAGTATTCCTATGGCCGGAAAACTGGATCGAACCAGAATTACGCGATAATAAAAGTCCGTTTTTTAAGGAGCTGGAAAATGAATTGCTGCAAGATGAACTCAATGAGGAAACCGTTGAACGGGTGATGGCGAATTACCTGTATAAACTGGATGAAGTGGCACGGCTGGAAATTTGTGCGGTGAATTATGAAAACGAAACCGGCACATTGCATATTTTCGGCCGTACAGCGAGCAACCCTCATACTTATTTCTATCGTCGTTGGGAAAATCGTCAGGACTGGACAGCCTGGGAAATAATAGAGCTTGATATTTATAATGCAGAAGGGGTGGATGAACCTCAAACCGGAGCCTTGTTGTTACCCTGTGTTTATAATCAGCGGTTGTATTTGTTTTGGCCAGTGTTTACGTTAAAACAAGATGACCCTTACGATAATGATGAAATGATACATGCTATGGAGTCAATGATTGAAATTAGTGAAAATAATATTGAAGAGACAGAAATTGAAATTGCAAGTTTAGAGAAAAAAATTAGCGATAAAACAGAAGAAATAGACAAAGCTAGAGCATTATTGGAAGAAGTAAATCCGATAGAAATGCTTGCTATAATAAACCCGCTTGAACAAGAAATTACTGACATCAAAGTTCTTATATACGGATACGAAAACTATATACTGGAACAAGAAGAATCCATTAAGTCATATGAAAGTGATAAAGAAAAATCCACCGGAATTTCAGGCTTAGAATTTTATACTATAAAAATGTTTTATTCTGAATATCGGCAAGGGCACTGGACAGTGAAAAAAGCCACTGAAAAACCACTGGTTACGCCCCGTTTTATGGGTGATTTTACCGGAGCAAAAGAAATACACCGTTATTTTTTCAGACCAATGAAGACTTCGAGTAATGATTTGTTGATATTTTGCTATTATAGCTCTGGTACTAAATATTATCCGATGAATACATTCTTCGTATATGATTCCTGTCGAAGCGAGCTTAAAACCTATTCAGGTTCAACTTATACACCGAACAAAAATTTACCAGACCATATGTGGTATATGAAAGCCAAAGATGACGCCTCTGGATCAAAAGTTCCGTTGAGAGTAACCAATTCAGCCGATGAAGTTGACAAGTTACTTAAAACAGCAGAGAAACATCATTTATTGTGCTATTCGATGGAAGGCGGCGTACATAAGCAAACAACGCCATTTTTTTACGAAGATAAAAAAAGAACTTTTTTTGTAAAAACACCTGATCCTTATGAACCTAAATATTTAGGCGGTTTGAACGCCATTGCTTCTGCAACAATGGCGGGTAAAGCGACTTTACCCGATAACGAATTTGTGGAAACCGTCGGTACATTTCCCCTTCAAACGCGGTTATTGAATGATGAAGCACAGTTGCTCGATGCTAGTGCCAACTTGCCGATGTTTTATCAGGCCAATGACTCTGAGCAGGTATTGGTTCGACAGGAAGCGAGCGTTGCTGTTTTAAGGGAAAGAAATACAAACTTATCCAGTAGATGGAACCCACAATCAGATGGAAGCATTGTACCTTCTATTTCAGAGAATCGATTTGAGTCGAAGCTTGAAACTTTTGAGCCATTACCCAGCGGTCATTTCTCCGCTAACTTAAATGCCGGGAAAATAAAAATTCGAGTGGGAAATTATATTTTTAGGACCTTTTATCACCCATATACCTGCCTGTTTTTAAAACAGCTCAATCGCTATGGTGTAGAAGGGTTGCTCAATCCCGATCCGGATACGGACGATGGAAATATCCTGAATCGACAAGCAACGCCTGACCATGAAGAGATATTTAATTTTGATCAGTTATATGATCCTAACAATAATGAGGTGAATCGTTTTTTGCATCCAAAAGAAATCATCACCTTTGATTACGATGACGCCTATGCCAGTTACAACTGGGAAGTTTTTTTTCATATCCCTTTAATGATTGCCACACGCCTGTATCAGGATCAACGATTTGAATTGGCCCAGCAATGGTTCCACTATATTTTTAATCCGACAGAAACGGAAGGCGCTGCTCCCTATCGTTTTTGGAAAACCAAACCCTTCCACAGCTATACCAGGAATCAGATGGAATCAGACATGGAAGCGCTTCTTAAGGGCGAAAAAGAGGCTCAGGTTAAAGCCTGGCAGAAAGACCCCTTTAATCCTCATCTATTAGCGCGCTTTCGTCGATTAGCCTACATGAAAACAACATTGATGAAATATTTGGATAACCTTATTGCGTGGGGAGACCAACTGTATCGACGTGACAGTATTGAATCCATTAATGAGGCCACTCAACTGTATGTTCTAGCAGGGCAGATTTTGGGCAAGTTACCGGTTGCGACTGATGCCAAACAGGTTAAGGTTAAAACATTTACTGATCTGGCCAATCAACTGGATGATTTGGGTAATGCCTGGGTGGAAATAGAGTTGAGCCAAATGGGCTCAACCAGTAGAAGTCCCTTCAATAATAACTATTCCGATCCAGTCCCTTATTTCTGTTTTCCGCCAAATGAAAAATTATTGGCCTATTGGGATACAGTAGCCGATAGACTGTTTAAAATTCGTCATTGTATGAACCTGGAAGGTGTTGTTCGACAATTACCCTTGTTCCAACCGCCGATCGACCCGGCTCTGTTGGTGCGAGCCGCTGCATCGGGAATGGATCTTAGTAGTGCTCTGAATGACCTATACGCACCCATCCCTAAATACCGTTTCAACGTGATGATTCGCAAAGCCCAGGAGATCTGTCAGGAGTTAAAATCATTGGGTAGTTCTTTATTATCTGCTCTGGAAAAAAAGGATGCTGAGGCATTGTCCTTAATTCGCACTCAACAGGAGGCTGTCCTTCTAAAAGCCAACCGAGAAATTAGAAGTGAGCAGATTAAAGAAGCAAAATTTAATCTAAAATCACTTGAGGAGCAAAGGGAGCTCGCCGATATCAGGCATAAAAATTATCAAGATAGGGAGTTTATTAATTCTGGAGAAACATCGGCCGCGGAGTTATCTCTGTTGGCTGCACTTAGCCAAGTTAGTTCCGCAAAAATAAGCGCTAATGCCGTAGGGTTGGGATTGATACCTGATGTTACAGCCTCTGTCCACACAACGGCTATGTGTAGCGGCGGCTCTATTAATACAACTATAGGTGCGGGAGGAAGTACACTGTCAGCTATTGCTACAATAGAGGCAAAATCAGCTGAGACGGACGCAGTGATATCCAGAGAGCTAGCCAATATGAGCTCTACATTGGCTCAATATACACGGAGGCAAGAGGATTGGGATTTACAACTCGATCTCGCCAAACAAGAGAAAAAACAAATCGACCAACAATTACTGGCCTTTAAAATAAGAATTGCTATCGCTGAAAAAGAAAAAGAAAATCTAAAATTACAAATCGAACACTCGCAAACCGTTAATGAGTACATGAAAAACAAATACACCCATAAACAACTTTATAGTTGGATGATAGGACAGCTAGCTTCCGTATATTTTCAAACCTATCAACTGGCTTTTGATATTGCCAAACAAGCCGAAAAAACATTTCAGCATGAGCTCGGTCTGCAAACGTCTAATTACATTCAATTTGGTTATTGGGATAATCTGCGAAAAGGATTACTCTCTGGTGAGCGATTATCACTCGATTTAAAACGATTGGAAATGGCGTATATGGAGCAGAACCGCCGCGAGTTCGAGTTGAGCAAACATATTTCATTAGCGCTATTGGACCCGTTAGCATTAGTCAAGCTTAGGGAAACAGGCCGATGTTTTATAGATTTACCGGAAGAAATTTTTGACCTGGATTATCCAGGTCATTACTTCCGCCGAATAAAATCGGCGAGTCTAACACTGCCTTGTATTGTTGGTCCATTCACCACCGTTTCTTGCACTTTACGATTATTGAAAAACACAATTCGAAATGTAACCACTAATGGCCAAAAGGGCTATGCACGTAATACAACCGATCAGGGATTACCTGCCGATGATGTTCGTTTTGTCGAAAGCAATATTCCGGTTAAATCGGTTGCCACCAGCCGCGCGCAAAACGACAGCGGGGTGTTTGAACTAAACTTTCGTGAAGAACGTTATTTACCTTTTGAAGGTGCAGGCGCGGTCAGTCAATGGTCATTGGAATTATTTACTGACTCACCAGAAAATAATCCCGATTTTGGTAAACCGTTAAGACAATTCGATTACAATACCATTTCTGATGCGATACTACATTTACGATATACCGCGAGAGAAGATATGGGTCCATTCAAGAATGCTGCAGTTGAGCATCTTCGCGAGTATTATGCAGAAGACGGTACTCAAAACTCTGTACGAATGTTCGATTTGAAACGTGAATTCAGCAGTCAGTGGCAGCGATTTTTACAACCGACCAATTCAACCATGGGCAATGTATTTGAATTAGACATGTCTACCGAATTATTTTCCTATCGTGACCAAGGCAAAATTTTGAAAATTACTACTATCATATTACTGGCACGGTGCAGTGATAGCGGCAACTATGAGGTTGTGTTATCACCACCGCCCCCGGAGAATTCAAACTCGATGACACTGGCACCATCTGCAACCTATGGTGGTATGCACTTTGCGATGAAAGATACGAGTAACCAGAACATTGAACTGATACCCGAAGAAGCCTCCACCAAATGGCGATTGAAACTGACACGTCCGGGTGGAGGGGATTTGCAAACAGATGATAATAACATGGAAATTGAAGACTTGTTGATGGTGTTGGGATATGAATGGGAATAAGGAACCATGGGGCCTAGTCGATTTCACCCTGAGCAGTTTTATCATATATCCCCTTTATATCCTAATGAACGATCGAAAATCAGACGATTCTCGCGTATCAAAAGATTATTGACAGTCGACATATAGGCATTCCTTATTAATTGGCATTAATACTAAAAATAAGGTATTGCACTTATAGATAAAGGTGCAAAGGTTTCAGAATTCGGCATGGAGTTCGTTTAGTTCGCATCGTCATTGATTTCAAATGGACAACGCTTCCTGCCGCAGTTGTGACAGAAATAATATGAATGTCCTTTTATTTTTTTCTAAGCAATTATGGAGTCTTCCCTTAATTGCTTTACCATGCTTCTAATTTTTCACAAACCATAGGCTGCGTACGCCAAATATCGAAGGTAACCAGTTTACAAAGATCAGGAAGAATACAAACGGGAATAAATAATCTCCCGAAATAACACTGAATATGTAATCCGGTATATCGGTTAACAGTTGGATCATAAATAACAGCAACATCATACTGGCCGAACGAAAATATAAAACAAAAGCAGCAGCCAAAGCGCCGGTCATATTCATAATGACAAACAATTTAGTAGGATGTGCCAGTATATTTACTCCGGCCAATTCCGGAAACACTTCACCTGGGTCAATCAAAAGCATGATTGGAAGTCCCATAGATACTCCTACCATAATAACAACGGCATATATCGTTATCCACTTAGGTAGTATTGCTCTACTTGCGGAAGCTGAAATCCATAAATTCTTGATAATGAATGCACAGGGTAACCAGTAAACAAATAGTGTGAATAATAAATAAGTTAGTCCCCAGGACGATGTGCTAAGAGATGTCTCTAGTAGATCATTGATTATGCGGATAACAAAGATCAGCAGCAACATACTGGGTGAACGTTGGTACAGTGCAAAAGATGTTGCTACAGCTACGGCAAAATATCGTGCCACATAGGTACCCAATAGCCCGAACTGACCTCCAAACACCTGTCCTTGAGAAATTTCAACTGGCAGTAATAAGGGGTCAATTAATAGCGCTATTGCTAAACCTACAGGCATCACTACCATGGCAATAATACTGTAAGTCATGATCCAACGAGGTATTTCGTAAGCTGGTGTTGTTCCAGACATGGTATTTCCTTTTATAAAAATTAACGCGGCAGTTTGTATGGCGGGTTAAATGTATGGTTTCATCTCATTTTAAATGCTTAAATTTGAGTATTTATGCAGTGTAATGAAATAGTCGTTTATGATATGTTGATTTTTACACGGCAGAAATTTGCTATCCTGATGATAAAACGTAGAGGGTTGTCTTTATATCCCCCATTAATAACTACCGATATTATCATTGGCTTTTATCGAAGCCTTGCTCCACATAGACAAACTATACCGAAAAATGGACAGACTAAATTGCACTTCACTCAACCCATAATAATGTTGTCTCGTGATATATCTGAGGGGGTGATCGGCAATATGCACCAACATCCGTTCGGCCAATTTGCTTATGCTGTTTCGGGTGTGATGTTTGTTATCACAGAGGTAGGTTCATATATAGTTCCACCCAATCGAGGTGTTTGGATACCGGAAGGGGTCATGCATTGTGCAAGAACGCCAAGTGGTGCCAGGATGCGAAGTCTATTATTTAATATAGGCCAAAGTCCGTCTATGCCAGATTCTTGCTGCGTAACTCATGTTACTTTACTACTTCGTGAATTAATCATTGAAGCGTCTTCTTTCCCCAAAGAATATGACTGGCAAGGCAGAGAGGGGCGTGTGATGAAAGTCATTCGTGATCAAATTAGCCAGATGAATGTGGTTCCCATGTACTTGCCCCTCCCTCAGGATAACAAGCTACAATCGATAACTAACCAATTACTTAATAACCCGTCAGACAATAGAAACCTGAATGAGTGGGGAGCTATGGTTGGAGCATCGGCTCGTACCTTGTCTCGTGCTTATTTAAAAGAAACAGGCCTGTCTTTCCTTAATTGGCGGCAATTGTTCAGAATTCAAACTGCACTACAGAAGTTGGCAGACGGTAATTCGGTTACCACAGTCGCCCTGGATGTAGGATATTCATCAGTTTCTGCATTTATTACAATGTTTCAAAAACATATGGGTTATACACCTGGAACCAGAGATTAAACCTAAGGGTGAATAAGCTTAACCATGTTTTTTCGGGTCTAATCCAGGTTTTATCTAAGAGGTGTGAAATTTTTTCTTTGCCACCTCAAGTTTTTTCAAGTAATTCAAGTTGTTCTGCAAATGTTACTCCTTGATGCTTTCACATTCATTTTAATGAAATGACTCAGATTTTTGAACACTTCCTGAAGAATCTATTGAAGGCATATTTTGACTAACGTGCAATGTAGTTTATTGCTTGCAATAGTCATACGCATCTTGGGTGGTGCCTTCATGATCGATCCCTCGGATCTGAATGCATTGTTTACCATTGTCATTCTCATAGGTTCTGACGCGACCGTACATGGCGCCAGGAGACTGCTCACAATAAGCGTAATCCACCCAGAATCCATTGCTACAGTCCACCTGTGCTGAGCCACCTGCTCCCGCAATCGTATATATGGGATATAAGCCATCGCCAGATCGGTCCTCTATGGGGGTTAAGTCATTCATAGGAAAAGACCGTTCATGCTGATGAGAATCACCGCTGAATAATAGATCAACACCGTGCCTCTCATAAATTTCATGCATATCATTGCCCCAAGCACTTCGCTGGCCATTGAAAAAATATATATGATGCGTAACAACGACTAGCCATTGACCAGCATCTGACCGCCCGGCAAGATCCGCTTCAAGCCATGACTGCACATTCGACAATGCGGATGAACCGTTTCCGTCATCATGCAAGACGTTGTACACGATACCGTTATCAAAACTGATATATTGATAGTCAATGACGGCGACGTGTACGTTTCCATAATCGAAGGAATAATGATGGCCGTTAAGCCCACCAGGTTCTCTTAGATTTGGGAAGTGAGTATCTTCGTCAATCGGACCGGGCAGCAAGTCGTAAATTTCAAAGTGAGCAGGTACCGCATCCAAATTTCCAGCATCCCATTGTGCTGCAGCTTCTTCTAACTCATGGTCTCCAACCGCAGGATAAAATCCTGTCCGACTCGTCAGCTCGCCGTATAACTGTAGACTTTTTTCATCATATTCCGCGTAGGTACCAGAAGTATAAACATTGTCACCCGCTGTTACGACGAAACTTGGGCGAGCGTAAGGAGTACCCGTGGTAGTGTCTATCAGGAGGCCCTGGGCGTCTTCCGCCAAACGATCCCGAAGCTCTAGTTGTTTCGGGGCCGCGGTTCCCCCGCCTTGGCCGTAATCGCCTATGACAATAAAATCGACAGGTTCGGAGTCAGTCGTAAGAGCCGGGGCAGTTTTAAAGGAGAAGCCTGACATCTTCTCTACACCCGCCACATAAATTTTATAATGATATAGTGTATTGGCGTTTAAGCCGCTAAGTTCCACGGTGTGTAATGTTATATCTAACTCATCAATAATTCTTTGGTCCGTTTTTGCAGACGCATCTTCGCTGATCCAGTCATTGCAGTTTACGCTGTAATCCACACGTGAAGCACCTCCGCCGGTTGTTGCCCAGCGGATCTTCACGTTGTCATGGGTCAGTACTTGCAGGTAGGGCATCCAGTAGACATTTCCGATGCCAACAGTAATATCGTCGCATTCGGCCAGCTGTTGCACCACTTCAATGGAAAATGTCGGCAGACAATTAGTCAATTCAACATCACTTACACACACTTCTATTCCGCTATAGCTTCCAGCGTCACCGGCAGTCGGTGTTCCGGTTATCGTGCCTGTCGCCCCGTCGCACAATGCCCAAACAGGACAATTATCAATTGAAAAACTCAACATATCTCCATCAGGGTCGTTTGCGGTCGGGGTAAAATTGTAAGTCTGGTCAAATTCAACCCCAGTGGCTGGGATTCCGCTAATGGTTGGCGCCTGATTACCTGCCTCGTCTTCTGCAACAACGCTAATGATGAAAGTCGCCAGGCAAGCCGTAAATTCACCATCACTAACACACACTTCTATGTCGTGGTAGTCCCCAACATCATTGGCAACAGGCATTCCAGCAAACGCACCGGTGCTTTCATCCAAAGATGCCCAGTTCGGAAGATTAATACCGGAAAACGTCAGACTATCTCCGTCGGGATCAGTCGCCGTCGGTGAAAAACTGTAAGTTTGACCCGCAACCACGCTGGCGTCTGGACTACCACTAATGCTTGGAGCCTGATTGACAACGCCGGTATTATTCCCATCGTCAATACCATCACTGCTCCCATCACTGCCACCACCACAGGCTACCACTGCCAGACAAAGAGCCACAATAATAGATTTTTTTGACTGGCTAGCAGCGAATAATCCAGCCTTAAATAGTCTCCACGAAAACAACAAAAAACCTCTTAAACCCAATATAACTCGATTGCAGCATTTGTCTAACCTCAACATAATAGAAATTACCTCAATATTATTTTTTAGTATTCTCAGTAGCTAACGGTCAGAAGTTTTATAAGTTGACAGCGGCCTGGACGAACATTGAAGAACTGTGCTGTGGGTCACAAATTCACTGATGGCTAGCTGATCCATCGCACTCGTCTCAAATACTTCGTTCTTTTGTCAATTGGTGTCGAATCATTTTCGCTTAATTCCTAAAATGCTTGAGCGCTAACTAAATAACTCGGTGATAATAACCGGCTTGTTGAGCGGCTTAACAACCGGATTGTTATCGCCAACCGCCCCCATGCTTGTTAGCATGGGGGCGGTTGTGAACTATAGGCTGAACAGTAGATTTAGTATCAATTGCTACATTGTTTAACCCTTTTTGCTTTTCTTAAAGCGATAAACAAAGCGGTCCGTTTTTCCTTTAGTACTATCCTGCCAAACATCTAGATCAAAATTATCATTTGGATTGGCAAGTACAGAAGAAGAGCGATCTAATACAAATCCTGCTTTTAGAATTTCATTGAGAACAAATGTATTTTCAACGCGATGTTTCGTTTTTGTATCCGATGCGCCTTTACCGGGAGCAGCATTGTGATCGATAACCACTAAATATCCATCGTCTTTTAGTTTGTTATAAAGCGACTTTAAAAGCTGCGCACGATCTAATTCTTTATTATTGATGATGTCGTGGTAATTAAGCGCAGTAAAAATACGATCAACCGGCTCCTTTATCTCAGACAGATCGAGTTCTTGCAAAACGGATATATTTTTAAAGGCACTTAAATCACGTTTTTCCAGTTTACCTTTAACGCTATAGAGGTGACCTTTGTTATCCAGTACTCGTGCAAAAATATCGGTGTAGTATCCTCTGCCAGCCACATAATCAACGATTTTCATCTCTGGTTTAATATCAAGAAACTTTAGAATTTCAGCGGGTTTTCTAGCTTGGTCTCTCGATTTATCTTGATGTGAGCGCTGTTTGTCGCTAAGAGCCTTTTCAATATGGTTTGAGTTTGCCTTGGCAAAAATTGAAGTATTGATCAGGATTAATGTTAATAATATTTGTAATGTTTGTTTCATGATTTTTCCTATTGATTGGTTGAGTGTCATTTGTATCGTTTTCTTTGTCGAGCAACAATGCTTTGAGCCCGATTTAGCCTGGATGTTTAGTTGATGTTTTGTTGATATTGTTAAGTATCAATTACTTACGTCTATTTTTTGCTTGAATGAATTTTCCAAAAGTTGGTGAAATATGTCATGATTGCGGTCTGGAAAATCCCTCTCCCCCTCTCCCTCTGAGGAGGGCTAGGGATTCCTACATGGATGTAGGCCAGTAGGGCAATGCAGGAGCAATTGCCGAGAGGTCGAAATGTTTTGATTCTTTGTAAGAATTGAAAAAAGAATTGCTGGTGAAAAAGGAACCAATAAGTGCCAAAAGAATTAACTAATGAGTTTAAATTAGGCGAATTTATCGCCAATCGAAGTCTTAACACACTTGTCCGGGCAGAATCGAGTATCTCGGTAGAGCCTAAAGTAATGGAAGTGCTCTATTATTTAGCGTCTCGAGCCAACCAGGTGATTTCACGCCAGCAGTTGATGGATAACTTATGGCAGTCGCAGGTATCCGATGGGGCAGTTAGCCGTGTGGTAGGTTTGCTTCGCAAAGCATTAGAAGATAATTCTGAATCGCCGCTTTATATTCAAACCGTTGCTAAAAAAGGTTATCGATTAATTGCTGAGGTGGAGTCGATATCCGGGCAACAAGAGCAAGCCTCTTTGTCGAGTCTTACAGTAAACTTTAAGTCTATTATTACGATTGGGGTTTTACTAGCCGTCGCACTATTGATCGCACTTAACTGGTCGGCAAAGATTGAACAAAGCAAGACTGGGTTAATAATTAGTCAGCCACAATTTAATCAATTAACCAGCGAACAAGGATTTGAGTATGACGCTAATTTATCTTTTGATGAAAAGTGGCTAATTTACAGACATCGCAATAACCTTAAAGATAAACATAATTTATATCTGAAAATTTTGGATAGTCAGCAGTCCAATCAACAAGTCATTCAGTTGACTAATTCAGCTAAAGACGATCGTGCACCGACGTTTTCACCAGATAAAAGACAAATATTATTTACTCGCAAGGCGATGAATGATTGTTCTTTGATGTTGCTGTCGTTGGACGAGAATGGTCAGCCATTAGAAGAAAAACAAATCTATCAATGTGGCGCATTCGATCATTACAGTAATCTGGTTTGGTCAAAAGATGCTAAATCAATCTATTTTACCGACAGAGCCTCTGCCGAAGTACCTTATCAAATTCATAAGTTAAATTTAGCTACTAAGCGTGTCGAAAAAATGACCAGCGGTTTGGACAATTATTATGGTGATAATGAATTATCTCTTTCACCTTCTGGAAAGTATCTGGCTTTTTTCCGTAATAAATATTGGGGAAATAATCAGGTTTATATTTTAGAGCTGGAAACTGGTGAAGAGAAAAAACTATTAGAGCTAGGATTTCTTGCCTGGAATATTAGCTGGACGGCTGATGAGAAACACCTGTTGTATAGCGATAACCGCAATGGCGGCATGTTGAAGTTAATTGATATCAATGATGCCAGTGTTGAGACTATTTATTACTCGTCTCAATCAATCAATTCACCAGAGTTAAGTGCCAGTGGTTCATCAATTATATATTCCACTGAGACTGCGGATGTGGATTTGTGGAAAATTTCGATAGATGATTTAAAGCAAAATAAAAAGCCAATCAAACAATCTGCCAGCTCATCCAGATTGGATGGGCAACCAGCGTTAACCAAAGGTGGCGAAAAATTATTGTTTTTGTCAGATCGAAATAGTGTGACTCAGTTATGGTTACAAGATAAAGACGGAATGCGAGTGATGGACTCAGTTAAAAACGAAAGTCGTATTGATGAGTATAGCTGGCATCCAGATGGTAAGCAGGTGCTGGTAGCTCACAGCGATAAAACGATTTATTTACTGGATACTGAGAAAAATACCAGCCTGTTAATTGACCTAGGCGACAAAAAAGCCGCCTATCCTCAGTTTTCTAATGATGGAAAGACCATCTATTTTACTTCGGATAGTAGTGGCGACTGGCAGTTGTGGTCGTATCAATTGGCGAGTGTTGAGGCTGGAAATTCTCAGGCAATGAATCAATTGACTGAGACAGGTGGGTATCGAGTTAAGGTGGGGGATGATGATAATCTTTATTTTACTAAATATCGTCAGACGGGTATTTGGCGCTTAGACTTACTCACCAAAAAAGAAGAAGTCATTGCGTCGGAAAGTATACGTAGTTCTAACTTCGCCGTTTGTAGAAACAGTATTATTTATGAAGTTGATAATAAGCAAAGCCAACTGTGGCAGATTGATTTGAGTTCTCAGTCAAAGCATTTACTTTTGACTACACCAAACAGTGCGAAATTTAAGTTTGATGTGATTGATGATTGCAAGAAGTTGGTTTTTTCTCAATGGGAAAATATCGAGTCGGATGTGATGATGATGAAGATGTAAATGCTAAGTAAGGCTGTTTTGAATTCATCATTACCATAACTCACTAAGCCAATCTGATATCAAAAAACAAGTAAAATCTTTGGATGAATTTCAAACGGGTTACCTTCGAAGACAACAGCTTTGGCACTCAATATCTCTTTAAGGGCGGTAAAACGTTACTGGATTAAACAATAGGCCATGGTCAAAATCTAACTAAGCAACATTAAGTATTTTAATAATCCTGGAATTCAGGTACATGCACAAACCAAGTGCAACTCGGTCGAACATTCGTGGCGTTTAGTGTGAGGTCGTAAGTTGCTACTAAACTCTCTCTAGATTCGATAAGTTGACAGTACCTATTATTGATAGCGCGATCTTAATAATTCCTGGATTTGTATAACTACTTTATTCGATTCGTCTTCAGAACCATTTAAATAGAAGCTGCTGGCACTCAAGTAATGGGCTCTCCAGTGAGGTGAAATATGTTGGTAGTTTTCCAGCATCGCTTCGGTGAATTTATAATCATGGTAGCCTGTATTGTGATGAATCGTATAGTAGCGAGCCATCTCAAAGATCTTTTTGGGAGATCCGCCTTGTTGTTGAAAAGACAAAATATTCTTTGCTGCGAGTACACGGTCAAAACTAATTTTTGTAAATATTTCTGCTACCTGGTTTTTAAATTGGTTCTTTAAAGGTTTAGCTTGAAAAGTCAAAATATCGAGTGGGCGTTTATCGCCTCTAAGAAGTTTTCGAAATGAAACCATAAATGATAAAGCTTGCAACAATAACATTTTTTTTGTTTGCCAGTTTTGACAAACACGGAAGATGTAAAACATCGCGTTGGCCGTTGTATTGGCGTGTACCGGAATAATACTTGAGCGCTGCATGATTAATTCTGCGGCCGATAATAACACCGCATCCCAAATCATTTTTGGGTCGAACCCTTTGTTGAACAAGTTGATGGCGATTAAAGTCAATGCCTCTGGCTGCTCATTACTAATCGCGCGCAGAACATCCGTGGTTGCTTGATTACAGACTTTTCCTGACAGCCAGTTTTGCGGAAAATCATTTAAGCGTAAACAATTGCTGCGCCAGGCGCTATCAGCTTTCAGATCGCTCTGCGATGGGTTAGGTTCGCCCTCATGGTTGAGTAATGCGTACACCAAAGAACGGATTAGTGTATCTGCGTGCTGTTCACCGATAACCTGTAGCACTTTATGGCAGTTAGCCGTGGCAATTGCTTTATGGCCAATATCGCGAAAATCCCTACAGGCATATAGGAAGAGTACTTCGAAAACTTGCGCCAGACTACTCGAATGGATTAATTGACTGATTGCTGAATCGGCTAATTCGTAGTCCCAGGAATCCATTGCGCGTTTAAATAATGCCAGTGATTTGGATTGCGAGCCGCCTTTAACTGGAAACACCGGTTTCATTTGCCAGTCTCCGCTATCTCGCTCCCTTAGCTGCGCATACTTAAAAGTATCAGCGGCCCAAAGGATCGGCAACCAACGTTCTTTATCAGCACTGTTTATGGTTGATAAGTGCACCGCATGCATCATCATGACCGAATGATACTTAAATCCGACCGATGGATAGGGTGCCACATTTTTACAACCGGCAATACAAATTGCGCTAAACAAATCGGAGTAGGTTAAACCACCGCTTATTTTTTCTACCAGTATCGACAACAGTTTATCACGAGGCTGGTTTTCTAAAATATGCACAATCGCTTGCCAGGATGAAGAGCCATTACTAGATCGACAGATTGATGGCAGCAACCCGGCGATTGCAATATGAGCTAGAGACCAATGTAGAAATTGGCGTCGACAGATCATGGAAAAATCCTGTTGTTGTTTAAATTGTGCTACTTTATAAGGATAGTGCAAAATCAGTCAGGGTCAACCTAGTTTTGTCAAAACGAATGCGAAACAGTCAAAGCCGTATAAACGGCTACAAAATCAGGTGTATCTTGGCAATGAAAAATTTACCTCTTCCTCTTTAAAGAGAAATCCAAGTGGTCAAGAAAATAGTGAGTATGCACGATGCAAGACCAGTCCCCATGGGGTTCGAAGTGTTTTTGGTATGGTGATGTCATTGATATTTTTCTACAGAAACGGCGTGATAGCGGAGCAGAAAAACGCTTCCTTAAGGGCTCGATCCGTCGTAATCAAAGTGAGCCAAGAATAATTATCATCGATAAATTCGGTAGTTATCGAGTAGCACATAGGGAGATGATCCCCGATGCGATACATAATACCTCACAATACGCGAATAATAGGAAGAGCTATATTATCAGCCAACTCAGTTACCTGAATAATGCTCCTATAATTACAAAAGCTATTACAGTTTAACTGGTGGGGCGATTGTGAAATAGGTAGGCCGGTGAATAGCATTTTCCGTTCAAAGCAGAGTTAATCTTTTACGTTCGAAAACTGGCGACAAGCTTAATCATCGGCTTCACCTAAAACTAGTAATAAGTTAATTAACCATTTGATGTTTGGAGACCTCCATGTTTATTCAATTTTTACTAATATCCATAATAAGTTTGGTTATAACCTATATTTTATTCTCGAAGCTAAAGGCCTCTGCTGAGGGCAAAGGAACCGTGTGGGGCAACTCCATGACCTTTGGTGGCTCCCTCGCTGGTTTTGTGATTGTATTTACGTTGTTGTTCCAGGCCTACAGTCAACTTGTCGATGCCTCAACGGCTGAAAGTAGCACAGAAATTTCAATTGACGGAAACTGGCAATTGCACATTGAAGCCAAAAGCGGGGAGACTGAGTCTGGTTATGCGACCATTCAACAAGCACCAGGCAGCGCTAAGTTTGAAGTGTATGCGCAGCTTAGAGATGTAAATGGAGATTTGATTACATTCTCGAGCGAAATTGGCGAGCTAAGGAGTCATCATGCAATATATGTTTACCAAACTAATAAGGGCGAAATTGGTTTGGCGTTGGGGGACATTCCAAAGAATAACCCGGACTCTTTTTCTATGGCTTATTATGATGTCGCCAATACTGATAAAAATAATAATGATGAAGGGACGATCTCCTTCATTCGAATTCAGGATACAGCTAAATGGCAGCAAGTTTTAAATGCTATCTTAGGCAACTAAGGCTTGAGTTTTTCGAACTAATATCATTGAATTATGTGAGGTGTTCAATGTCTAGTTAGAAATTTATTTATTTTTTAGAGAAGTAAGTTTTACTGCATATTTGACTAAGGTAGCGTAAATCATCGCAGGTTAGGGAGTCTACTAATTTATAAGTTTATGGACATAGTAATTGCCTTCTAAAAACATGTCTATTAAATCGTTTCCCACCCACTTCATAGACGTTATCTCTATTAATCGATTTAGGAAACAATTTTAGACTATGCGCCTCTTTGGTTATGCTCGGGTTTCCACGTAAACCATAGAGGTCAAGACGATTTTACAATGTCTAAAAAGATTTTTTAATTTTCGACATACTATTTGCCGCAAAGTCTTTAGAAAGATTGAGATGATAAACTTCGTTGAAGTGATAGGGCTCTAATTCTAATATGCTAATCTCTCACATCAAAAATGGCCAAATTCTCACAATGCTCAATTACTTTTAGCACTATTAAACCATTACAGTCTTCCTTTAGACTAGCTTCTAATTTCACTCCAAATTGTTTTAACAAGGCTTAGCATGTCTCTTTCGATTATTGACACCTGTGCCCGTGTCGGCATTGAAGCCCCTTTAGTCACGGTCGAAAAGCATCTTTCAAACGGGTTACCTTCGAAGGCGACAGCTGTAGCACTCAATATCTAACTAAGCAACATTAGGTATTTTATTAATCCTGGAATTCATCCAAGGGTACCTCTCTCTGATCGACCGTGTGTCCTCTGAAGATCTCATTGAAAGGATTTATGGGCCTAATATTAGTTAGAAAATAATAGAAATTAGTTTAAACATTGTAAAACTGTCTTGGCCCCCATCTTTTTGGAAGGTTGTCCATTGAAGGGAAGCGTTTGACAGGTGGATTCCTTATCATTTGTTTATCCATCGATTGAGCGTTCATTCTGAACGATTGAATTAGCGGGACGTAGTGGCAATTACTCACTGTTCTTGTGCAAGAACGCTAATATGACTGTAGGCAACCCAGATTAAACCGTTCAGATAATCAAGGCCTACGTCTGTGCTAGCACGTTTCCCATATAGCCCTATTTTGCAATACCTTCGACTATTGGTTGTTTTTTGTACTACTATATAGGAAATGAGGTTTCCTATACTACTATATCAGAAGAAATCGAATTTAGATGGGTTGGAATATTCCAAAACTAAGAAAAGTAAAACAACCGGATATATTAACGCCTGGTGAAATTCTAGATCTTGTTGTCAGAATTGATAACGAACGTGTTGATCCTCTTATTGCATTGCGCAATCAGTGCATGTTGTTAATGACTTACTTTAGTTGTTTTCGAGCAATTGAAGTCAGCCAATGGAAAGTTAAAGAAGCAATTTATGCTGATGGTACATTATGTAAACGAACGCGATTGAGAAAAGAGGCAACTAAAGGAAACTATCCAGCAATAGCTCCAGTTGTAATTAAGGAGCAAAGGGAGTACCTCAAAAAGTGGATTTTTGCGCGAGTTAATTATAGTATTGGCTTATCCGATACCAACTCAGATAACTATTTAGGGCTTGATCCTGATAGCCACGTTTTCATGAGTAAGCATCACGGAAGATGGGGAATTTTTTCACTCACTAGAAAAATAAGTAAGGGAAAGGAATATCATGTTGCCACTGCGGTCCAAAATCTCCTTACAAAACTATATAAAGACTACGGGTTTCCCAATTCATCGAGCCATTCGGGTCGTCATAGCTTCGCTAGATTCTCTAAGAAACTACTTGAGCGAAAAAACGATCCAGATGCAAAAAAAATCATCCAAAACTTATTACACCATAGAACTGAAATAGCACAAAATGATTACGCAGAAATCAATTTTGAGCACATTCGAGAATGCGCCAAAAAAGTAATGCCAAAAACCCTTAAAAAGGGTAGGCCATCAAAAACACGTGACTAAATGAAACAATTGTTATTATTTAGGTGATTCGTATGATGAAGACAGCCGTTGTTGCAGGAACAGGTTTTTCCGGTAGAGCAAAAATAATTAGGCGTTATTGTCAGGAAAATGAGCCTGTCTATCTAAAACGGGATTTCTATAATCAACATGATGAGCATGCGATAGGTGTTTATATTAC
>CAZOBX010000015.1:0-17940 GCA_964578045.1 uncultured Kangiella sp. | reverse complement strand
TTATATTACTGCGCCGAGATTGTTTGGCCTACTAGGTAACGGTAAAAGACAAATAGGTTACATTAAATCAGCGACGGCCAAACAACTTTGTAAAAGAATAAACAAAGGTGAAATTGTTAAGGGAAAAGTGAGATATGTATTAGCACCACCTGACAGACTCCATCCCAAGGTCACGATTGAAATCATTTTCGAGCACTAATGTTTACGTGAAAAAAATAGGTGACGGTCACACAATGGGCACTTAGTGAACAACAATGGCAAGATCGCCTAACTAAAGAGGATTACCGTGCCTTTACGTCTTTAATTTACAGCCATATCAATCCCTACGGAATACTTGAGCTTGATATGGCCGATAGACTCGAAATAGAACAAGTTGCCTGAGTTCAAAATATGTATCACTTTTTACAAAATGCGAGGTTTGTAAAGAGTAGAGTTATTTTTTAGGTTATGACAGTTTATAGCTTAGATGTATTTGCTCTCTTTCTGACATTAGACTTTTGCACAAGAGGCGATCAGGCTCTATCCATTATAATAATTCTGAGGGTAAACAACGTGAACAATAGAAATTTATCCAAGATATTGATTGTTGTAGTAATGGCAACATCGATACTATCAGGTTGTGGGACCAGCCGGCTTGTTAATGAATATCCCGTAGAACTAGCCAAATTCCAAATTGAACGAACCTATCCTTTACAATTTAAAGGTAAGGTATCTGAAGATTTGCAGAATTATGAATATAAATTCGACGAGATGACATCAGCCTATGGCAGTGACGTCATCACCATCAAATTTGGAAATCAGCTAGTAAAATATTCAGATCATTTAGCAAAATCAATATCTAGAACAAATAAAAACTATAAAGACAACGATCAAGTACTTACACTAGCTCTAGAGGATCTTATATTCAACCGACAAAGAGATACACCTGGCCTCGGTGGTACCTTCTATATGAAAGTGCATTGGCAGAGCGAGGCTAAATGGGCGTTGTACGACTCCGACAAAAACCTTATCTGGTCTTCCGCTATTTCCGCAAAAATCACTTCTCCGTTTGCGATAACCGAATATGGAGAAACCTCGGCGGTTGTTCTTCCCAGTACTTTGGAGTTTTCCCGACAATTTCAGGTAAATAAATTGATGAAGGAACTATTTACTAATACGCACCTTAGTATAACCAATTCAGACGAAGTACAACTTTACGCTAAATACCCAATTTTATATTTGCTGAACTCTTCTGAGCGGATAAGCGAAATTGAACGGAACCGCAATAACACCAATATATATAGCGACTTGATGCGAATTGCAGCATTACAAGACGATTTGGATCTCACCAAGTATCTTGTATCGCGCGGTGCAACAGACACTAATCCTCAGGGGCAATACCGCAGCGCTCTGCATTGGTCGATAATTTACCAAAGATCTAAAATGGTCGCCGAAATATTAAAAACCTCGAATAGGATTGATCATATTGATAGAGCTGGAATAACCCCTTTGCACTATGCTGCTTGGTTGGGGAATCAAGAAATAATCCATAGTTTACTTGATAATGCTAAAGATTTGGATATTTCTGATCACACCAAACTTCGCAGCACGGCTTTTCTATATCAAGGATTCGGTGATTACTATGAAGAAAATAAAAACTATGAACAGGCTCTATATTGTTACGGTATGGCGCTCACGTTTTACGACAAGGAATATCGGCTTGCAATTGAGTTGAGCAACAAAGTTTCATGGGAAGAGACAAAGCAATTTTTAGCTAAATTACTTGGCGCCGCCGCAATCACTGCAGGACAAAACTCTCGGGATAGAGATATGCAACGTGAACTCAAAAACCTAGAGCCAGTGACAAACAGTTTGGACGCTAAGGATGCATGAAAACTGAGAAGTATGGTGATTACCTCTTATGAGCCTCGTGCGCACCTACGTGCAGATCTTTTTGTTTTTGACGATGAAGTTATGAAGAACTCAATTATGAGCGTCGATCTATATAACATAAATGAAAAGAATTATGATTCTAAAGAATTATCCGAGTATGCAGCTCATATTAAGAGCTTAACAAGACACCTTAAAAATAAAGTTGAATGCGTTAAGGAATCTTCAATGAAAGGACAGGATACTTCGTCTTGCAGTAAGACTTAGTCAAGCTTAGGCAGTTTTAGATAAAAAACGCTGTTAAATTATTATGTGACGCACACCAACGGCGATTTTACCGATTCAAAATTGTTTAGGGTTGGTTCTAATTTGGAATTAGGTTATTCGTGTGTTAATTAGGATTTCGAGGTTATTTTGATTGTCTGGGTAGTTGGCGTAACCATAATATTGTTAAAGAAAATTATGGTAAAAAACCGATTCGCTTAGATTAAAGACAACTTAGCATATATAAGGATGGATAAGGAATATGCTTTAATTTTGTATTTTTCGATGATTAAATTAGCCTACCAAGTAATATTCAAGAATGACTCAAAGTCTTAATGACATTATTTTATAGTTGAAATAAGATAATCGGTATAGGAAATAAATGATAATAGTTGATACAACTTTTCAAAGAACTGTACTCAATTAAAAGGGTATACCAAAGAAGAACTTAATGCGCTTAGAACTAGAGCGGCTTTTCTCATCACTCAAAAATCGAATTTTAGAGGTAGCATGCTCGAATTATCACCCGGAGTGTGTGTTGAGCTCTAATTTCAAAACACAGGAATATTGGAATATGGCTCTTACAAAAGAACAACTGGTGAAAATTGCAAAGGCAAAATCTGATTTTATGGAGAACGCTTTTAACCCTTCATCTGTAAAGCACTGTATGTCATTTGACATCGTTATGGGTCATGTCAATTCATTTATAGAAAAGCATCTAGAATCAGGACTTAACATTGTTTCCGTAGAGGTTTACTGCGGCACAGCCGTAACAGCTAGCACTCCAGAGACTATATCGGTAGTATTTAAGTTTGGTCGTAAAAAATTTAGAGCAAGTATTACAAATCATTGGTCAGATAAAATCGAGTGTTGGAATTATACAGTATACGGTTCAAAAGGAATCCCTTTGGATAGTCGTTATTTCATACCTGCCAATGAACAAGCATTGATTGAGTACGATCTATTATCAATGTGTCATCGTGTGAAGTATATAGCTTTAATGAAATCACCGAAGCCATATCAGAAAGCTCCTTATTGGCCTTCAAATGAAGTGCAGTCTTTGCCAAGTGAGTAATAAACGGATGGAAATATGAGAAGTAGTGAAAAGCAACAACTACGCGCAGATGCGCATGACGAAAAAGAAATAGATTCCCTTATTGTAGGTGATTAGACAGTTGAAAGAAATTAAACCCAGTGATGTCATCAACAATTTTCTTAAACGAGATTATGCCACGGCTTTGAGAGCCGGACTTGAGCTGCGTAAGACGACGGTTAATTTCGTCATAGATATGTTACTCATTATCATTTCTCAAAGACTCGAACAGCAAAATATTGTCGATGCAATAGTTAATGAAGCCAGCAACGGTTGTAAATCAGACGATTGGTTAAGGTATCTCCTGTTTATCACTCTCGGTTACAGGGAGCTTGTTGAGCCAGACCAATTCGAAAGTGGTATGGCAAGATGCCAATATGCCTATTTTGCCGGTGAACGGCTACTGACTATAGGTGATAGAGAGCTTGCAGAAATATTTTTTTTAGTCTGCATGAAACAAGAGCAGGAAGGTCCAGAATGTTATCTGGCAGGCAAGCAATGGCAAGCGCTGCGTAATAATTTACAGGAGCCGCCACGTTCTCAAATTGCTGATAAAATCGCTCTTTGGAAAAGTAATGCCACTTCTCAATTAGCCGTTGGTGATCTTGATAAAGCGATTCTAACCAGCGAAGTGCTTGTTGACTTTGTCTATTTCTTTGGAATGAAAAATGAATACAAATGGGTCGAAATATTGGCCAGGCTTTATGACAACCAAGGACATCATGCAGATGCTCGTAAATTGGTAGAGCGTCAACTCGCGCTCGAATTGATACCAACCCTGGAAAGGATTGAGCTTTATTGTGTACTTGGTGAATCATATACGCACGAAGAGACTTGGCCCCTTGCAAGGACAAGCTACGAAAAAGCGTTTGAGATTGCTTCAACATCAAAGGACTTTGAAAGACACCAAGCCATCTCACTTAATGGACTGGGTCTAACCTACCTGAGAGTTGGTGAAATGGAGCGTGCTAAGATAGCATTAAACGATGCCCTTGACATCCAACGTAATCTTTTCGGTGACAGTCACTCTGAGATTGCTGTAACGCTGCATAATCTAGCTGAAGCCTTTATCGACACCGACCCTGAAGTAGCTGAAAATACATACCAGGAAGCAGTAGCAATATTCCAACGAATAGAAGAGCCAGATCACCAAAAACTAGCTTTGTGCCTGTTCTGCCTGGGTTCTCTTCAATTCAACCGTAGAAAATTACAAAAAGCCGTAGATTCACTGGAGGCAGGCCTTGATGTCGTGGCCTCGGTTCCCATTGGCCAGAGAGAGAAAATTGAAAGTCGTCTGACTCACACTCTGGAACTTGTTCATTTGGCGTTAGCAGAGAAGCGAGACAATATAACGGATACATTTGAACTCAATTGGTGGAATCAAAATAAAGGGCAACAGAATAGTCCACTTAGAGTTCAGTTCCACTCATCAGTAGAAATGATAGAATTACTCCAAAAAAACATAACAAAGAATCTCAGTGAAGTTGTCCATCAGCATAGTGGCTTAACCCGATTGGTAGTAATACACCACACAAATAATCAGGTGGACCATATTGGGGTAGAAATTGCAGAGAATTCGTTGATTGTACCCTTAATGAAGGGTGTTTCTCAAGCTTTGCGAGAGAGGCATGTCGACCCGGTATCAGTGAGAGGAAATGATAGGCTAGTAGAAATGCTGTTGCGTCTACCTCAGTTCATGCAGCCAGCTGAAGACGGCAGCATACCACCTCTTCCACAAGCTCCTTCTCCAAGGATTGTGGATGAGAACCCGGATATATTATTGTCAGACGATGAGCTGAATGACCTTCTTTGTTCACATATTTTTGTAAACTCCGTCATAGAACTTTTAGATAACTTCCACAATAGCAACAACATGATTGAGACAATAACGCTTAATCCGGCGTTCGTTTACGGTCAGGATCCTCATGTTCATGCTTTATACCGCGCCCTAGTCAGGCATTGGAGCCGTTCATTCCATGTGCCTGAACATTTGATCCGTTTAGCCCGGTTTATCATGGGCAGGGACTGGACCCAGGAAGGAGAAAAGTGGTTAAGAAGTCTTCGAGCAAATTTCGATGTTAGTCCCTGTTTGGAACCCTCACATAAAGACGGTTTTATTATAGCTCATGTTCGCGAACGACGAGCTATAATGCTGCTGGCAGAAGCTCCCCTTTTGGCTCTTGGTAATTTGCTGTCCAGCGACTCGAAGCAATTTCAGGAGCACATAAAGATTATTCCTACAGCCGGCAAGAGCTACCCCTCTACCATTAGCACCTCTAATCCCGCATTTGTACGGCTGTCAGAAATGGTATTTCATGCACTTGGTTATGCAAAGCACTCATTGAGTGTTCCTGACCCAGGCAAGCAAGAGATTACTGTGTACGAGACAGGTCATGTTCACACGGTAATTTCAGGTGATCCGCCTTTCAACTCTGAGGTTTTAGAAATACTTCAAGAAGTTGACGCCAAACGGGGAAATGACTTACGCAGGAGTGTACATGCCAATTGATGATAGCATCCTCTCCACGTTAGGCTCGTGCCATTGGCCGTTCGATGCCAAGTCGGGTTTACTGCATGTGACGGATCGAAATCGAATTACAGTATCGATGAATGTATCGAACAGAATAAATGAATTTAGCCCATACTATTGCGCGACTGGTGTCAGTTTTGAAGACAATGGCGGTGCCTTGATAGATACGTATTATGGCAACTGCTATTCTGGAATACCTGACTCAGGATTTGCGATTTACGGTGAGTCAAATAAGATGCCTTACCAACCATTCGATGAGGAGGCAACTGGTTTTCTGCGAGTGCCTTTTAAGCGCATACCCTGCGTTCCGGTGCGAAACTTGGCCGATATTCGACGCATAACAAATGTACTCAGCAATATTTATGGTAAGAATGCGCTGCTTTTTCGTGGCCAACCACAAGCATATTACCTTGAAAGATCTTGGGAGGCTCAAGAGTTACTATACGGTGGTCGCAATGTTTTGGAGCCATCACTACTAGCCTCAAGTTCTCGACGGCAACCCTCCATTGAGAGTTGTATGAGCGAATGGATGATGCTGGTTCAAGTTATACAGGAATTGTGTATAAAGGCATTGTGTAACGATGTGAACGATAATTCTAATCTGAGCTTTGACCAAGTCTATGACCAGATGAACTCAAAATGGCGGGGCCAACCATTTTACTATTACTGCCTGGCATTGGCGCAACATTATGGTTTGCCCACTGCTGGCCTGGATTTGACAGATGATCTTTCTACTTCACTTTTCTTTGCATTGAACTTGCTCCAAGCCACATCCTCCGGTGTACTCAGGCCGCAACCAGTTGAACATAATTCTGCGCCTGTTCTGTACATACTTCGCCGCGCTCAAAGTAAAGAGTATTCATTCCGCGAGAGCACTCATGAGCTCTTTCAAAGTGGGCGACCCATGTGTCAGAACGCTTGGTTTTTAAATGTTGGATGGGGACTGAGCAGAAATGCTGCCGCCAATCAGATTTTAATTGCGCTGCAGCTCGAGCCCGGTGCTGATTATGGTCCTATTGCGAATGCAACCGACCTTTTTCCTGGCCTTGATAAGGATTCAATTGCGAGATTTATGGGCTCAATCAAAGGTGAAATGTCCGAGAATCTCAATCGAGTTTTGGAGGGTTTTTACTGGGTAGAAGAGTAGGGATCACGCTGAACCTCGACGACATGATTTTATACATGGGGATATTTTGTGCGGCCATTTCCTGGGCTGCGCACTAAACTCTTAATACTAAAAACAGTATTTACCCTATATCAGAAATGAATTTAGAGAGTTTTTGGGCAACGGGAGGGGAGAAGGATTATGGTATGCGCTCTACGAACCACCCTATGGCACTACGAATCCTCAAGCCATCGCAATGTTTGACGAAGATCTAGTCGGCATCATCTTTGATGGGAAACCCAAAAAGAATTGGATAGTATTTTCGTCAACAGCGAATAATGATTATTTCATTAACGAACGGTGGGACTACCTATGGACCGTATTTAATACTGAACATTTAGAGGCCGTTGTTTTAGCAGCAACAGCTACAGACTAATAAGAGGTAAGTTGGAAAAATGAGTAGGAGCAGGGTAGAGTTCCTGATCAAGAATAACAATATAGGAAACAAATATGGCAGATACACTAGTTGAGAGAGTTAGTTGGAACGGGGAATCTTTCCAGATTTTCATTCAGATAGCCAAATATGAATTTAGAATAGAATAATGATAACCTCTTGCTAAGCTGTGGAGCTAGCAGGAAAAATTTTGCGTAACTATGGCGATAATTGTGACTGCTTTTGGAATCATACTTTATCAACTTGTATGGGTACTTTTCCTAAATTTTTGTACCGCATTCACAGCAAGCTTTATGTTTAACAAAAAAACCTGATGATGACAAATTAAGTGATGTCCGGGATTTATTTGTAAGTTCGGTCAGATATCAATCATTCTTTTCTTGACGCTGACCTGTTTTTTACGGTTTACTCTTCCAAAATTATCATTTTTCATGGGATCATATTATGATTAAAAAAGTTACACATTTAACAGGGCCTTCATTTTTACTATTTTTAATCTTTCAAACCGCTAGTGCCCATGACTATTGGATCGCCCCCAGTCATTATACCATTGCCAAAGGCAATATATTGACCGCCGGGCTGCTAGTCGGTGATCAACTGTCCCCTGAGCTCTCACGTGACCTAAAAAAGGAACGAACCAAAAATTTCACACTGGTGAATGCTGATGGCACTGTTGATCTGTTGGAGGAGTTTTCAGAAGGAGCGCTACCTATCTTCTCCCATAGGATGGATGTTGAAGGTTTGAACCTGATTGCGATTGAACGGGAATTCTACCGCACGGAAATGACCGACAAACAATTTTCAAGCTTTCTCGAACATGAAAATATGACCGACATCATGGCTCTGCGTAAAAAACTGGGACATAAAGACATCGATCACAAAAGATACGCCCGGTCGATTAAATCTTTGGTCAGGGTTGGCACCCAGTCGGATGGTGATTTATACAAGAGAGTACTGGGTCATATGGATGAAATTATCTTGCTGGATAACCCCTATAAACTCAAAACTGGTGATATTATGCGCGTGCAGCTTTTCGACCGGGGAAATGCTCTAGCCGGCAGAACCATCACCGCCTTCAACGGCGAAGGCGACAAGCATTTTTCCACTCAGAAAGTTGTGACCGATGCTGACGGCATCGCCAGTTTCAAGATGGATGAAAAAGGATTCTGGATGATCCGGAGTTCGCATCTATGGCATTGTCCACAGTGTGAGGATGTCAGTTGGGAAGGATATATCAGCAGCTATAGTTTTAGTCTGAACTGATATCGCCGAAAATAATTATACGTAGTGAAGAAATAGAAATTTATATCAACTCAGACGGTTTGGAAGTAAATATTGCAGACATCAATGAATCTAATCTACTGGATCTCCGGTATTGCAGTATTACTGTACGGATTAAACGTAGTTTTTTATCGCCTCAAAGGTGCTGACTTATTTCAGCAACCGGTACTGTTTCCACACGCGGGGAAAGGCTTTACTGATAACAAAGAAGCCACCGCAGAAAGTCAGGCGAGCGTTGAAAAGAAATGGTTCGATGTGGCTGGCGGTAAAGTAGAAAGCTGGCTACTAGCAGACGACAAAGAGCGTGCTACTGTTATTTTCGCTCACGGTAACACAGGATATATCGATAATAACTTAGAGTTTGCGCGTTCAATTCAAGCAATGGGGTATCACGTATTACTCATTGAATATCCTGGATACGGACGCAGTACGGGTAAACCTTCTGAAGACACCATCACTGAAAGCTTTTCTAAGGCTTTTGATTGGCTGAAAACACTTTCAAATATCGGTAAAATCGCGGCGTTCGGGAATTCTTTGGGCAGTAGTGCGGTTGCGAGACTATCTAAAGAAAGACCGTTAGATTTGCTGATACTTAAATCAGGTTTTGCGAGTTTTGCCCGCCTAATGGCCAAGAAAGCATTCATACCTGAAGGCTTGGTGGTTAATTCATTTAACACGCTAGCGCATATTAGCTCATTTAAAAAACCAATTTTATTGCTGCACGGAAAAACTGACGAGATAGCAGCTTTTGAGAATGCAATGGATATTGATGCAGAGGCACCGAATAGTGAGCTGATAGGATTCGACGGCGGTCACGATTCGCCAAATAATGAAGAAACGTTACAAGAGCTACAGTTATTTTTTAAAAAAAACTCTTTTTAGTATTATTGAAAATCAACCAATATATTAGGAGGAATAAAACAAACTGGAATATACCAGATTTAGGAAACAGGAATATGAGCAGGGTATAGTCCCTGACCAAGAATTACAATATAGGAAATAAGGTAAACGAGAACTACGACAGTTCGAAAATTATGAGATTAGTTCAGTCCTTTTTTCGGGTTGAGAGTGCGGGAATCTAGCCCTAAAGTTAATGATAGATTTTACGCGCAAAGAAGTGAGATAAGTGAGCTTATTACGACACTACTATTTTTAGTGACTCTTTAATATAGGGAACAAATAATTATGCGCGGTAAAGTTGGCAGTCTAGTTAGACGAAAGATCGGCGGTGTAGTAGGTGTAATAATGGCCTCTAATCCGGGAGAAAAAGGGCGAACTGGAATCTTCTGCGAAGTTGCATTTGGTTATTTGACTAAGACGGATGCTCAAATAAATAAGACCTCTACAACTAAGTGGCCAATGATCCATAGCAACCTTCTTGAATTTATTAATAGTTAGTCGAGGATAGGAAATATTATGATTAAAACCGCTAGTGAATTGATTGCAGAAGCTCAAAAGCAAATTAGTTGCCTTGATGTGTCATCCGCAAAGGCGCTTTATGACGACTCAAAGAATGTTGTAATTATAGATGTACGTGAGGCTGATAGCGCCGCTAAATTGAAACTTCAAGACTCTATAAATATCCCTCGTGGCTTGATTGAGATGCAAGTGCTGAAGCACTGTCCTCAAGAAAATGCCCTGATAATGATTCACTGTGCAGGCGGAGGTCGAGCATCACTAGCTGCATTAACATTAACCCAAATGGGTTACACAAATGTTCATGCTATTACGGCAAGATTTCAGGATATAAAGGATTCTTTTGGCTAGATTTCTATATAATATATTACTCAATATGAATATAGGAAACAAACATGATGTTTAATAGTCTGAAGGCTATGATATTAGTTAAGCAATATACGCTATTTACTATAGTCATTACTCTCTTAGCGAGTTGTGCAGGAGGGGTGACAGAAAAAGAAAAAAGGACTATATATGTTGCAAATGATCATATTGTTTATCAAAATACTCATTATAAAGAAATGTCAATTCTTCTCACAATATTAAAATGTGATGAATCGGTGAATATAGTAATAAGCCCGTTTATTAATACAACCAAAGAAAGGTTTTCCGAAGCAATTGCAGATTTTTTAAGAATGTGTGGTGAGCCAAAAAACATCACTATAATGATGACGGATTAGACAAATCAGAATAATGTCATTTTTGTTAAATGATTAATGTAGGAAACATAAATGCCAACAAGACAACAAATGGAATCTTTATATAGTAGTAGAAAACCATAGGGGGCGAGACGATTTTACAATGTCTAAAAAGATTGAGATGACCAATTCTATTGAAGCGATAGGGCTGTATTTCTGAAATGCTAATCAAATCAATCGGGATCTCTGTCTTTCGAGTATATGTTTATACAAGACCCCTGTTGTAATAAAAGATCATTGGTTAAACTCTAGCGTTCACTTATGATTCAGGGAGTTTTCGTTACTTAATAGCTCGATCACTAAACCGTTCCCAAAACCATTGTGCTACAGGCCCTGGTTGCTTTTTTTTACGTCGCATTAGATGATACTCACCGACAACTCGATTTTTAATCCCTTCAATATAAAGTTCTTTCAACTCGCCGCTTTCCAATAGAGAAGCAATGGTTTTTTTGTGTAATTTACCCCAGCCCATCCCTCTCAGAATTAAATCATTTTTCATCGTTTGAGTATTGCAATACCAGCGGCGGTTACCCTCAAGAACGTCAAATAGCTGGTCTGAATGATGGGCATCACTTGTTAAAACTATCTGATGCCAATTAACTGCTCGACTGCTGGAAATAGGTTGTTCGTCATTCTTAACAAAAAGGCGGTGGCAAACATTGACCAATTCAAACTGATCAAGCTTTATAGTTTCTAACAGGTGACTATTGGGTGTTAAGGGCGACCATGGATTAATGGCCAGATCAACTTTGTCGTCCATCAACAGTTTTGCTGCTCCTCTGACTTCTTCTTGATGAATATGAAATGTAGTATCTGGAAATACTGTTTGTGCTTCCCTCAAGACGTCAAAATATGACTCGTGGTCGACTGTAGATTGGATGGCAAAATGAAAACTCAATTCAACGCCGCTATTAAGATGAATAGCATATGATTTAAATCTATCTTCCTCACTCAACAATCGTTCCGCACGTTTCAATATTGCGTACCCCTCTTTTGTTAGGGAAAAACGATAGTAATTGCGATCATAAATTTCAATATTAAGTTCGTTTTCTAGACGTTTTAACGCTTGACTGACTGCCGGTTGTGTTTTAAAAACTCGCTTGGCACCCTCGCGTACACCGCCTGCTTCAGCAACAGCCACTAACATTTTAAGGTCTTCTACAAGGTTCATAATGATTATTATAGTTTATCATTTTGATAAAATACAATAATTATCTATTTTCACCATGTCAATATAAGATCCACAAAGGATCTAGCATAAAGCCAAAATTAACCACTAGGAAAACATATGAGTAAAACACGTAATATCTCCACCTGGATTGTTACCACACTATTAGCATTAGCGTTTATTGGCGCTGGATATGCAAAAGTCAGCGGACAAGAAGTGATGGTTCAGTCTTTTAACTTATTCAGCTTACCTGACTGGTTTCGAATTTCTATTGGCTGCCTTGAGATTCTAGGTGGGATTTCGTTGTTGGTGCCGGTTTTGACTGGTGCTGCCGCTTTTGGATTGTCTATCATCATGATCGGTGCGATCTCATGTCATGTGATGTTTACTCCGATTACGGACGGCATCGCAGCAACAGTTTTCTTTGTCCTTCTTACCTATATTTATTTGACTCGCAGGAATGTTGTACCAACGTTTTTGCGGAAATATTTAATCACTTAAGAGTTTCAAATGGATTAAGAATTGATCCGCTTTAATTTGGATAACAGTCTTTATATTAGGTGGGCATTTAAATTTGATTAAATTGGTAACACAGGGATTCATTGGTTTGAACCCATCTATAGTTTCGGATAATCGCATTAATTCGATAGACTCTGATAAAGGAGAGCCCGCATGATTCACCACATTTCAATCGACGCAGAAGATCAAATGAAAGTCGCCACGGTCATCGCTAAATTGATGGGCGGTGAGGCTCGCGAAAACTGGCCATTTGGCCACGTTTGTGCCGCTTATGCGGGCGATAGTTATGGTACGATGGTTGAAGTTTGGCCGCGTGGTACGGTTGTAAAAATTCCCGAGTCGGGAGTCGGTAAATTTGAATTGAGTAATAATTCAAGCACATTACAAAAACATCAACCTTTCCACACCGCACTCTCAGTAGAGCTTAATGACGATGAAATCATGGCAATCGCGAAAGAAGCTGGATGGGAGACCGCTGTTCGCGCTAATGGCCTGTTCTCAGTCGTTGAAGTCTGGATTGAAAATCGACTGTTGCTTGAAGTTCTTTCCCCAACCCAGTCTTTAAACTATATGCGTGCGATGGCGCCATAAAGCAAATTAAAAATACCACAGGTATTTTACTTTTTGGAAAATGCTTGACTAGTTTCGTCGTTTTGCCACCAACTGTGCATAGCCAGAAATACCGCTTCTAAAGCCATAGCGCGTGGCGTAGCGGAATATTCAACACGTGGCGGCACCTCAGCGTAGACCTTGCGAATCACAAAACCATCATTTTCTAGACTACGGAGCTGACTGGTTAACATTGTTTGAGTAATGCTGCCGATCTGACGCCTAAGCTCATTAAATCTCTTCATTCCTTTAAATATTAAAATTTGCAGAATAATGAGTTTCCATTTTCCACCGATCAATTTTGCGATGTCCGGCATCGGGCAAATCCGTTCAACAACAGAGGTGACAGCGGCTGAAAGCTGTTTTTTCGATTTAGTTTTGATGTGCATTTTACGCTCTCCAATTGATACTAGGTATCGAATACAATACTATATCCTATTTTTCTGCCTACTTGTAAAATCATATCAATGATCTATTATGTTTGAATATTTAAAGAATAGTTATGTATAGGAGCGACTAAATGTTGAGCAGGATTACCAGTAATGAATTGAAATACAGGAAGTTATTTGAGGGCTATTCTCCATTAAGGAGGTTCGTCACGTTTGCGTTAGCCCTTTCAATCGGCTTTACCAATTTAGGAATTGCTGCTGCGGATACATTCGTCGACTTGCCTAGAGATCTAGAGATCGAATTGGCACTAAGTGCATTGCCCGAAGACTTACGAGATGGTTCGGCAATTTACCTGCGTGATCCTAAAAAAGGTTTTGTGTTATATCGCAAGGGGACTAATGAATGGATGACATTTGTCGCTCGGACGAGTGTGCGTTTTTATGACGCGAATTGGGAGTACGAATACCCAGGCGACCAGATAATCCCAATGGCTCACGACAAAGTAGGCTTAGCTCATCACATTGTCCCGTATTTCGATATCGAACGCATGCGGATTGATGGCATGTCCGCCAAAGAAGCTAAGAAAATTATTCGTCAGCGCTTTGAAGATGGAACGTACACAGCGCCGACTAAAGGTGGCATGTCATATATGTTTGCGCCAATTCACCGTGCCTATATGGAACCAGCGAAATCGAACCGTATGGCAACGGTTAGCTTTCCACATCATATGCCCTATGCGCCACACATGAGCACCACAAAAATTGGAACTATAGACCCTCATGGTCGTTCAGGGATCTTGGATCATGGGAGTGCAGATTCAGGAGTGCATGGATATATGTATTTCATGGTGCAGCCTGATCAGGCGGAAGTTATTCGTGCTAATTATATGGGGTTACTCTCGCAGCTTTGCAAGCACCACAACAACTGGTGTCTCCCTAAAAACTGAAACGCTCTTACAGAGGGTTAAAACTATGCGACTTTTTGGATTTTCCCCGACACGCACAACACGCCCTATGTGGGCGCTTGCTGAACTCGACATCGATTATGAAGGTGTGACAGAAGGTGTTTTTAGACATCCAGAACTTAAAAAGTATCACCCGCTTGGCCGCCTTCCGGCAATGGATATCGATGGCAAAGGGTTGTTTGAATCCGCTGCAATATGCACATATCTTGCCGATCTAAACGCAGATAAAGGGCTGATTTCACCTTCTGGGACCTGGGAGCGAGCGATGCATGATCAGTGGACATCCTTTGCATTGACCGAAATGGAAGCGTGGGGCTGGAGTACTTTTCGTAGCGAGAATATTGTGCCGAAAAACGAGCGTGTACCAGAGATGTACGACTATAACCGTAATGCCTATCGCGAAAGTGCAGAGCTATTGGAAAAGGTCCTTGAAGATAGCAATTACCTCATCAACGACAGATTTTCTGTCACTGATATTATTGTCGGTTGGACGTGCCATTTTACAACCGAACTTGGCTACAACGAAGACTTTGACAACATCAATGCTTACGTTGCGCGTTTGATGGCGCGTCCAAAATGCGCGCTTCCTGAGTTGTCTGAGAGTCCATAGGTTATTAACTACATGAACATTAGATGTCAATTCTCTTTAGACAGCATCAAACCTTGCTTTGTTTTCCGACATCCACTTGAAGAGATAAGGGGTCATGTAATACGCCGTTACCAGCAATTTACCTAGTAGGTTAAAGTCCTGTCCGGGGAATTGCCCATTCATCCCGGCAGCACCGCAAAGTATCCGTTGAGTAATTGATGATCAATTCAGTTGAAGCGATAGGGCTTTATTTCTGAAATGCTAATCTCTCAAATCAAAAATGGCCAAATTCTTACAATGCTCAATTACTTTTACCACTATTAAACCTTTACAAGCTTACTTTAGACTAGCTTCTTATCTCACCCATTGGAGCTTATCTCTGATTAAGCTCATAGCAGTTTTACCAAGGATTGGCATGTAGACCAGTACAAGACTGACCAATAATCGACATTCTCTCACAGAAACGTTCAACAAACTCCTACACACATTTAGTCATTTACCGATTGATAAGCGAAATCGATCGGCCCAAAATATGATTTTTATCTGTAGATTGTTTTAAATTTTTCCTCAAAATTACACTAATTTCTAATAGTAAATTGACTATTTTCTTATTTGCATAGATTACATGGAGGTAATTCAATGAATCACTATTTAACTAACGCTGTTCGTGTATCAATATCTTGGTGCGCTATCTTACTCACTACCCCATTTTGCTTTGCTTTAAATAATTTGGTTGCGGCAGCAAATGGGCCCAGTGAGGTCCCCCAAACGATCGTCATAACTTCTTTTCCTAATTCATTTTTTGTAACGTCAAATATCGATGTCATTGACGAAAATGTTGGTGACGGAATATGCCATTCCTCAAATGAAGGCTGTACTCTTCGAGCAGCAATAATGGAAGGTGTAGCCTCTGGTGGCGCTGATATTTATTTAACCAACGCCACCTACAAATTAACCATACCGGGTTATGCTGAAAATAATGGTCTTACCGGCGACTTAGATGTTACCGATGGGATCAATATCATCGGTGTAGGCACAGGTCTGAGCGTGATTGACGGCAATGGACTGGATAGAGTGCTAGACATCGGCCCCTGGGGAGCTGGGGGAGATTTCACAGTAACATTGCAAAATCTGACCATCAGAGGAGGCAGCCCAGTATGCGACCAAGATGGTGGCGGCATCATCAATTGGAAAACGCTAATCCTGCAGAACGTTAATATTGTCGATAATACAACCAATTGCCACGGCGGGGGTGGTGGTATCTGGAACGAAGGCACTTTGCTGATGAGCGGGACTGAAATATCGAACAATATTGCGCCAGCCGGGCAAGGTGGTGGCATTACAAATCGTGGTCATACCGAAATGTTAGCCGAGTCTAAGGTCCATCATAACATCGCCGATACTGGTGGTGGGATCTCTAATAGCAGTATTGATGACGTTTTTATCATCCAGAACTCCGATATTAGTGCTAATTATTCTGTAAGTTCTGGTCGCGGTGGAGGTGGTGGCATTCTTCATTCTGCTGGTCATATGTTTGTTTCTCACAGCCATTTTAGAGAAAATCGCTCTTTTAATTATGGTGGCGGGGTTTCTATTTTAGGTTATTTAGATTCCACTTTTCAGGCCGATCATGTCACCTTTTCTGGAAATCAGTCCGAAATGTTGGGAGGTGCTATTTTTATTAGTGATTTAATCGCAGATACTTCGAACGTTAGTTTAAACTATGTCACCATCAGTAATAACCGCGCCGACGTTGGCGGTGGTATTTATAACGAGGCGTTCAATGGAGCGTTATCAATACTTAGCATAAAAAATTCAACGCTCAGTAATAACATTGTACAAAGTGTTGGCGGCGGACTGTTGAGTCTTGGTGATGTTCAGATCGTCGATACAACGATTGCCGAAAATCGAGCAACTATCTTGAGTTCGTCGGTCTCAGGTGTCGGCATTTATTTTGACACGGCAAGTTCAGCTAACGTTTCAGTAGAAAGGTCATTAATCGCGAACAATCATGCACCCATAGGTAGTGACTCGCCCGACTGTGTAATTGATCCGGCGGTTAATTTTCTGTCGCTTGGGTACAATTTGTTAGGTCAAGTCGGAACACTGTGCGAATTTACGGCATTACCAGGCGATCAACGTGGCTCAGTAGCAAGTCCAATTGATCCAAAAATCGGTCCGTTACAAGACAATGGTGGTTTTAACCAAACCCATGGGCTTTACTTTGATAGTCCAGCGATTGACGCGGCGGGCACCGGTGTTTGTGGTGTTGATAACGACGATCAGCGAGACGCACCAAGACCTACAGATGGTAATTTTGATGGTATTAGTGAATGCGATATCGGCGCTTTTGAGTTTGGAGCGCTCTGAGGTAATTATTAATAGCGATCTATGAGAAGTTGAAATCTCTGTTGTTAGACTTCTATTGTTTAATCTGCCATATTTATTTTCGCGAGCATAAAAAATTGGCCTCATTTTTTATGTTCTGCCGATCGAATGTTTCAATTGTAGAGACGGTACTTTTTGAAATGCTAACCTCTCACAACAAAAATGGCCAAATTCTCACAATGCTAAATTACTTTTACCACTATTAAACTAGAACACCATTCCATTAGACTGGCTTCTTATCACCCGTAGCAGTTTTACCAAGGATCGGTATGTCATTATCAATAATATACACTCGTGCGGGCGTAGGTATCGAAGCCCCATTAGTCACAGTCGAAACGCATCTCTCAAACGGGTTACCCTGCATGTCCATCGTAGGATTACCCGAGGCAGCCGTCAAAGAAAGTAAAGATCGTGTACGAAGCGCGCTGATCAATTCCAACTTCGAATTTCCGACTCATCGCATCACAATCAACCTGGCGCCTGCCGATTTACCCAAAGATGGTGGCCGTTTTGATCTACCCATCGCGCTCGGTATTTTATGCGCCACTGGCCAGCTTAATG
>CAZOBX010000014.1:22368-42924 GCA_964578045.1 uncultured Kangiella sp. | reverse complement strand
TCAACTCACTGATAGTGGCAATGCAAGCTTAGCCACTATGTCTCACCTTAAATAATCTAAAGAAAAACGGACTTTAGGGCTGTCTAAGAAGCGTTCTCGGTGATCAAAATATTTAGCGATAGATAATATCGACTTAAAATCATGCCGCTTAAACGGCAGGCCTTGCGTCATAAGAGAATTGGAGTGACAAAAAAATCACTTCAATGAGTTTTCACACAGTCTGGACCCTAAGGTGCCATTGCAATTTGCCAAAACTTGGGGAAAAAAAGCCGTTATTTCAGCCACTCATTTAGTTGCGCTGACAGACGTAAAACTTAAGTTTCTTCTATTTGGTTATTGGCAGTAGTTATCTGGAAATATAGTAAATAGCGTAGTTACATTCAGGTGAAATCCCTATATGTTCACTAAGTGTCAATTTTTCGGTTGCATTCGACAAGTGCTGGTGTAATATATTGATTTTAAAAGAAATATAATCGTTTGGTCATAATACAAGGGTGTATGTGTGTTTTTACTGAACATAATCAGCGTTAGGCAAATAAGCCAGGAACGAGCCATTTGTTACGACTCTTACTATAAAATAACTGCTGAGTGTCCAAAAAGCGAATACTCGTGCGTCATAGTAATATCGGTTAAGTTTATCGATATCACCATGACTAACACAGTAATTCAATAGGAGATCTTATGTCTAAGAAAAAATACCTCTGTATCATGCGAAGCCAGCCAAAAACGCCAGAGAAAAGCGAAGCTCCCTCTCCTGCTCAAATGGAGGAGATGTTTGCGAAATTCAACGCATGGAAAGAAAAATATAGGGACAACATCGTCGATATGGGCGGAAAATTGGGTGAAGGAAAAGTAGTTACAACAGAAAGCGCGACGGACGGTCCGTTTGTAGAAGCAAAGGAGGTAGTCGGTGGTTACATGATTGTCTCAGCCGAAAGCATGGATGAGGCGGTAGAGGTTGCTCGTCAGAGCCCCGGAGTTTACCCGGGCTCAAGCGTTGAAGTCAGGGAAATAAGTGCTTCTTGACTACACCTAAACTGATAGAGCACTTCTTTCGGCACGAATACGGTAAGCTAGTTGCCACGCTTTCGGCCCGAGTAGGAGTTCAATACCTCGAAATTGTTGAGGATTCGGTTCAGTCGGCATTAATGGCTGGATTAGAATTCTGGACAATTAGGGGCTTGCCAGACAATCCCTCGGCCTGGCTCTATAAAGTAGCTACTAATAAGCTTATAAGTGAGTTGCGCCAACGCTCTGGGCGCGATCGTGTTCTCTCACAAAATGCCGAAGATTCTGTAAGTTTTTTAGAGATTACCCCTGAGTATCGCTCATCTAAGGAACTTCAAGATGATATGCTGCGTATGCTGTTTGTCTGTTGTAATGATGCCATTCCCAGAGAGTCGCAGCTCGTGTTTGCTCTAAAAACTCTCTGTGGTTTTAGTATTCGGGAAATCGCACTCCGATTGTTTATTAGCGAAGCAAACGCTTATAAGCGATTCAGTCGATCTCGAAGTTATCTGAAGAAATCTCCACTAGACTCTTGGGAACTCAATCACGAAGAATATTCTTTGCGACTTCCGTCGGTTAATAAAGTTCTCTATCTTATTTTTACCGAGGGCTATCTTTCTGTTAATCACGAGATAAGCATCCGCCAAGAGCTCTGCGAAGAAGCAATAAGGCTCGCTACCATTTTGGCAAATCATGAGACCGGGCAGACTCCTGAAACATTTGCCTTATTGGCGTTGATGCATTTTCATCTGGCACGGTTGAGTGCTCGGCAGGATAGTTCGGGCGGCTTACTATTGTTAGAGCAGCAGGATCGATCTTTGTGGGACAAGAAAATAATTCAAGCAGGACTTGCGTGGTTAGAGAAATCTTCATGCGGTGAAAACTTTTCTCGATATCATGCTGAGGCTGGAATTGCTGCAGAGCACTGTCTTGCACCCTCATTTCATCAGACACGTTGGGATAGAATAGCTGAGAACTATTTGTTATTAGAACAAGCTGCGCCTTCCGCTATTCATAGGCTAAATCGTGCAGTAGCTGTTGCTGAATGGCAAGGACCCGCCGCTGGCCTCGCTGTTCTTAAGAGCTTTGAGCCACCGAGCTGGTTAGTTGGCTCCTATCTATGGAGCGCAGTGTTAGCTGACTTATATCAGCGTAATGGAAATATGCATAAAGCAAAAGCTTATCGCGATGACGCGCTTAAATCGGCTCCGACGCCAGCATTGAAGACGCTTTTACTGCGACGACTAAAAATTGATAGTATCGACTAAATAATCGGGATAACGTTGCTGTTAAGATATCGAGATCATACAAGTTAATGACATACAAGACGCAGTTACCGGACAAATTTTTCGTAGAGCGCGGCGTCAGGCTTGCAAGGAGACACCATGAACTATAAATCAGCTTTACTCGGTATGCTCGCTTATACGGCAGTTACATTTTCATTGGCCGTAGTTTGGCACGTGGTGCTATTCGAAGAAAAATATCATGCCTTTGGTTACTTTGAAGGTGAACCAAGTTTTATCCTTGGTCTAGTAACTATTGTTATACAAGGCGGCATACTATCTTTCTTATATCCCTTAGTAGTATTTACTGGCAACGGGATTGCTCGAGGTTTAAAGTATTCGCTGCTTATAGGCTTATTCTTCTGGTCATCTCATGTAATGGCCTTTGTTGCCAAGCAGGTTGTGGCTAGTTCGTTATCGTTTGTAATTATGGAAAGCTTTTACTTGTTGCTGCAATTTGGTATATATGGAATTCTCATAGGCATTATTTTCAGTAAATCATTGGATCAAAATGTCTAAAAAAAAATCCAGCGGACGCATAAAGACGCGCTGCTGATTTAGGCGTTCTGACTGGCTGCTTTCGAGTAAAACTACCACCTAAAGTACCGTTGTGTCTACGGCTGAATATGGCACAGGCTGTGTGAAAACGTTACTCATGAAATTAACGACGCGCTGCTACGTAAATATTTTAAGAATTCAGTGTTAAAACCTCTACAAAATTCAATCTAAGACGCGTTTATTAGCAAAAAAATGATGTCCAAATTTACCTCATTTTGTTTTCACACAGCCTGGGCACGTTTCCGCCCAAGAATATCTGGGCATCAACGTGCCAATAATCTAAACCTCGGTCTGTTCTGAAATATCCAAAGCATCTTCGACCTCAACACCTAAATACCGAACAGTGCTTTCCAATTTTGTGTGCCCTAGTAACAATTGAATAGCCCTGGTATTTTTAGTTTTCTTATAGATTAGAGTCACTTTAGTACGGCGCAACGAATGAGTGCCATAGACCATCGGATCTAAGTCGATCATTTTCACCCAGAATTTAATTGTCCTTGAGTATTGTCGAGTGGATAAGTGTTCCGAAGAATGCAATCGACTTCTGAACAAATATTGTTCTGGTTTTAGCTTATCTTTTGTGATCAATTTTTGAACTGATTCTCGAGTTTGTTCCGTTATCTCAAACTGGACCGGTTGTTTGGTTTTTTGCTGCATAACCATGGCACGGTTGAGAATACTGCCGCAGTTGGAAATATCACGAACTCTTAGCTTAGTTAGATCGCAGCTGCGAAGTTTGCTGTCTATTGCTAAATTGAACATTGCGAGGTATCGAGTGTTTTCGGCTAGTTGTAACCGAACTCTAATTGACCATATTTCATGTTGTTTTAAAGGAGGCCGTTGGCCAATAAGTTTACCCTTATTCCATGGGATGTATTTTGAGTGTGGTTTTGTATTGCTTAGGTAGTTCATGAGGAGTACTCCTTCTGTGGTAAGGAGCGGCCATTATCGATTCCTTCATTAATCGTTGCTAATGACCCTAAAACGTCGTTCAGCACTCAACATTTGGTAGACAGAAAAAACTGAAAAACAGACGTTGAGGATTACACTCGCCACTCTAACTAAGGATAAAAGCAGTCATTACTTGTTGTTCAATCGAGTAAATTGGTTTTATGTTTTGCTGAGTAGAATCACTGGTATGCTCATTTAGTCGGCTTTATTGCCTGCTTCATCAATTATTGGTTAATATCGCTAAATTAGTATTTGGAAAATTAAGATATACAAGTACTTTAGCGGTGTACAGAGTTGGATCGATATTTGCTAAGATGATGGGGGAAAACATTATTCGGAGTCGGTTATTTCGGATTAACGAAACAAAAACAAGGAAACCTAGATGAAAATAAAATTAATAATTGCTCTACTTTCTATCATTGTTGGGCATACTCTTGTCCCAAATTTTAAGTCAATTACTCTTAATGCTACTTTTGTAAATGCTGAGGGTGACAAGAAAACATGCACATTTAGTTGGGGAGGGATAGGCTTTGGCAAAAGTTTGTCAGATGGAAAGTTTGACGAATGTATAGGTGAGAAAAAGAAGAGCGGTTATTCAATGACTAGTAATGAAAAAATTGAAATAGATCAATCTCTCATAAACTGGTTGATTTTTGGCTAACAGGTTTCGCTTATCCAATCTTGGGAATGCGACGCGATAAAATGCGCGTTTCAATTTGGCGTTTGCTTTCTCACAACACTAATTTGCTAGCGGATAGAAAAAAATGAAAAAATTATTACCTAAATTAGCCCTATTGGGCGCTATATCCTTGATCATAATCGGCTGCCAGACCTCTTCGCTACCCACTAACAATGACAATGTGGAAACAGCTACTCGCCCAGCAAATTTGGACCAGGTATTCCAAGCGATTACCAGTCGCCATAAAATAGCATCTGCTGGTGCCGCCATCATTAAGGACGGTAAGATAGTCTGGACAGGATATACTGGCGAACAGGCCCCTGGTATACCCTCTTCTAAAGACAGCCTATTTAACGTCGGCTCCATAACAAAAACCGTCACTGCTGAAATGGTGCTTAGGTTAAGAGAAGCTGGCAAATTATCACTCAACGAACCAATGTCTGCTTATTGGGTTGATCCGGATATCGTTGCAGACCAGCGGCATAAACAATTGACGCCGCAGATTGCTCTCAGCCATAAGACCGGCTTCTTAAACTCTCGTTATGCGGATAAACCCTTTAAATTAAGGTTCGTAGCTGATCCAGCTGAAAGGTTTGGTTATTCCGGTGAAGGGTATGACTATGTCGCGCGCTTCGTCGTGAAAAAGCTAGGGAAAGATTTTGATGCATTAGTGAGCGAGCATGTATTGACTCCGTTGGATATGAAAAATACTTCCGTCAGTATTCGAGAATGGGTGTTTCCTCGTCTAGTGCAGCCAGTTGGCATAAAGGGTTTACGACATAAACCCTTTTGTAATGGCGCTGAGGAGCGGTGGTGTGCCGGTATCGGCGATTGGTCCGCAGCTGACGAAATGGTCACAACAATAGAAGACTACGCTCGATTCATGATCAGTGTTATGAACGGAAATGGTGTAGGAGACGATTTGCAAAAGGAGCGGTTTTCAATTCAAACCAGCACTGCTAACGATGCTATCTTAGCCTGTCCTTTCGAAAATAAGGATGAATGTCCTCTGAATCAGGGATACGGTTTGGGGTGGGAGATTTTCGAGTTCGCAGATTCAACAATTGTTAGCCACGGTGGTAGCGACTGGTCAGAACGTGCGATGGCCTATTTTGATCCGGATTCACGTGATGGTCTCATCGTATTCCTCAATGGTCCTTCGAACACAAGCGTTGAAGCTTTGATTGAAGCATTGGAGGGACTGGATCCCGGTTCCAAAATAGCTGCGATGTATCGCGGCTGGGTAATAGCCTATGAATCAAAAATGACGAAAGCAGGCGTAAATCAATGATTGAGAGAACGATTTACATGGGAAATGAACATTATTAGAATAATCAATAAAGTTAACCAATTGCGGAAACTATCAAGTCGTTCAGCAAATCGTTAGCCGTTTTTCCAATGCATAATACTTTTCCATTTTTAGGGGTGATTTGAATGAAGGCTACATCAATTGCACTTGTTGCTTTAATAATTGGGTCAGTTTCGATTAAAACCACGTGGGCGAAATCTACACAAACATCTTCACTACATGACTCGATCGTGGCACTAGATCTAGCATTTTTCGAAGCGTTCAACAGTTGTAATCTTGAGGTATGGAAAAGGTATCTTGCCGAAGATATAGAGTTCTATCAAGATAATGATAATGTCACAACTTCAAGAAAGGAACTCGTACCGTCGTTTATGGATCGCTGTGGTAAAGACAATGTACCGAAGTTGCAGCGGGAACTCATTGCAGAATCTGTTGAGGTGCATCCAATTCAAGGGTTTGGGGCGGTACAGTTTGGCACACACCACTTCTGGACTATGAAGAATAAAGTACGTAGTCAGCTTGTTGCCAAACCAAAGTTTGTTCATCTCTGGCGTAATAAAAATGGCGTGTGGCAGATCACAAGGGTCATCAGCTATGGGCATTAAGTTAAGCCAGTATAACCTGTGTAATCATGTCGACAAGCTTTTCGTTCCGCCTTCGGCTACACTACAAGTCTACGCATGTTACGAGCGTTGATTGACCGCTATTGAGAAAATAATCAACTAAACTCCCGTTCTTCCACAGTCTGTGCCGAGTAGAGACCATTTAGTGACAGTCTGAAATATCTTGTCTCTCTTATTTGAGTAATCATTGCTTCAATGGAATGATCAAGAGTCTTTTTGAATATAAAGGGGATTAATGTCTTTGAGTGTGTTTAATCGCTTTTTGATAGAGGTGCTATATGACTCTTCCTGTCTTTCATTGATTTTGGCTCTGATAAGGCATAAGTCAACATACGCCATGCATGAAAAGACTGCCGCTTCATCAAGTGGGCTTGAGCGGAGTATCGGCCGTGCCTGTCAGCGATTAAGCTGCCCTTTAATATCGACAAAAAACCAGCGATAAAGATAATAAACATCATAGCGCTGTGTATTATTTGTACAACTTTGCTCGACTTTTCACGTACAACTCTTTATAGTGCGCGCCGCCTACACAAACTCTTATTTTGAAAGACCTCAGGAATAGTCCATTGATAACTACCGCTAACATCACCATGCAGTTCGGCGCCGAGCCATTGTTCGAGAACATTTCAGCCAAATTTGGCCAAGGCAATCGTTACGGTTTAATAGGTGCGAACGGCTGTGGCAAGTCGACATTGATGAAAATATTGAGCGGTGAACTAGCACCTACTTCGGGAAATATTTCAATAACACCAGGATATACGGTGGGTACATTGAACCAAGATCAATTCGCATTTGAAGATTACAGCGTTGTCGATGCAGTCATTATGGGCGATGCCCAACTGTGGAAAGTTAAACAAGAGCGCGAAGCGATTTACGCCAATCCAGAAATGACAGAAGAAGACGGTATGCGTGTTGCAGAACTCGAAACTTTATTTGCCGAAATGGATGGTTATACTGCGGAAAGTCGTGCAGGAGATATATTACTGGATGCCGGAATTGCAGAACATTATCACTTTGGCCTGATGTCGCAGGTTGCACCAGGTTGGAAACTACGAGTTCTACTCGCTCAAGCATTGTTCGCGAATCCCGATATATTACTACTCGACGAACCGACTAACAACCTAGACATCCATAGCATCACATGGTTGGAAGATGTTTTAAACCAACGCAAATGCACCATGATCATCATTTCCCATGATCGACATTTCCTAAACGCTGTTTGTACCCATATGGCCGATATTGACTACGGTGAGTTGCGGATATATCCGGGTAATTACGAAGCTTTTATGGCTGCTTCATCTTTAATTCAGGAGCAGTTATTGTCCGGTAATGCCAAGAAAGCCGCAGAAATGGAAGAGTTACAAGGTTTTGTAAACCGCTTTTCTGCCAACGCCTCTAAAGCTAAACAAGCCAGTTCACGAGCAAAAAAATTAGATAAAATTAAATTAGACGAAGTGAAGTCATCAAGCCGCCGAACCCCCTCCATTACTTTACGCCAAGATAAAAAACTCCACCGCCAAGCGTTAATTCTAGAAAATCTTGCACTTGGATATGATGGCCACAAATTATTTACAGACGGTAACTTGATTTTAGAAGCCGGAGCAAAACTTGCTGTGATCGGTGAAAATGGTGCCGGTAAAACAACTCTATTACGCTGTCTTGTTGATGAGTTACCAGCGAATCAAGGCGTGGTTAAATGGTCTGAAAACGCGAGTTTTGGTTATTGTCCACAAGACAGCACAAAAGACTTCGATTGTGATCTGTCATTATTTGACTGGATGTCACAGTGGCGCACAGCGAAACACGATGATTTAAAAGTACGCGCCATGCTCGGTCGACTTTTGTTCACAGAAGACGACTTTAACAAAAAAGCAAAAGTTTGTTCGGGTGGTGAAAAGAATCGCTTGTTATTCGGCAAACTAATGATGAGTGACATAAACATACTTATAATGGACGAGCCAACCAACCATATGGATATGGAAGCCATTGAAGCTTTGAATAATGCGCTTAAGGAGTGGGATGGAACTTTAATTTTCGTGAGTCACGACAGAGAGTTTGTATCATCATTAGCAACCCGAATTGTAGAAATTAAGAATCACCAAGTGATCGATTTTCAAGGCACTTACGATGAATATCTAGCCAGCCAGGAAACTAAATCGAAAGTCGCCTAGCCGAAATAACTCTCTCTTTTTCAAAGACAATTGTAGAATGTCACAATATAGTACCGAAAAGCGCACTCGAATTTGCTTGGCGTTAATGACCGGCCGCTTTCGAGAAAAACTACCCCCTAAACAAATGTTATCGATACGGCTGAAAATGGCACGCTAGTGCCCATCAATATATGGGCATTAACGTACCAATTACCTAGACTTCTGTTTGTTCTGATATGTCCAGCGCATCATCGACTTCAACCCCTAAATACCGAACAGTGCTCTCCAATTTAGTGTATCCTAGTAACAGCTGAATGGTCCTAAGATTTTTGGTTCTCCTATAGATCAGAGTCACTTTAGCACGGTGTAATGAATGAGTTCCATAGACCCCCGGATATAAGCCAATCATTTTCACCCAGAATTTAATTGTTCTCGAGTTTGTTCCGTTATCTCAAACTGGACCGGTTGTTTGGTTTTTTGCTGCATAACCATGGCACGGTTGAGAATACTGCCGCAGTTGGAAATATCACGAACTTTTAGCTTAGTTAGATCGCAGCTGCGAAGTTTGCTATCTATTGCTAAATTGAACATTGCGAGGTCTCGAGTGTTTTCGACCAGTTGAACTCACAGCACAAAACGGCCCATATTTAATCCTAAAAAAACCGTTACTTTATATAACGCTCAACGGCAATTTTGAATTCTAACGCCAGTTCCTGCGCAACTTTATCTTTACTATTAGCGATAAGTTTAAAAGCCCCAGCCAAGTTAAGAACTTTGCCTCTTTGACCCAAATTGCTTTTAGCCAATTGGATCGGATCAGCGCCTAATTCAATGCTAACACCAAGTTTCGCCAACACATGTCTGGCTAGTTTATCTAACGATGGAAATACTTCAACCTTCCGGTGTTTGTCAAAAGAGTCTATAAAAAAGAACATATAAAGCACCTGCCGGAAGATAAAGTGTTATGACTTAAAATAATGGTATAGATAATTATAGTTCAATTCCAATTAAATGGGTGTCGATTTGAGAGATAAACAAGCTTAGCAGGACGAGCTGAATCAATCATTCAGGCGTCATTTCAATTCAGTCTAAATTCAGCTTTCATAGATTATTCTACTGTTAATCTCAATACAGAACATAAATCAAAGGCAAACATAGCATGAAATTATCAGTAAAGAAATTTTCAATCCTCCTGGGCTTCATTATTGTTTCGAATATTTCCCAGGCTAGTGAAGAGTTATCTCCTCGGCTATTCTACAATTACGAATCAAACGGTGCGGATTATTTCACATCAATTGGTGTAGGGATGACATTCAAAAATAGTGAAACCAATCTAGGTGTGCAACTTAATACGTCGCTTGGTTACGCAGAAGTTCTTGCTGAAGACGGCTATCTGGAAGATTTTGTCTCCTGGGAAGGCGGATTAAAGTTAGGATATTTTTCTAACTTTTCAATATACGTTGAAGGCGGCGTTGATTTATCTGAACTGTTTTTTCATGACCTACGCTATGATGATTATGAACACGAACATGGTTATGAAGATGATCTTGACGGGTACGTCGGAATCGGCATTGGGTTCGGTAGCCAGGCGTTTCAATTAGACTTGTTTGTTCGAGCAAGGGAAATCGATAGCAAATATTGGGAAGCTGAATCTGACGTATTTAGCGGTGTGCAGATATCCGTTAATTTTTGATATTGCTAGTCTCTGATTTGAAAGGTTTCACTAGTGTCAATAGGTGTGTAAAAATTATTGCCGTGATTAAGAATCCAACAAGACCAAATCATCCCGCTCGATTATCACGTCACTGTCGATATAACCAATAATTTTCTCAAACTGTTCGCTGCGGTGACCTTTTATTTGTTCGATGGTTGTCCGGCTATATTGGCAAAGACCTTTAGCAATAAGCTTGTCGGTTGCCTGGCAATGAATATCAACTGCATCGCCCCGTTCAAACTCTCCGGTGACGCTACTAATTCCGACACTCAGCAACGACGCGCCGTTGTTTAAGATTGCTTTGACGGCACCGGCGTCAATCTTAATAATTCCTTTTGAGTTTAAGGTATGTTTTACCCAGTGCTTTTTTTCGGATAAAGTTTTTGACTGTGCTTTAAACAAAGTACCAATTGAAATACCTTTAACAAACGATTCGAAGTTTTGTGGTTGGCTGCCTTTAAATAAAATGGTGGCTATGCCATTGCTCGTTGCTTTTATCGCAGCCTCTATTTTAGTTCGCATGCCCCCGGTCGCAAGGTGATTGGTTGTCTCGCCTGCAAGTGCAATAATCTTGCAATCTATTTCTTCAATTAATGGTATATGTTGAGCATTTTTGTGGATGTTTGGGTCGCTGGTAAATAGACCATCCACATCTGAACAAATCAAGAAAAGATCGGAACCGGTTAAAATAGCGACCATCGCGGCAAGCCGATCATTATCGCCAACTTTAAGCTCTTCAGTCGCCACCGAATCGTTTTCATTGACAATAGGTAAAATGCCATTGGCAAGTAGTTCGTTAATGGTATTTCTTATATTAAGATAACCTTCGCGATCTCGAAGGTCCGCATGAGTCATCAATATCTGCGCACAAGGATTATCAAAAAATCGCATCCAGTTGGCCATCATCGCATTTTGACCAATGGCGGCCATCGCCTGTTTTTGGGCAACGTTGGGTTGAGTGGCACTAATAGGAATATATTGTCTGCCTGCAGCAACACTGCCTGAGGAGACTAAGATAACTTGTTTTCCATCTTCGTGGCATTGGTGAATAAAACGTGCGATCGGCAAGGTAAATTGAGCACTGCAACCGGTACCACTTGGAGCGATTAATGCGGAGCCGACTTTAATGACGATCCTTGTACTGTCATGATAGTTCATAGTCGTTTGAAGGTAATCTATTCTATAAGGGATAATTTATCAGCTTTTAGTCTGAAATGCTTATTTTATTCCTACAAATAGCCAGTTGTTCTATATCCGAGATATCATTTATTGAGTTATTGCTTATTTTTCGCCCGATGTTTTGCCTGGATAAAGTCTTGGTGGGATATATGCAAAAGTGCATGGATCTTACGAACATAGTGCTCTTCGTGTGCATCCAATTTGCCATCAATGTAAGCGAGTCGCCAAAGCGATTCGATCACCTGGATCTTTTCGGCATGATTAAAGTGGATGTTAATTACCGAGGTAAATTGATAGTAATCCGTCGATTCGTTTAGTTTTTGCGCAGCCATTTCCACCAAGGATTGTTTTTCCTCACTGCTTAATGAGAATTTTTCATCTAACAGTTGACTAAGATGCTGCTTTTCTTCGGCGGTTATTTGGCTATCTATTCGCATCATTTCAGTCAATAGGACGGCAACCGATAAATGAATGGCATGTTGTATATCCTGTTCGGAGGTTTCTTCCGGAGATGCTAGTTTTTCGAAAAACTGTTTTATGGCGTCAAACATGATATTCCCCACGAGATATACTAAGGCTAACTAATCAGTATTATTTAGAAATAGTTGATTACATAGTGATAGTTCAGGATACCTGAATTCTTAATTGACTGTCCATAATAGATGTTATGATATGTTACATCTCTATACTGGGCTTCAATCTATATGAACATCAAAATATTTATTCGTAAAACGCTATTTGGCGGTATTGTGGTTCTTTTGCCATTGGTTATTTTGGGATGGATCCTGAAATCTGCTTTCTTTTTTATCACTGACTTGATCCAGCCACTAACCGATTATGTTAGCACCCATTTTCATTTCCCTGAATTAGCGGCTGATGTGACAGTCGTAGCGCTGATATTTGTAATTTGCTTTAGTGTCGGTACTATCGTGTCGACGGGATTAGGAAAATGGTTACACGGCCACTTTGATCAATATTTGGTCAAACTGGCTCCCGGCTATAAGTTCATCAAAGAAATTGTAGGTCAATTTTTTGGAGATTCCGGCTCCTCTCCTTTTTCTAGCGGTGAAGTGGCGAGGGTGCAATTATTCGGAAAGCAGTGCCCCACAACAGTGACCGCGATTGTCACCTCAAAACATGCTGATGGAACCATTACCATATTTATGCCGACGGGACCGAATCCAACTTCCGGTAACATTTACCATGTTCCTGAAAGTCTGGTTGAATTTTGCCCGGATATTAGCGTTGAGAGCATGATGAAGTCGATTATTGGCTGTGGCGCTGGTAGTGGAGCGCTATTCGAAAATAAGCCAGTAGATAAGATATAAGTTCTAAGTTCTAGCAAAGGCGGCGCATGGCTCCTACAGAATTCAAAAGAGCTTTTTGTTATGAAGTTTAGCTCCGCAGCTCGTACCCGGTTCACAGCGCCTGTGTTAGTCTTAAGATTCAATTAACTGTTCGGAAAAGTCGCATGCGCGTTGTAGAAATCCTGTTGGTCGAAGCACCTCATAAGCCTGGTAATATGGCCAAAGTTCTTGGTGTGCTTGGTAGTCTTGACGTTACAGTCGAAGGTTTAAATGCCGTCAGACGACTGGATAAAGATACCATTTGGGAAATCACCATTGAATATGACGATACTCTCAAGATTGACGATCTGATCGAACAAATTAACCAATTACCGGAAACAGTAATGGTGGGAAAGTCAGACCGGGTATTTAACCGCCATAAAGGTGGAAAAATCCAAACGATTTCCCGAATAGCGATTAATTCGTTAGAGATTCTACGCGATGTATACACCCCCGGGGTCGCGCGAGTTTGTGAGGCGATCAAGGAAAATCCGGAAAAAATCAAAGACTACACCAATATTCAAAATACGGTGGCCATCGTTACTAATGGAACAGCCATTCTCGGACTCGGCGATATAGGTGCCGAAGCAGGGTTACCGGTAATGGAAGGAAAAGCTGCGATCTTGGCTGAGTTAGTTGAGTTATCTGGCGTACCAATATTGTTAGATACTAAAGATAGTCTTAAAATTATCAAAACCGTTGAAGCCATCGCACCATCTTTTGGCGCGATCCTATTAGAAGATATTCGAGCGCCAGAATGTTTTGAAATTGAGGACGAATTAATTCAGAGGCTCAATAAACCGGTTTTTCACGATGATCAGCATGGCACCGCCATAGTGGCATTGGCCGCACTGCTTTCGGCTACTAAAAAGACCGGTGTGGATATCAAAAGTTGCGTGTTTGGCCAAATCGGCCTGGGTGCCGCAGGCATTGGTATTTGTAGTCTGATGCGAGAATATGGCGTTAAAGAAGTTTTAGGCACGGATATAAATCAAGACGCGATGTTACGACTCAGTGATTTGGGTGGTCAGTCGCTAGGGTTAACAGAGCTAATGGCAAAGGCTGATATTGTAGTAGCTACCACTGGCGTAAAAGGATTGATCAAACCTGAAATGGTAAGAGAAGGCCAGATCATTATGGCACTGACTAACCCAGACCCGGAAATTGAGCCAAGTCTGGCGATTGAACAGGGTGCTCGCTTTGCTACTTGCGGAAAAATTGTCAATAATATGTTAGCCTTTCCCGGCTTATTTCGAGGAACGCTAGATGCGGGAGTAAAAGAAATTACTCATGAAATGCGAATAGCGGCGGCGGAAACTTTGTCGGCGCTAGCCAAAGAGGATGCGCTAGTACCATCTGCACTGAATAAGACTGCGCATTTGGCGGTTGCTAAAGCTGTTTATGATGCAGCCTTAAAAACTAATTAACACTAGACTTAGCAACCTGTCGCTGCGAATAAATTCGCTCCTACGGGTAAGAATAAAGAATTGAACGATTGAAGGAAAACAATTTGGTTTTACAAAAATAAAAAGGAATAAAATGAAGAAATCGATCCAACTTTTATCGTTATTCTTGTTCGTTTGCTCTTCCACTGCTTACCTGCAAGCGGCTCCACTGACTAAAAACGTCGTTGACTCCAATGGTCATCCAATGACTTTATGGCATAAAAAGCCAACCGGTGAATTTAACAATAGTAAACAAATTTTATTGCTCCACGGAAGAACCTGGAGCTCACTTCCAGACTATGATCTTCAAGTTTCGGGAGAAGAGTTGTCGGTTATGGACAATCTGGTTAAATTAGGATTTAACGTCTGGGCGTTAGATGCAAGAGGATATGGGGAAACTCCGAGAGATTCGAGCGGTTGGAATACGCCAAACAAAGCCGCTCAAGATGTCGCAAATGTGGTTCGTTGGATCACCCAATCCACTGGAGAAAAGCCAGTAATTTTCGGTTGGTCCTACGGCTCTGTGGTTGCTCAGCTTAGTGTTCAAAAAAATCCCCAGCTCGCCAGCGCGATTATTTTATACGGTTATCCAGTCGATCTGGTTCTCAGCAGCGTTAGTCTAAAGTTACCCAAAACGCCGCCTAAAACAAAAAATACCGCTAAGAATGCCGCCAGCGATTTTATTGTTAAAGGTTCTATTTCCAAACTAGCCATCGAAACCTATGTAAGCGAATCGTTAAGATCCGATCCTTTCCGAGCTGATTGGAATCAATTGCAGCAATGGCAACAATTAGATGGCAAACAGATTAAAATTCCTTTGCTATTGATTCAGGCTGAACACGATCCATTAGTTAGTTCGGAAACCCACGCCAAACTATTTGTTGAATTGCCAAACGCCAATAAACAGTGGGTGGTTTTGGCCGGCGGCGATCATGCGGCGCTGCTGGAAACAGCTAAAGATAGATTAGTACATTCGATAAATGACTTTGTAGAATGGTTAGCTCGCTAGCTTTGGAAGTTATTATTCGTTATATTTCTTATAGCGACTGTTTCACCTGAATATTTTTAAAGGTATTCAGATATTTCGACCTCTACAGCAATTGCTCTAGTGGCCAACATTTATGTAGGAATCCTTAGCATAAGTAGGTCCCTTGAGAGCCCTCCCCGTCCAAGGAGAGGGGTCTTTAAACTATTCTCGATAGTTATTGATTTCGCAGGCAACACTACAAATTAAATTCAATAAATTAAATTAAAAATTAGATAATAGGAAGAGAAACATGGGTATAAAAAAATCAATTGGTGCCATGCTGATTGTGTCATCGATCACTATAACCGGCTTGGTTCACGCCAATACCAAACTACTGAGTGAACCGGCACTGTCCAATGATCAAATTGCGTTTGTTTATTCTGGCGATATCTGGCTTGCTAATACTGACGGTTCAGCCCCATATCGAGTGACCTCCAGTTCAGCGGACGAATCTGCGCCGCATTTTTCACCCGACGGTAAATGGCTCGCATATTCTGCTAATCACAATAATAATCAGGACGTTTATATCATTTCAGCCTCAGGAGGGCAGCCTGAGCGTTTAACCTGGCATCCCGGTCCTGATGTGGTAAATGGATGGAGCAATGATGGGAAACGAATTCTGTTTACCAGCCGACGAGAAATGGAAATTGGCCGTAGCGCCCAAGCTTGGGAAGTTTCAATAAAGGGAGGATTTCCAATAAAAATAATGGATGCTGTCGTGCAAGCGGCCGATTGGTCGCCTGATGGGGAAACGCTGGCTTATCAACCTTATAATACCGCTCATAGAGGAGCGAGTGGTTGGCGCAATCATCGAGGCGGTTCAACTCCGCCTATATGGATCCTAAAACCTGGCGGAAGCTCCTACCAGGAAATACCCCATGTGAGAGCGAGCGATACCAATCCTATGTGGTTGGGTGAAAACGTCTATTTTTTATCGGATAGAGATAAAGTTCGCAATCTGCATAAGTACGATGTAAAGAGCAAAAAAGTCAGCCAGATTAGCCATGAAAAGACTTGGGATATTTCTTCAGCGGGTGCCAAGGATAATAAAATTATTTTCGCGGTTGGTGGAGAACTAAAGCTGTTAGATACCAACAGTGACAAAACCACAGATATTTCTATTAGTATAAACCCGGATATGCCCGAGCTAAGAACTCAGTGGAAAGATGCGATGAAGTCGTTGGAAAGTTCACGTTTGTCTGCAAGCGGAAAAAGAGCTTTAGTGAGTGCCCGTGGCGAAATTTTTACCGTCCCATTAAAGGACGGTTCAACCCGTAATTTAACTCAGACTGACGGAATCCGCGAAAGAGATGCGCTTTGGTCCCCAAAGGGCGATCAGATTGCATACACTTCCGATAAAGGTGGAGAACAAAAGTTAATCATTGTTGATCAATCAGGTAAGCAAAAAAACAAATCTTATGCTTTGGGGAAACCAGCCGATTATATTTTGATTTCCTGGGCTGGTAACGGCGATAAAATAATTTATATGGATAACCATTTGGGGATATGGGCGATTAATCCCAAAAATGGAAAACGCACTAAAATAGATACTGATAAGCGTCGTAGTTTTTTACAGGTATCCCAATCTGCAGATGGTAGATGGTTAGCTTATACCAAAACCAGGGCTAATTATTTTGCCGATATTTATCTGCATGATTTCAAACGAGGTAAATCATACCAAGTTACCGATGGTATGAGTCATACTGCTAGTCCTGCGTTTAGTCCAGATGGTCAATACCTTTATTTCACTGCATCGACTAACGCGGGAGTTACCGCTGTTGGTCTAGATATGTCTACTCAGGAACGACCAATAAGAAATGGGATTTACGCGATTGTTCTTGCGGCTGACGGAAAGTCTCCGCTATTGCCAAAATCAGATGAAGAAGGTGACGACAAAAACGATTCGGATAAAAAGAAAGAGGATAAAAAAAACGGTGATGATAAGGATAAATCCGATGACAAAGAAAAAGAAGTTGCAGTTAAGATCGACATAAAGGGAATTGCCGATCGTATCGTAGCCCTACCGGTTGCCCAGCAGGCCTATTTTGGTATGGAAGTCGCGAACGATGGAAATCTTTATTATGTTCAATCGAACCAGCCTGGAAGTAGTATTGAACCGGACGGACAGCCGACCAATAGCAACGATCTTATTCGCTTTGATTTTGAAGAAAAGAAAGCAGAAAAACTTTTAGAAGACGTGACCGCTTTTACCCTATCCGCCGATGGTAAAGTGATCCTTACGGTCTCAGCGGAGGGCGCTTTACAGACAGCTAAAATTGGCAAAAAATTGGAGGCCAAAGCACTAAACACTACCGATGTAAAAGTGAAAATAAATCCACGCGCCGAGTGGGAACAAATTTTTGATGAAGTTTGGCGAACCGAGAGAGATTATTTTTATGCTAAAAACATGCATGGACTTGATTGGAGCGCCGTCGGTAAACGCTACAAAACGTTGCTTTCTCATGTGAGTCGTCGAGCCGATCTGAATAAATTATTGGTAGAAATGATCGCCCAAATGGAGGTTGGCCATAATAGAGTTTTTGGCGGAGATATTCCGACTGAAACGCCGATACCGGTCGGGTTATTAGGGACCGATTTACGAGTGGTAAAAAACCAATATCAAATCAAAAAAATCTATACCGGTGAAAAATGGAATCCTGCTTTAAAAGCACCATTAGCTGCACCAGGAATTGGTGCAAATCAAGGCGATACTATTCATAGCATCAATGGAATTGACTTGACCGGTGATATGAATATATATTCTTTGTTGGAGAATACGGTCGGTAAACAAGTCACATTGATGGTGAGTAGCAATGGCAAAAAGAAAGACGCCAGAAAAGTGATAGTTGAGCCGATTGGCGATGACCGAAATTTACGTTTTTGGGCGTGGGTGGAAGGCAACCGTAAGGCGGTGCAAAAGGCATCAAAGGGAAAAGTGGGTTATGTCTATTTACCTAATACGGCCGGTGGCGGTTTCACCTTTTTCAATCGAATGTTCTTCGCTCAAACTGATAAAAAAGCCATGATCATCGACGAGCGTCGTAACAGCGGTGGCCAGGCGGCCAACTACATTACTGATATATTGTCCCGGCAATATTTGGCCAGTTGGAAAGACAGAGACGGAATGGTTTTTGATACTCCCGGCGGCGCTGTTTATGGTCCTAAAGTGATGCTAATTGATCAAGACGCCGGTTCGGGGGGGGACTTTCTCCCTTATAGTTTCCGTCGAATGGGGATCGGTAAACTCATCGGCAAAACCACCTGGGGAGGTTTAATTGGAATTGCAGCCAATCGCCAAACTATCGATGGTGGTATGGTGTTAGTACCTTTCTTCCGATTTTACACACCTGATAACGAATGGCGTGTTGAGAATGAAGGAGTGTCGCCTGATATGGATGTGGTGCTTGATCCGATTTTAGTCAATAAAGGGCGGGACAGTCAATTGGAAGCCGGAATAAAGGAAGTGTTAATTCAACTTAAGAGCTATAAACCGATTAAGTTGGATAAAGCGCCTGCGTTGCCGACAAAGGTTGGCGGTTAGATATTTTCTTAGGCGAAGTTCTTATTCGATGTTCTCATTGGATGTTCTCATTCCTACGCATCAGCGTGGGAATGTATACAAGGCTAGCGAATAAAAGTGGTTTGAATTCTCAGACACAAGCATGGAACCTAAAGATTGCAAAGGTGTATAATAACTAGTTTGACGCAATCACTTTGCCTAAACCATAATGCCCTTTAATAATAAAAAACTCAAACAAACCGGTTTACCTATTGTTGATCAATTGGACAATATTTGTTCCTTATTATCAAAACAAAACAATCTAGTCCTACAAGCTGAACCTGGTGCCGGAAAAACAACCCTCGTTCCGCTAGCCTTGTTAGATGTAATATCTGCAGACAAGAAAATAATTATTCTTGAACCTCGCCGACTGGCCGCTCGAAACGCTGCTGTCAGAATGGCAGAATTATTGGAAGAACAAGTTGGCGGCACAGTTGGCTACCGTATTCGAAACGAGGTCAAGGTCTCCGCAAAAACTCGTATCGAGGTGATCACCGAAGGTATTCTGACCAGAATGTTGCAATCCGATCCTGAACTCGAAGAAGTCGGTTTAATCATATTCGATGAGTATCACGAGCGCAGTTTGGATGCCGATCTAGGTCTGGCTTTTTCCATCGAAGTACAACAAAGTTTGCGAGAGGATTTAAAGCTGTTGGTCATGTCAGCGACTTTGGATACTAGCGCTGTAGCAAAATTGCTTGGTAACGCTCCGATCATTAATAGTGAAGGGCGATGTTATCCGGTAGAAATTGAATACCTGCCTTCTAAATCAAAATTTGATTGGTTGGATATTCTGCTGACAGCTGTCAAACAAGCTTTCAATAAAGCTGAAAAACACAAAACTAATCAAGATATCTTAGTCTTCTTACCGGGGATTGGTGAAATAAATAGGGCCAAACAAAGGCTTGAAATTTTGTTTGGGTCAAAGGATGAGATTGAAGTCCTTTCTTTATATGGCGACTTACCTTTTGCCGAGCAACGTCAGGTATTGTTACCCATCGCTAACAGACGTAAAATAATCCTCTCCACCAACATTGCGGAAACCAGTGTCACCATTGAGGGGGTGGGATGGGTAATTGACAGTGGCCTGATGCGACAAAGTGCATTTGATCCTAATGTGGGTTTTAATCGCTTGCGTACCTTAAAAATTTCAAAAGCTTCAGCTATCCAGCGTAGCGGAAGAGCAGGACGACTAGGTCCAGGTCATTGTTTTCGTTTATGGTCTGAATCGGAAAGTTTACGAGACGACACTCAGCCAGAAATATTAAGGGCAGATCTAGCCGGTTTTGTTTTAGAGTTGGCGTTATGGGGGATTAGTGAACCATCCGGTTTAAGATTTTTGGATATGCCTAATCCGGGTATGTTTCAACAGGCACAGGAATTATTAGGTTCACTCAGGGCCATCGATCTAAATAATAAAATTACTTCTCATGGAAAACAACTTTCTAAATTAGCAATACATCCGAGAATAGGCCATATGTTATTCGAATCAATCGCTCTTGGAGCGTCCGAGTACGCCTGCCTTTTGGCCGCGATGCTAGAGGAAAAGGATTTGCTGCAAAGTGAACAAAAAAACAACCCCGATTTTATGGCGAGAGTAAATAGCTTATTTGACCTTCGAACAACCAGTCATATTAAAAAACAAATTTTTCAACAAGCTAAGCGTTTGCTTAATAAGTTAAAAGGGACCGACGGTTATCGAGTGAGTAAACAACGAAGACCCGA
>CAZOBX010000014.1:7995-22358 GCA_964578045.1 uncultured Kangiella sp. | reverse complement strand
ATACTAAACATTTAACGGCTGTACTACTGGCGATGGTTTTTCCTGATCGAATCGCTCAAAAGCGTGGCACTGGTTATCGACTAGCCAACGGAAGTGGCGCGATGGCCAATGATGATTCTGAGATATTGGATGATTTAGTTGTGATTGTAAAACTCGGTGGGCAAGGGGCAATCCCGAAAATATTTCAGGCTCTAGGATTAGGTGTTACAGAACTTGAAGAATATTTTTCCGAACTAATTGTTGAACAGCAAGAGGTCAAATGGGACGATAAAAGTCAAACAGTCAAAGCGAATTCAGTGCGTAAGTTTGGTGAGTTGATAATTAGTTCACAACAGACCACCAATCCAGATGCAGAACTAGTTTTAGTGGAATTGTTAAAAGGCATTGCAAAAAAGGGCATTGCATCACTACCCTGGACTAAAGAGTTACGTCAGTGGCAATCAAGGATTAATCGATTACGCCAATTTGATCCTTTTTCTACTCAGTTCCCGGATGTGTCCGATCATCGATTACTGAATTCTTTGTCAGATTGGTTAGGGCCCTATGTTGATGGCTTAAAGAAACTGACTCAAATTACTAATGCAGTACTGACTCTGGCATTAAAAGCACAAGTTGACTGGTCGTTACAACAAAAACTAGATGAACTGATGCCTTTAACCATTAAAGTGGCGAGCGGATCAAATATTAAACTCGATTACGAGCAAGGTGATAAACCGGTATTAGCGGTAAAGCTGCAAGAAATGTTTGGTCAAAAACAAACCCCCAGCGTAGCGGGAGGGCTATTGCCAGTAGTCGTTCATTTACTTTCTCCGGCAAAACGGCCTCTTCAAATAACCGAAGATTTAGAAAGCTTTTGGACCAATGGTTATATTGAAGTCAAAAAACAGATGAAAGGAAAATACCCTAAACATCCCTGGCCAGATGATCCTCTGCAAGCCATCGCGGCTCGCTATACCAAAAAGAAAAGCACTTTCAACATCCGATAAACATCAAGCTCGAATATCAATCTGACCACCCAAAGTTTCTTCCGGCGTTGGGGCTTCATTGCTTTCCCTGGTCACTTGTTCATTATTCTGATTTTGAGTTTGCTCGCTGGCCGTAGTTTCTTGCACGGGTTCGGCTGTTGTTGCACGATCCTCGGTTTCCACAGTTGCATTAGCTTGATTAGTGTCTAACTCGGCTCGATCATTCTCTCGATTACGATCAACATTTTGCTGAGTATTAAGTTGAGCATGAGATGTATTAGCTGAAATTTCCATATTAGGTTCCTCTAATTAAATCCGAATATTAAGTATGTTACCGGTTGATTGTTGTTGCAGTTGAAAACGCTTACGATTAATTTCCAGCTCTTTTTGTTGCAACTGGCTAATTTCTTTTTCGATCGCATCTTCCTGATTTTGCAACTGATCTTTACGAGTTTGAACGCTTTGCTGTTGCTGAACTAATTCGCGTACTTGCTGTAACGTGTTGTCAATAGGCGCTGGTCCGGAAAAGTCCTGACTTGAAGAATTATTAGTTTCAGATGAATGTCGAGTAATCGCTATAAAAGGACTCTCCAAAACTGTTTCATCAGAGGCGGCTTCAACATTTACCTGTATCACTGGCGCAGGCGAAACGCCACTGTTGCCTACTCCGGTGGCAGTACCCAATGGTGAGTTAATTGATGATGTTTCACCGGCTATGTTGATAAAAGTCTGAGGTCTATCTTGATTCACACTTACCTGAACCGGCGCGCTGATATTAATTGGCAAAAAGCAATCTCCGAATGTTTGTTTCTGGAGTAATTATAGCTAAATCGGTGATTTATTTTTAGCATAAGTCGGTTTAAGGAACAGATTGTTCCATCAATTCTGGCTCTTGAAAGAAAAAGTAATAAAAAGACTGATACTGACCGATGAGCCCCTATTTAAGTTGATAGTTTAAGGGATTAGTGGCTACTCTTATCCCGAATTGAGGTTATCTAGACAAAAAGTTCAAACTACTTGAAAGATTTATAATCATTTTTTTGATCCTTTAGGTCTGTCTTATCAAACTGTCGATAGGTCAGTATTTCCTTGATTTTGGCAACCTATTAAATCGGATATCGCTAAAAGAGATATAATCTCATTTTGGAGTCACAAATACCGGAGGGTTTAGAGCGTTTGCAACATTTGATTAATCGCCTGAGCAAATTCGGTCCCCGAGTCTTCCTGTAAAAAATGCCCACCTTTAAGGGTAATATGTGGCATATTTCTACAGCCAGGAATATTGTTTTGTAGATATTTATCACCTCCTTTAAAAATCGGATCGCCATTGCTAAATGTCGTCAAAAAAGGTTTAGTCCATTGCTTTAATTCTTGCCACGCTGCCTTATTTGCAGTGGTTGCAGGATTATCAGGTGAGGTCGGCACTAAGGCAGGAAAAGCCCGTGTGCCTGCTTTGTATTTACTGGATGGAAACGGTGCATTATAGGCTCGTCGCTCACCTTTACTGAAAGATTTAAAACTACCAAATTCAACGATGCGAGCAATCGGAAACCACGGACTATTCAACGCAAAAGCACGCCACAGCTTAAACGCCTTTGCAACTTTTTCTTCACCGGTGGGTAACATTCCATTGCCAACGACGATGGCTTTAAAACGATCAGAATTTTCTGCGGCGAGGCGTAATCCTAATAACGATCCCCAGTCCTGGCAGACCAAAGTAATATTGCGCAGCTCTAATTGATCAAGAAACGACAACAACCAATCGAGATGTGATTGATAACTGTAGTCAGAAGTTTTTACCGGTTTATCAGATTTTCCAAAACCAATCAGATCCGGTGCAATGACACGATGACCGGCAGCGGCACAGATTGGGATCATATAACGATAGAGATAGGACCAGGTCGGTTCACCATGCAACATTAAAACAGGATCGGCATTTGCGGGACCCTCATCGACATAATGCATTCTTAACCCAGTTATATCAATATAATTGGGTTTAAATTGGTAATTAGGTAAACGTTTAAAGCGAGTTTCAGGAGTTCTTAAGCTTGAGATCATTTAGTTTGCCTATTAGATTTAAAGTGATCAATAATACCTTTAAAACTGGCTAAAACTCAATCTATATGAAATTTGGTCGCTACATAAAACTGGCTGGCACAAATGCGCCAGCTAATAATTCTAAGCATTACTTATATAGATAAAAATTATCTTTTCAAGTTATTCGTTGCCTCGAATATAAAGGTGAGCTGCGATCAATACCAGTACCACTTGAAACTCCATTCCACCCATCGGAAATCCCTCTGCAGGGGTAAAACTCCAGCGCCCCCAATGCACCATAATGATTGCGCCAAACATTACCGGGATAATTGCGATAGCACCAAGACGGGTAATTAACTGATTAGTAAAGGGACCAATCAGTAGTGCTAATCCACCAAAAGTTTCGGCCAATGCAACCGCGACAGTAATGCCCAAAGACAGTCCTAACATATTAGCAGTTTGCTCAAGCATCATTAGTTTTCCAACACCGTGAAAAATAAAAACACTGGCTAGTGCTATGCGTAAAAGCCAGTGAGCATGTTGCTGTAAACTGGATTGAAGTTTTTGTGTGGCTGAATTTTCATATGTTTGAGCAATCATTTTGTCACCTCATTAAGTTAGCTTGCTTGTGATTAGAGACACGATTTCTTCTGAAAAAATTACAATTAATTTTGGAGTTAATCGTTTTTAGATGTTACAAAATGTGTTTTGAGAAAGGTTTCTAACTAATTTCAAAAGTAAACAATAGATAATGTATGAGTTGACGAGGGAAAATAATAAAGATAGATTTTGAAGTTTAAGCAAAGAAAAACACTTAATTAAATTGGGGCACTGCTAATTATAGTCACTAGTCTAATTTGATTAGTGAAAAATCGCCAGCCGATTATATGACAAATCGGCTAAGGAGATATGTTCTAAATACTGCTACTGAACAAGGTTTATTTCTTATTGAGAATTAGCTTATGAGCCCATTTTATCCAGGGCATCAAGGCTGCAATATCAGCCGCTTCAACCGTTGCACCGCCCCAAATTCGAATCCCCGCAGGGGCGTCGACATAAGAGCCAATATCAAAGGCAACGCCTTCGTTATCCAGTAGATTCACTATCTCTTTTACCTGGGATGGATTGGCTTCCAGAGTTAAACAAATACTGGTATTGGAAATGGTTGACTCGCTAGTTGCTAAAAAATTGAGCCAGTTATTCTGTTCAACATATTTTTGTACTACCGATAGGTTTGTTTCCGATTTTTGAATGGCTGCCGAGACTCCACCCAAATTTTTAACCCATTGCAAAGCGTCAAGATAATCAGCGACACATAACATCGACGGCGTGTTAATGGTTGCACCTCGGAAAAGCCCTTCATTTAGTTTGCCGTTTTTGAGCAGGCGAAAGATTTTTGGCATCGGCCAACTCGGCGTATGATTTTCCAGTCGCTGCACAGCGCGAGGACTTAAAATCAACATCCCGTGAGCGCCTTCTCCGCCAAGTACTTTTTGCCAGCTAAAGGTAATAACATCGAGCTTTTCCCAGGGAAGCTGCATCGCAAATACTGCCGATGTCGCATCACAAATTGTCAAACCTTTACGATCATCGACGATCCAGTCTCCATTCGGTACTTTTACTCCGGAGGTAGTGCCGTTCCAGGTAAAAACCACATCATTATCAAAATTAACCTTTGAGAAATCCGGCAAATGGCCATAATCTGCCTCTATGCAACGAGTATTCTCCAATTTGAGTTGTTTGATGATGTCAGTCGCCCAGCCTTTGCCGAAGGATTCCCAAGCTAAAACATCAACTCCTCGTTCTCCCAATAACGACCACAGGGCCATTTCAACAGCACCGGTATCAGAGGCTGGAACAATGCCAACTCGATATCCTTCTGGTAAACCTAATATTGTAGCGGTGTCTTCACAGGCCTTGGCCAGAGTCTGTTTGCCTAAAGCAGAACGATGGGAACGACCTAAAGTATCAATTTTTAGCTGTTGAATATTGTATCCCGGACGTTTACTACAAGGACCAGATGAAAAATTGGGGTTGTTTGGTTTTGCCTTAGGTTTCATGCTTGTCCTAGTTCAAAGGATGTCTAGCCAGTGAGTCTATATCATAAATAAGGCTGGGCAATCGATCGATTGGTTATATATTGGGAAATTTAGCCGTATCCTCGGGCCCTGAGCAACTCGATACTGAGAAACTAATTGTTACAACTACCGTGGTTAACATTGCATATCTTTCTTGACTCTGGACATACGTACGGGGTTTATGTTTATCACAGGAGTTATACTTATTCAGAAGTCACCGCGTTATAAAGTCAAGGCCAATAATGTCTCACGAAACGGGAGAATAAAATCATGTCAGACTCAAAACAATTAGGTGTGAGCGTGGGGCCTATTGGCCGAACAATTAGACTTCTAATTGGAATATGTACGCTTCTTTGGACGGCAACAGATTTCTTTTCGACAAGCCACGATCATAACGTCCTGTTCTTCGTATTGATGTTTGTTTCATTTTTTACGCTGACCTTAGCTTATACATTGGTTCATCTTTTGTTCGCGAATACTTTATTCAGGAAAAGCCCAATCTATGCGACATTGATATTTGTGCTACCCATGCTCTATATGATTATTGCACCAGAGATTGATGCCTCACAGCAATTTGGCCACTGGTTTGGTTATCCACAGCTAAATCATCCATTTAGAATTGCTTTGTTAATATTCTTAGGAGTTTCATTTATCATACAGTGGTTTGACAAGTACGGCGGATGCGAAGTAGTCGCTATTCCCAACTTTTTATTTAGAAAAAACTACGGTTCATATTGTTTACCTATTCTTCCAATTGATATCCTTGAAAGAAAAATATCAAGAAATAAGGATTGATAGATTTGCCTCAGCAACGTTTGTAGGCTATATTTTCAAAAAATTGAAGAGTAATTTGTCTATGACCGAGCAGCCGTTCACAATTGGTCGCCTGGCGAAAAAAGCAGGCGTCAATATTGAAACTATCAGGCATTATCAGCGAGTAGGACTGGTCACTGAGCCGACTAAACCAGTAAGCGGTTATCGCATCTATCCTGATAAATATATTGCTCGTTTGCAGTTTATTAAACGCGCAAAAAAGGTCGGCTTTTCTCTTAGGGAGATAATAGAATTATTGGCCTTGGATGATGCTCATTGTGCTGATGTACGGCACCTTGCTGAAGACAAACGAAATAAGATCGTTGAACAAATTCAAGAATTAGGCGCGATTAAAAATGTTTTGGATAACATGATTAACGCTTGCAAAGGCAGTGAACAAAAACATTACTGCGCCATGTTTGAGGCACTTTCAGCTTCCGACAAAAACGAGGTTAAGTGATCAATGTCGAAAGAAATAATTTTACAATCAACCCTCACCTGCCCTGATTGTGGTTACAAGAAGGAAGAAACCATGCCGACCAATGCCTGTCAATGGTTTTATGAATGCGAAAATTGTGGCGTTCTTCTTAAACCCTTAGCAGGTGATTGTTGTGTTTATTGTTCTTTCGGCACCATTGCTTGTCCGCCTATTCAACAAGGTGAGGGATGTTGTTGATAGTCTATGGGGTGAAATCAGGCAAAACAACATCACCGAGAGAATATTGGATTAGGCGGAATTGCTAGCTTTGTTTGCGGGTAAAAACAAATTCCTTATCACTACTCAATTTTTTACTAATCTTATAACCGCCCAGTTTAAAACTTTTTAAATCTTCCGGTTGTTCGATTCGATTTTGGATAATATACCGACTCATCAATCCTCTCGCTCTTTTAGCAAAGAAACTAATCACTTTATATTGTCCATTTTTAAAATCCTTAAAGACTGGTGTGATTATTTGGTGAGAAAGGTTTTTAGCTTTAATCGCTTTGAAGTACTCGTTAGAAGCTAAATTGACCAAAACTTGAGAGTCACTCTTATCAAGTTCTTTTTGGATTGATTTATTTAATGACTCGCCCCAAAATTCATACAGGTTTTTACCAGCATTATTGTCGAATTTGGTGCCCATTTCTAATCGGTAAGCCTGGATCAAATCTAATGGTCTGAGAACACCATATAAACCAGAGAGAATTCTTAAATGATCTTGGGCAAATTGCAAATCATCGGAAGATAGGCTGTCTGCATCTAAACCAAGATAAACATCACCTCTAAAAGCGAATACCGATGCCCTGGCATTTTTCTTGGTAAAAGGGGTCTTGAATTGCTGAAAACGGTCATAATTAAGTACTGCCAATTTATCACTTAATTTCATCAGGCTGGCGATATCTTGCGGTGCGAGTCGCTTAATTTGGTCGATGATCTGTTGCGATTGCTTGAGAAAACGAGGCTTGCTGGTTTTTGTCGAAGCAATCGGGCTTTCGAAATCCAGGCTTTTGGCCGGAGAAATAACAGTTAGCATGTTAATTAATTTTCATGTTTTGTAATATTTTGGTGGCAAAGATGATACCAGAAAATGGCCGATAAGAAAGGCTACTTTTGGGTATATAGACTTTAGCTATAAGAGTGGGATTTAAAACCTGAGACGTGTGATGTTCGGAGCAACCCATCTTATTTCCATTTGATGGGGCGCCTAAGAGCGCCTACTGTTGGTATCACCTAATCCTACTTGCTCAATCCAGGTAATTAAAGTAGATTGGAATGAAACCCTTATAAAACAACAAACAATTAATATTATGAAATCAACAATCTCCCTTTTTCTTTGTATTATCTTTTTTGCATCTTTTAGCCAAGCTTCTCCCCTTAACGAAAAAGAATCTTTGATTGTCACCAATATAGATCAAGAGATAGACAAGTCATTAGCCTTGTTAGAACAAGTCGTTAACATTAACAGCGGCACAATGAATTTTGTAGGGGTAAAAAAAGTAGGGCAGGTTTTTGAGAAAGAGTTGAAGGCAATCGGATTTGCTACTAAGTGGATAGATGGCAAAGCCTTTAATCGGGCCGGCCATTTATTTGCCAGTTATGGCAACAAAGGCAAAAAGTTATTGCTGATCGGCCATTTGGACACAGTTTTTTCCAACAACAGTGAATTTCAATCTTTTAGGATTATCGATGAAAACCATGTCGCAGGGCCGGGGATCACCGACATGAAAGGCGGTGATGTGGTGATGCTTGCTGCTTTAAAAGCGCTTAAAGCCAGCGGTGTATTAGACAATCTTCAAATCAAAGTTATTATGACTGGCGATGAAGAAAAACGGGGTTCTCCCTATGAACTTGCCACTCAAGAGCTGATCCAAGCAGGAAAATGGGCCGATGTGGCGCTTGGCTTTGAAGACGGTGATGGCAACCCAAAAACCGCTGTCATCTCTCGTCGAGGTGCAACCGGATGGCAATTAAAAGTTGCCGGTCGGCCTGCTCACTCCTCACAGATTTTTCGAGATCAATACGGTGATGGGGCCATATTTGAAGCCGCGAGAATTCTCAATAATTTTAGAACGGAGTTATCAACTCAACCCAACCTCACTTTTAATCCCGGGGTGATTGTTGGCGGAACTAAGGCCGATTATGACTCAGCGGTTGCCGGTGGAAAGGCCTTTGGCAAAAGCAACGTTATCGCTCAAACGACCATTGTGAGAGGTGATATCAGAGCGTTATCACCAGATCAATTAAGTCATGCGCAATCCGTGATGAAAAGGATTGTATCTGAAAACCTAAAACAAACCAGCGCGACGATTGAGTTTTTTCCTGGCTATCCGCCCATGGCGCCGAGTCAAGGCAACGAAAATCTGTTAGCGATTTATAACAATACAAGCCAGGATCTTGGGTTCGGCGAAGTATTGGCGGTTGATCCCAGAAAAGCCGGCGCTGCTGATATATCTTTTGTCGCGAATCATGTGGAAATGGCACTCGATGGAATTGGATTAATGGGCGTCGGTGGACATACGGTCAATGAAGTGGCTGAAATGGCAACTTTGGCATCGCAAACCAAACGGGCGGCTATTCTGATGTATCGTTTATCGAGTCAATAACGGGACCAGAAAAGGTCGCTACGAGTGATTGCTTCATTGATCGTCGGCCTTTAACAACCGTTAGGTTACACATTCTCTTACAATTGCTCTACCCAGTATTTACCCCCTTAATCGCTCAAATTGGGCGGTAAATAGCGTATCATAACGGATTAATTGTTTAATCTGAAAACATAGCCTGATAAATGAAAAATAATACAAGTAAAACAATGCATTACAAGTTTTTTGCCGTTTTTTTTATCCTTGGTTTAGTCTCTTGTGGGGGAGGTGATTCGACTCACACTGATGACCAACAATCGGCTAAATTAAATGCTGCTGCTAAAAGAGCCGCAAAATCCATCCCCGTTGAAGTGAAACAACCGATTAAAGGTTTAGCCGCTTCCTTCTATGTGACTACTGCAACCCTTGAACCGAGTAGTGATGCCAAAATTAATTCGCGGGCAAATGGCATTGTTCGCAAGCTTTTTCATGAAGAAGGTGACGATGTCGTTCAAGGGGAGATCTTGTTGCAACTTGAAGACGATGATCAAAAGTTGCGGGTTAAGCAAGCAAAGCAAAAACTGGAGAGCAGCAAACGTGAATATAAACGACTGAGCAAAATGAAAAAAGCAGGTGTAGTATCACCAACAGAGTGGGAAGAAACGGAAAATGCTTTTAGAACCGCAGAAACAGAAAAGGAACTGGCAGAATTAAATCTCTCTTATACTCAAGTCGCAGCCCCTTTTTCTGGGCGTGTTGTTTGGCGTGAAGTCGATTTAGGCGAACATGTCGGGCAGGGAGATCTATTATTTCGCATGATGGCGATTGATCCCTTGTTAGTCCGAGTACATGTTCCAGCCAATCGAATTGGGTTGGTTGCTAAAGGTCAATCAGTCAAAATTATTTTGGATAATATCGAACAACCTCTGGTTGGAAAGGTCCACTTGGTGAGCCCGATTGTAGACCCTAATACGGGAACCTTAAAAGTCACTATTCAACTTGAGAATTATCCGCCCAATGTTCGTCCGGGAGATTTCAGTGAAGTGCATATGGTCACCGATCAACATATCGATGCACTACTTGTACCGAGCACCTCCATATTGGAAGAGCGCGGTCAAAATTTTGTTTATATTGCTGAGCAAAAGAAAGCTAAAAAAGTTGAAGTAAAAGTTGGTTTTGCTATGGCGACTCAAACTGAAATTGTATCGGGGCTTAAACAGAGCGATCTTGTTGTGACCAAAGGTCAACGAAATCTTAACGATGGTGTAGTGCTTGATATTTTAGTTGATACCAGTCTGACGGATTCGAATCAGAGCGAAATTCTTGTAAAAGAAAAGACTAATAAAGCTGCTCGGAGCAACCCATGATTTTAGGGGCTGTATCCTTTTCAGTTAAACGTCGTGTTACCATATTAATGGTGTCCGTCGCATTGGTGGCCTTTGGCCTGGTTGGCCTTTCGAGATTACCGATCAATCTTTTACCTTCCTTAAGTTATCCCTCTTTAACTGTACAAACGGAGTTTACAAATGCGGCACCGGCCGAAGTGGAACAATTAATTACTCGCCCGGTGGAAGAAGTTGTCGGCGTTCTAAAAGGATTAAAGCAAATTCATTCGGTTTCTCGCTCCGGAATTTCAGAAGTGACATTAGAATTTGGATGGGATGCCGAGATGACTAATCTCTCGATGGACATTCGAGAAAAGCTCGACCGATTACAATTGCCATTGGAAGCAGAAACGCCGATCGTATTGCGTTATGATCCGGCCCTTGATCCCATCATGAAATTGAGCTTAAGCGGCAAGATCGGATTATCTCGATTAAGACTACTCGGCGACAAGGAAGTAAAAGAAACCCTTGAACGGATAGAAGGTGTGGCGTCCGCAAAAATTCAAGGTGGTGAAGAAGAAGAAATCCACGTTAATATTCATCAAGGCAAAGTCGCGGCTATGGGTATTACGCCTGAAATGCTTGGCAACTTATTGAAGAATTCTAATATTAATCGCCCGGGTGGTTCGCTCAAAAATAAACAGACACAACTGTTAGTTCGTACCCTTAATGAATATGCAACTTTGGATGATATTCGTAATCTGCGCATTACTCCGCCCGAAAGAGCTTCGGTAAGATTGGACGATGTTGCGGAAGTATTATGGTCCAGTAAAGACAAAGAAGAAATAGCTCGCTTTGGTGGTAATGAAGGAATAATGGTCTCCATATATAAAGAAGGGGATGCCAATACGGTTGATGTTGCCAATGCGGTTAAAGCCCAACTCGAAGCGCTACAGCGCAAGTTACCCCCCGAAACTGAGATAAAGGTTCAGTTTGACCAATCTCGATTTATTGAACAATCCATCGCCGAAGTTAAACGGTCATTACTACTCGGTGGTTTGTTGGCGATTGGTGTACTTTGGTTTTTCCTTCGTGATCTGCGCTTAACAGCTATCATTGCCACAGCGATTCCTTTGTCCGTTATCGCTTCATTCATTTTAATGTATCGTTTTGACGTGTCACTCAATATTATGTCGCTTGGCGGATTAACCCTAGGCGTTGGTATGTTGGTGGATTCAGCGATTGTCGTACTGGAATCCATCCACAGGCAAAGAGAAAAAGGAAAATCGCTAATCGAGGCCGCGATAAAAGGTACATCGATGGTGGGCGGGGCGGTGGCTGCCTCGGTATTAACAACCGTGGCGGTTTTTATTCCGATTGTGTTTGTGGAAGGCATTGCCGGTCAGTTATTTCGTGACCAGGCGTTAACCGTTACTTTTAGCTTATTAATGTCACTAGTGGTTTCGTTTACTCTGATCCCTATGTTGGCATCTCTGGGTAAAGAGAAAAATTCGAAGGCTGACAAAATCTCCGATAACAACCTTGTTATACAAGCTGAAAAAGAGGCCGTACAAAAACCAGAAAAATCAGAAGTGAAGTCATTTGCTCTATTGCAATCGGTTTATCGTCCATTCTTAATCAAAGCCCTCGCCCATAAATGGAAAACTTTAGCTGCGGCTTTTGGGGTTTTTTTCTTGTCCTTGTTATTAGTGTCAAAGTTACCTACCGAATTGATCCCTCAATTAAGCGAAGGTGAATTTTATTTTGATGTGAGCTTACCAGAGGGCACCGCATTACCCACAACTAATGAAGCTCTAAAGAAAATGGAGACAATCGCGCTTAGCAATCCTGATGTGGATTCGGTGTATGTTTCTGTTGGTAGCCGAAATGTGAGTGGTGGATTATCCCTCAAAACCAAGGATGAAAATTTAGCGCAAATCAATATTGTGATAAAAGACAGAAGTGATTCTAAAATGGAGGCTGAAGTCATCGATTCATTAAGAGAAAAATTCAGCAAACTACCCCAAGTTGATGCCCAGTTTGGCAGGCCGTCATTTTTCAGTTTGAAAACGCCGATGGAGTTATTATTCTTTGGCGAAGATTTGGCGACCATGAAAGAGTATACCTTATCCTTATTACCCAAAATCAAACGAGTTGAAGGATTAATCGATGTACGAGCCTCATTAGAAACAGGAAACCCTGAACTAGTGGTAAGATTCGATCGCCAGCAATTAGCTCGACTAGGATTTGATATTGAGTCAGTATCACAAACCTTAAATCGGCGGGTAAACGGCACCATCGTTTCACGCTTCCAACAACCAGACCGCCAGATTGATATCCGTTTAAGAAACCGTGAAGCGGATCGTCAAACTGTGAATGATATGGAAAACACAGTTATTGGTGAGATCAATGGTAGACCAGTCACGTTAAAAGCGGTAGCGACAATCGAGCCACTTCAGGGACCGGCAGCTATCGATCGCGTTCAGCAGTCCCGAGTAGCGATTGTTGCCGGCAATCTGAAAGGGCGTTCACTGTCAGAAGTTACTCAGGAGTTGGCTCAGCTCATTCAAAATAATCCGCCACCGCCTTCCATCAGTTTTGAATTTGGCGGGCAAAATAAGGAAATGCAGCAATCTTTTTCTAGCCTCTATTTTGCTATCGGTCTGGCGGTATTTCTGGTTTATATCGTGATGGCTGCAACCTTTGAGCATTTAGGGCATCCTTTTATTATCTTACTGACAATACCGCTTGCGCTTGTTGGTGTGATACTGGGGCTTTGGCTAACTGGATACGGGATTAGTGTTATTTCCATGATTGGTGCAGTGTTTTTAGTCGGCGTAGTGGTGAATAATGCGATAGTCTTAGTGGATGCTATCAATCATTTTAGACGTCAAGGAATGGACAAACTGACGGCTATAGTTGAAGCAGGCCAATCACGATTACGGCCGATACTTATGACGACTTTTACCACGGTTCTGGGATTGCTACCCATGGCAATTGGATTTGGTGAAGGCGCTGAATTAAGAGCGCCGCTGGCGATTGTGGTTTCATTTGGGTTAATTGTTGCGACGGTTTTTACCCTTATTATTATACCGGTTACTTACTTAATTATGCCGTCAAGTGTTCATACTGATGATGAACTTAAAGACCTGGACAAGCGGATTGCGTTGGCTGAGGAGAAAGAAAGCCACGCGTTTTGATTTTATTGAGAGAAACACTATGACACTACCTGAACTCGCTGTAAAAAGACCGATTGCTACCTTGATGGTGCTAGTCAGCTTACTTGTGCTTGGTGTGATCGCCATATCACGTTTGGAGTTGGCGTTTATGCCAGAAGCCGAACAAAAAAATCTATTTGTTGTGGTTAATTATCAAAACGCATCACCGAAAGCGATAGAGAGGATGATTATTCGACCGCTCGAAGAATCGTTTTCGTCCATTAATGGGCTGTCTCAAATGTGGTCTAATAGCGATCACCGTGGCGGGCGCATCAATCTTACTTTTGAATTTGACGTGGACATGAATTTGGCCAGGGCAGAAATTCGCGAGAGGATCGATCGAACCCGTGATGAATTACCGGAAGATATTGACCGTATTATTCTATCTGAAAATTGGAATCCAAGAGAGACTGGTGAAACGATTTTGGAAGCACGTATCGCTTCGGGACGTGACTTAAGTAAAAGTTATGAATTGCTACAACGAAAAATCGTTCGGCCGTTAGAGAGAATTCCAGGAGTAGCGGTTGCATCATTGGATGGCGTTAACCCGAGGGAAGTGAGGATAAACTTAGATCTTACCAAATTAAAAAGACATCAAATTGATCCTCGTGACGTATGGCGAACCATTGCTAGAAATAACAAGAATTCGGCCCTTGGTGTTATTCGAAATGGGCAACGAAAGATTACCTTTAGAGCCATCGGGGCGTTCGAAGAATTGTCTCAGATAAGCCAGCTACCACTGCCGAACTCCCAACTAAAATTATCGGATATCGCTAAGATTACTTTTTCCGAACCGCCACTAGAGTATGGTCGTCATTTAGATGGCGATTTTGCGATAGGGCTAAATATTGCTAAAGAATCAACTGC
>CAZOBX010000014.1:0-7985 GCA_964578045.1 uncultured Kangiella sp. | reverse complement strand
CTGCAAATACCATTGAAATTACCGAAGCAGTACATCAGCGAATAAATGCCATGAAGGACGACCCGGAACTTGATGGAATCAATTTTCTGGTTTGGCAAGATCAAGGCAAAGAGATCAAAAATACCCTTGGCGACCTAAAAAACACCGGTTTTTTTGGCGCCATTCTTGCGACTCTGGTGCTATTTGTATTCTTAAGAAAAGTCACTACGACTTTAGTGGCAGTCTCCTGTATTCCTTTTTCATTGATTGTTACTTGTGGCGTGATTTGGATGCAAGGTAAATCCCTTAACACTATTTCCCTGCTTGGTCTTATTGTCGGACTGGGCATGCTGGTTGATAATGCCGTGGTTATTATGGAAAACATCGACCGTTACCAAAAGAAAGGCTACAGTGGAAGAGTCGCTGCTATTCTTGGCGCGAAAGAAGTGTCTATTGCGGTGATGACCGCGACCCTGACTTCCATCATCGTATTTTTACCCATGATTTTTTCTAAGCCAACAGAAATGAATATTATTTTGCAAGAACTTGGTATCGTGATTGTTATTACTTTGATGGCATCGTTGCTTATCAGCCAAACGCTAATACCAATTGCCTCTCAGAAATTATTAAAGAAAAAAGCCGTAATAGAGGCGACACCAGTAATGGACTGGCTTCAAATAAAATACGAAAGAATATTAGGATTTACTCTTAAACACCGCTGGCTGGCAGTGGTAGTAGGACTGGGCCTTCTCGGTTCAACTTATTATCCGGTGGATAATATGAATTTTAATTTTGACGCTGCGCCAACTGAAATGTTTATCGGTATCAAAGTCGATATCTCGGAAGCGGCTTCACTTGCCAGGAAAGAAGAAATCATTACTCAGATTGAAAATAAATTGAAACCCTATAAAGAAGAATTTAATGTGCAATCGATTTATGCCTGGTGGAGCGAAAATTGGTCAATAGTGCGGCTTTATATGAAACCGGGATTTCAAAATGAAGAGGCGATGAACCAGGTTCGGAAAAAATTACGCAATGTTTTACCAACAATAGCAGGGGTTAAACTTCAAGTTCAAGATAATGGACCTTTTTGGCGGCGCAATAGTGGTAAGCGCGTCGGCGTACAGCTGCAGGGGCCGGATTCAGAAACCTTGGGTGAATTAGGCGAGCAAGCATTATCCCTTATTGAAAGTGTGCCAGGTCTATTCGATTTTTATTCGACAGCTGAGGGTGGTCGTTTAGAATTTCAGGCACAACTCGATAGAGATAGAATGGCAACCTATGGAATATCGGGCAGTGAACCACCTAGTCTGGTCGAAATGACTTTTCGTGGTAGAAGATTGCCGCGTTTCAAAGATGTTGAGGAGGAAGTTGAAATGCAGCTTACTCTAGGCGATATCGAAGATACAGATATTGCGGATGTTAAAAACCTGAGTCTAATCAAACAAGACGGTACAAGCATAGATTTACAGAGCGTTTCCGATTTTCAAATCAAAAAAGGACCAGCCAGAATTCAACGCAATAATCAAACTTCAAGTATTTGGGTCGGCGCGAGATTTGATCAAGGCCAACGAAAAGAATATCAGGAGAAAGTGAAGGATATTCTGAAAGATATGCAATTACCCACAGGCTATAAATGGCAATTTAACAATCAGTGGCGAGGTGCTGAGCAAAGCCAGGATGAATTTATGCTAAACCTGTATTTGGCGCTTGGACTCATTTTCGCTGTGATGGCGAGTCTGTTTGAATCAATTCGACAGGCAATAGCGTTGATGATTTCATTACCCTTTGCATTAGCTGGAGCGTTTTGGACTTTGTTTTTGGCCGGAGTCGATTTTGATCAACCGGCTTCAATCGCCGTTTTGTTATTGCTTGGCATCGTCGTTAATAATGGAATTGTGATGGTGGAGCATATCAATTTATATCGACGAGAAGGTATGGAGCGATCAGCGGCCATGATTCAGGGAGGGAAAGAACGCCTTAGACCGATAATAATGACCGCATTAACAACTTTAGTAGGCTTGATCCCGATTATCGTTCAAAAGCCATCGTTGGGTGGTGTTTATTATTATTCCATGGCTTATGTGATAATCGGAGGGCTACTTTTTTCGACAGTGTTAACCACTTTATTTTTACCGGCAACAATTGCCCTTGTTGAGGATGCGCCGGGTAAACTCCTTAGCTTGTTTCGGTGGTTGAAATCAAAAATTAGATCTGATTCCAAATCGAATGAGGCGATAGTCGAATAGTCGTTCGTTATTATGTAGCTTGGGTTAAGCAACGAAACCCAACGAAATGCCAAAAATAAAACTTGGAATATTGGGATTGATACGGCGCATAAGCCAACGATATATGTGACCCAAAAGTTATAAAAACGAATACCAAAAACAGGAAATAAAACTCATGAATCAAGAAACTCAAACTAAAATAGAAGCCGCTGTATTTAGGCGATTTCTGAAACACCTGGATGATCACAAAGAAGTTCAGAATATTGATTTGATGATCTTGGCCGATTTTTGCCGGAATTGTTTATCCAAATGGTATTCCGCTGCGGCAGAAGAATTGGGAGAAACGGTCGAATACGAATCTGCTCGCGAAATAGTGTATGGCATGACCTTTGCTGAATGGAAGGAAAATCATCAAACCAAAGCAACACCTGAGCAAATGGCTGTTTTTGAAGCTCGCCGTAAAGATAAACAAAAATCAAAATAAGTAAAATCGTCAATCACTTTTCCCTTCGAGTTCCTCCTTGAGGGATGGAAGTTGGAGAGAATAAAACAAGGACATAATATGCATGCATTTATAACTGGCGCAACCGGCTTTCTCGGAACTAACTTAGTTCATCTGCTCATCAAAGAAGGCATCAAAGTCAGCGCAATCAAACGCCCTACATCCAATATCTCGGCATTTGAAAGTATGCCGATCGACTGGCACATAGGTGACGTTTTAGATCGCGATTCTTTAATGGCCGCCTGTCCAGAAGATGTCGACACTATTTTTCATATTGCTGCCGATACCAGTATGTGGTCGGTAAAGAATGAGCAACAAACTAAAATAAATTTGCAAGGCACTAGTAATATGATTGAAGTGGCTTTGAATAAAAAAGCCAAACGATTTATCCATACTTCCAGTATTGCCGCCTACGGATTACATGAAAATCAGGTAATAACAGAAGAAACACAACAAAAAGGGGATCAGTGTTTTGTTAATTATTACAAAACTAAGTATCAATCAGAGCAAATAGTCAGGGAAGCCGTTAAGCAAAAAAATCTCGATGCGGTTATTCTTAATCCTTGCCACTTAGTTGGACCATGGGACAATCATAACTGGTCACAAATGCTAACTATGGTGGCCGATGAAAAATTGCCTGGAGTGCCGCCGGGTTACGGTAGCTTTTGCCATATACAAGAAATCGCAAGAGCTCATTTACAAGCAGCTAAAGTTGGCAAAACCGGTGAAAATTATATTCTATCAGGCGCGGATGCTTCCTTCGTAGAATTTGTGCATGAAATCGGTAAAATCGTCGACAAGAAAGTAACTGCTAAACCCATGCCGAAATGGCTGCTTAATGTGGTTGGATATGTTTCAGAGTTTTTCTCCCGTTTTACTGGCAAGGAGCCAAATATGACTCCAGAAAAAGTATTAATTGTCAGTGAAGTACTGAAAGTTTCCAGTGCAAAAGCACAACGAGAATTAGACTACAAAGCGGATATTTCCCTTCATAAAATGTTAGATGATTGTTATCAATGGATGCAATCCAAAAATCTGATTTAGGAATTAATATTCTAAATTGAAAGGTGTTTGTCTGGTTGGGACAACTGGTTCTTAACTTCATTACCCAAAGCTTACTCTCGCCACCATCTCCACGCGAAGCCTGTATCAGTCGCTTTAGCTTATGTTATACTCGCGCGCTTTCACAAGGGCAATTTAATCAATAAGGTAGATAGATGAGTAAGCAATACGAAACGCATGAACAAAAAGCCAGCTATGGTATCGGCATGAATATGGGCAATCAATTGTTGGGCCAGTCTTTTGAAGGCTTAGAAATCGACATAGTAACTCAAGGATTAAAAGATGCGTTCCTTAAGGCTGAAAGTGCGGTTTCTCCGCAGGACATTCAAGCCGGATTCGATCACGTCACAAAACAGATGCAGCAGCAAAAACAACAAAAATCCAAAGGAGCCGTTGAGGCTGGTAAAAATCATCTTGAAGAAAATGCCACAAAAGAGGGGGTTACTGTCACTGAGTCAGGTCTTCAGTATGAAGTGATCACCATTGGTGAAGGTGAAATACCAGGGTTAACTTGCAAAGTTAAAACCCACTATCACGGTACTTTGATCGACGGGACGGTTTTCGACAGCTCTTACGACAGAGGTCAACCGACTGAATTTCCTGTTAATGGAGTGATTGCAGGCTGGACTGAAGCATTGCAGTTAATGCCGGTCGGATCTAAATGGAAACTAACCATACCCTATTCTTTAGCCTACGGAGAACAAGGTGCGGGAGGTGCAATTGGACCCTGCGAAACATTGGTTTTTGATATTGAACTATTAGAGATTGTTGGCTAGTTTATTAGCTGATCTTACCTGTTTTAAGCTGAAGTTACTATTTCCCCCAGCGCTAGAAAGGGGACTAGAGAACTACCTTAACAGAAATAGTCTCAAGTTTTTATTTGCAAAACACTACCTATACAGGTAGTATCCGTGTTCGACCTTTTAACCTTAAACTGGGAGCACTCCTATGGCAGTGGTAACTTTATATATGTCAGATCGCGATTCAGAAAAAACTTTTACCGATAAAAAAGCAGCTGATAACTATGACAAAATGTTAGAATTGGCTGAAAATGTCAGTCTCTGGATGGAAAAATCAATCAAAGGATTGTCAGAAGAGCAAATCGAACAAATCGGATTGTTAGTCGCTGAGAATAAAGATGTATTAGCCAAAGCGATTAAAGGTAAGTCAGATATTTTGCTGCAGGAAGAGCAAATTGAGGCGGATCAAAACGTCACCAAGATTTCTGCATAAATTTAGGGTCTGTTGATTTTTCATAGTTCAACACTGCCGAGGCACTTTTTTTGTCTAACGAGGCAGAAGGAACGCCGTTTAGTTATTCTAAATAAGCGACTGATAACGAAATTAGGTGAAAAAAGTGCCCGGCCCTTCGGGTTGTGGTTAAAATATCACCACTTGTTGTCGCCTAAGAGCGCCTACTTTTGGTGCTCCTCACTCATTTGGAATAACCAAACCACATTCGTCGCGCCTAAATTGGTGGTATTTTAGCCGCAACAGTGATGAACTATGAAAGATCAACAGGTCCTTACTTCAAGCAATTTTGATTCGAACCACTTTCATCGTTTCGAATTCAAGTCCTGCTATTGTTTCCGTTTGTGGGTAATAGGTCAAATTAATTCTTTGGCCTTTATTCAATTTTTTATATTGCGATTTTCTTTTATATTTAAAAGGAATCTCACAGCCTTCGATCATGATCGAATTGACAAACCAACCGTTTTTTTCCCTTTGTGTATGAGATACCACTTTTTTCATTTCTGAATGAATTAATTTCTTGTGAGTCTCAACTAATTTGATTGGGTCACTTTGCATGAAAGAATAGGCCTGAAATTGTTTATTCGAAATTAACCGAAAAAAGGCATCACTGTAAAATAAGCCAATAATCCGGCAAAAATAAGCAGTAAAGAAAATCGAATGGGGGAGCTTAGAAAAAACGCCAATCTAGAAACTCGATCTCCGGATTGTTCTAATGCCTCAAGTTCCAATTTAGCTCTTTGGAAACGTTCTGTTTGATAGTCTTTAATTAGGGATTTTGCGGATTCTAGTTGTTCCTTATCTTTCATCCATATTGCCGCATATCCTAATCCCCAGCGGCCAGAATCTGTTTCGTAAAATTGAATTTCTGCATCGTCTAACAATTGACGAACATCATTAGCTTCGTCATCAGGCACGCCGTTTAGTTTGAATACAAGATGGGACATTGGAATGGACTACTTTTGTGAAATGGCTGTATGGTATGTCTTCAATTATATCAAAAAATCCTTAATATGTTATGTGCTTTCTCAGATTTTGACTAAACTTGGTACTAAACAGGTTAAATAGTGTCTTTTATGCCACTGATTTTTAGATTTCTACTTTTTATCGTTAGCGTATCTAGTTGCGATATTTCGGCCGTCCAGTCAGCCAAGGTTTTACTTTCCGATGAAGAAAATCAGTTTCTGCAATTGAAAAAATCTTTTTCAATGTGTACTGGACCCGACTTCATGCCTTATGAAGATATTCAAGATGGGAAATATGTAGGCATGATTTCAGAATACATGGCCATTATGAGTAAAAATATTGGCATCCCTTTTGTTTTGGTTCCGACGGTCGATTGGGATGAAACGATGCGTAAAGCCAAAATAAGAGATTGCGATATTGTGGCGTTTATTATCTCGACGCCAAAGCGTTTAAAGTTTCTAAATTTCACCAAACCCTATATCGGAGAGCCGTTAGTTATTGCCACCACAAATGATAAACCTTTTGTTGTCGATATTAAGGATATTAAAAATCAGAGAATAGGGATCGTGAGAGGGTACGCTTATGTTGAAATATTGAGAAAACAAATTCCAGGGATCAATATTATTGAAGTTGATTCTATCCATGATGGATTAACCCAATTGAAAAACGGGAAGTTGTACGCGTATTCGGATGGGCTCAATGTTATCGGATATAATATCCAGAAACTCGGAATTCAAAATCTGAAGATAAACGGGACGCTTAGAAATGAAATTAATGTGAGTGTAGGCTCGCGCAATGACCTGCCGATCATTAATGATATTCTCAACAAGGGAGTTGATTCTATAACAAATATAGAGCGTACAAACATACGTAATTCTTGGGTTAAAGTGAAGTATGAACATGGATTTGATTATGGTTTATTTATCCAGATAGGCGCTGCTGCCATTCTGGTATTCGGATTTATGCTCTACCATCAAAATGTTTTACGAAAGCATAATAAGATCTTGGAAACATTATCAGAAACAGACAAGCTCACAAATATTAGTAATCGTTTAAAGCTCGACAAATTTCTTCAATATCATGTTGATCTTTTCGAACGTTATCATGATGCTTTTTCTATTGTTCTAATCGATATTGACCATTTTAAACAATTTAATGATACCTTTGGTCATTTGATTGGTGATAAAGTGTTAGCACACGTGGCCGGGTTACTAAAACAACACTGCAGAAAACTTGATATGATTGGTCGTTGGGGAGGAGAAGAATTTTTAATGATCTGTCCAAAAACTAATCTCGATGAAATCGGTATTTTAGCTGAAACCTTAAGGAGTAAGGTTGAAAAAAGTCGTATGAAGAATGCTGAAGGAGTATCCATTAGCTTAGGGATTGCGCAGATGACAGTTAGTGATAATTTTAATACTATCATTGGTCGGGCTGATAAAGCGCTATTTGCCGCAAAGCAGGACGGCCGCAATCGAGTCGGTGTGAGCGGATAGAGATGAATGTGATTAGGGCCTGTTGATATTTTAGCCGCAACAGTGATGAACTATGAAAGATCAACAGGCCCTAGAGTGTATATAAAAATCAACCAATAAAAAAGCCGACTGGAAAATGGGCTACCAGCCGGCGGGGAAGTGATAGAATACAGCTGCTCAGTGCTAGGTTTAAAATAGAATCAGGTTTTGTACACCGGTATAGCTCGCCAGAAATTGCCCGGCGAATAGAAAATATTTAACCTCTGTTTTCGTTTTGACCACCGTCATATTCCAGTTTTTTTATCAATATTGACAGTATGCTTATTTCTATCTGAATATAAACTGAATGACCTGAATAATAGTGCTAGGTACTAGGTACTAGGTACTAGGTACTAGGTGCTAGGTACTAGGTGCTAGGTGCTAAGGAAATAAAGTTGCAAGTTACCAGAAATAAATATAGATGTATTTATACCCGTGATACCTCAAAATGCAGGTTCCAGTGTTCAGCTAAAATACCTGAAC
>CAZOBX010000013.1:38711-44590 GCA_964578045.1 uncultured Kangiella sp. | reverse complement strand
GGCCAATATCAAAGCGGAAATTAATTCCAATCAGTCAACCAATCAACGAATGCATTCTCAAATTACTGATTTGCAAACTCGTAAACTATCTCTGGAAGCATCCATCAAACAGGCTGATTCCCCTGACGATGATTTACAAATTGAATTGGAAGAAGCGTTGGAAAAACGTCTGCTTGCTGAACAGGAACTGGCTAAAGCAAGAGAAATGCTGGAAGAAGTTGAAAAATCGGTGCGAGTGTTTGAAAAACAGCGCTCTGAAGCAGAGCAAGCCGCTCAGTCAGTAAGAAGCCGGTTAGAAAGGCTGCGCATGCAATGGTCGGAAAACAGTACAAAACAAAATACTCAGGAAGAAAATATTGCCAGTCATGATGAAGATATTGCTGCGATCCTGGAACATTTGTCCGAAGATGCCACTGAGGATGGCTGGCTAGCAAAATTAGAGGTTGTTGCCAACCGGATTCAACGCTTAGGGGCGATTAACCTGGCGGCAATAGACGAGCACCAAGAGCAATCCGAGCGAAAAGTTTATTTAGATGCTCAAAATGAAGACCTCGACGAAGCATTGGGATCTCTTGAAAGTGCCATCAGAAAAATTGATAAAGAAACCCGAACACGATTTAAGGAAACCTTTGATAAAGTTAACGCAGGAATGAAGGAGCTTTTCCCTAAGATTTTTGGAGGGGGGCATGCTTATCTGGAAATGACAGGTGAAGATTTGCTTGATACCGGGGTGACGGTCATGGCTAGACCTCCGGGAAAACGAAATAGCACCATTCATTTATTATCCGGTGGTGAAAAAGCCTTGACAGCGTTATCTTTGGTATTCTCTATTTTCAGACTCAATCCGGCGCCGTTTTGTATGCTTGATGAGGTTGATGCACCGCTAGATGATGCCAATGTCGGTCGTTTTTGTAAACTGGTTAAGGAAATGTCGGAACACCTGCAATTTATTTATATCACCCACAACAAAGTATCGATGGAAATGGCTCAATCCCTTGTGGGTGTGACCATGCAAGAGCCAGGGGCATCGCGATTAGTGTCTGTTGATGTGGATGAAGCTGCGCAATTGGCCGGTGTGTAGGATAATCCCCTAAGGACAAAATTATATGGATTGGCAAATACGTATAGCATTGGCGGTTGTTGGACTGGTACTGGTAGGGTATATTTTTTACGATTTTAGTAAAAAGAAAAAACTGCAGAAAGAAAATCAGAAACTAAAGCGTCAGTTTAGTCATACTGATGAACAAGTTGATTCTGCAGGATTTGATTTAAACGGTGTTGGTACGGCGAGGCCAGTGAACGATGAAACGCTTGACGACCAAGTTCTGGTTAAGGCTCAATCGGTAGAATCCTTTTTGATCGATAGCAGGGAGGTTAGCCAAAAACCAACTACAAATAATATTATTAGCGAGCCGCCTACGGATAATAAGGATTTTTTTCAATCAAAGAAAAATGACGATGAACCAAATAGTAGCGATTTAAGAGAGGAACCTGAGCTGGTTTTTTCTCTAATTTTGCAAGCAACTGACGGGCAAACGTTTAAGGGCAAGGACTTTTTACCTATTTTCCTGTCTCAAGGACTGAGACACGGCGATATGGGTATTTTTCACAGACACAAAAAATCGGGCGCTAAGCCTGGTCCGGTGCTGTTCAGCTTAGCTAACGCCATCAGTCCAGGTACATTCAGCATCAATAATCTCGAATCATTTGAAACGCCCGCCTTTGCCTTATTTATGACCTTACCTGGACCTGACGATGCTCAGGTGGCCTATGATGCGATGGTAAAAACAATTAGATTATTAAAAAAGGAATTGGGTGGGGTAATATTGGATGAAAGCAAAGCAAAATATAGCGAGCAGGTCCATAATCACCGCTTAGAAGCCATTCAAGAATATATTCGCAAAATGTAGTTATATTAATAGAATCCCTCCACAGACCTACCAGAAGGAGAGAGGGTTTAGTCTTTCTCTTTGGAAAGGCGCTAAAAGGATTATTGAATTGAGCCAAAACACTTCTCAGTCACGCACTATCCAGCAACAAATTGACCAATTACGTCTTCAAATTGAAGAGTTTAATTACCAATATCATGTGCTTGATACCCCCACTATTCCTGATTCTGAATATGATCGGGTTATGCGCCAATTGGTGAGGCTTGAACAAAAGTATCCACAGTTGATATCGATCGATTCGCCCACTCAAAAAGTAGGGGGGAAAGTTGCTGAAGGCTTTAAACAAATAACCCATTTGACCCCAATGTTATCTCTCGATAACGTATTTAGTGAACAAGATTTCCTTGCGTTTACCAAGCGTATCGGTGACCGGCTAGAATTTGGAACTCAACAATCTGAACAACTACAATTTACCTGTGAGCCTAAACTTGATGGTTTGGCCATTAGCCTATTGTATAAAGACGGGAGCCTGGTTCATGCTGCGACTCGAGGTGATGGAAAAATTGGAGAAAATGTCACTTCCAACATACGAACAATCGCAAGTATTCCTCTAAAACTTCGTCGCGATTTTCCCTCGTTACTGGATGTCAGGGGTGAAGTATTTATGCCGAAAGGCGTCTTCGAGCAATTAAATCTGCAAGCGATTCAATCGGGCGACAAAGCCTTTGCCAATCCTCGTAATGCAGCTGCTGGCAGCCTACGTCAATTGGACGCTACTATAACCGCCAAAAGAAAATTAGCGGTTTATTTCTATGCCATAGGCAGTGCAACCGAAGACGCTTTAACGGGGACTCATTATGAAAGATTGCAACAGCTTAAAGTGTGGGGCTTACCGATTTGTCCAGAAATCAAACAACTGGCCGGAAACGATGCTTGCATGGGCTATTTTGCAGAGATCTTGAATGCTCGCGAGGCCTTACCGTATGAAATTGACGGCGTAGTTTTCAAGGTTAATCAAATTGAGCTACAAGAAGGTTTGGGCTTTGTCGCCAAAGCACCACGTTGGGCGATTGCGCATAAATTTCCAGCAGAAGAAGAAATGACTGAATTACTAGCCGTCGATTTTCAAGTCGGTAGAACGGGAGCGGTTACCCCGGTCGCTCGACTAAAGCCGGTTTTTGTCGGCGGGGTGAATGTGAGTAATGCGACGCTGCATAATATGGATGAAATTCAACGATTGGATGTCCGGGTGGGCGATACTGTCATCATCAGGCGGGCCGGAGACGTGATCCCTCAGATCGTTTCGGTGGTACAAAATAAACGTCCAGAAGATACCTTATCGATTAAAACACCGCAGCAGTGTCCCATCTGCCTTTCGCCGCTTGAAAAAGAAGCGGATCAAGCAATCTACCGGTGTAGTGGTGGATTGATCTGCTCGGCCCAACGCAAACAATCCATTATTCATTTTGCTTCCCGCAAAGCCATGGATATTGAAGGCCTGGGCGATAAACTGATCGAGTTACTGTGTGAGAAGGATTTGATCATTAATATTGCGGATATATATAGACTATCCGCCGATCAGCTCTCAAAACTGGAAAGAATGGCGGAAAAATCGGCAAATAATGTCATCACTTCGATTGAAAATAGTAAGAACACCAGTTTACCCAAATTCTTATTTGGCTTAGGTATTCGTGAAGTCGGTGAAGTGACGGCAATGAATCTGGCTAACGAGCTGCTGGATATTAAAACAATAGCCAGTGTGGATGTTGAGCGGTTAGAAGAGATCAAAGATATTGGTCCAATTGTGGCGCAGCATATCGCTATGTTTTTCGCCAATGGCGATAATCTTAAGGTGATTAATGATTTAGGTGAACTAGGTGTAACCTGGCCTAAAATCGTCAAACCTTCAGTTGAATCACAGCCATTATTGGGCGAAACCTGGGTTTTGACCGGTACCTTGACTCAAATGAAGCGTAATGAGGCTAAACAAAAACTGATCGCTTTAGGGGCAAAAGTAAGTGGTAGTGTTTCAAAAAATACTAGCAAAGTGGTGGCTGGTGAATCTGCGGGTTCCAAATTGACCAAGGCCTATTCTCTGGGAATTCCAGTGATAGATGAACAAGCTTTTATCGACGAGATTGCTGAGCTTAATAAGGTTTAGCCATCGCTATTACTATTATTTTACAATAATTATAAGAGGAACAAAGTATGCCAACTCTAGCTTTATATTCAGGGATCTTGGGTATATTACTAATCTATCTTTCTTATAATGTCGCCAGCAATCGAAAAAAATTCAAAATAGGTATCGGTGATGGCGGTAATAAAGATCTCGCCAGAGCAATCAGGGTGCATGCCAATTTTACCGAATATGTGCCTATCGCGTTAATATTGTTGGCGGTGTATGAGACAAATCAAGGGCAGGCAATGATAGCTCATATTGCAGGATTAACATTGGTGACAGGACGTCTATTACATGCCTATGGATTAGCAAAAACTGTCAAAATCTCATTTGGCCGCTTTGTTGGTATTCTACTCACCTGGCTAGTCATTATTGGACTTTCAGCGCATAATATTTACCATTTTGTAAGCGCATCACTGTAAACACAATTTCCAATAAATACACCAATGTGAGAGATATCTCACACCGTTATAAGTCTTTTCAGTAGGTAGAATTGCGCGATTTCGACTTTTAAAACAGTGTATTTAAGAGCAAAATAGTAGACACCTTAATAGAGGGATTTTATTTACGAGGTTGTCGCTATGAAAGAATTGAAACATCAATGGGCCACATTTCGAAAAGGACGTATGCGAGTCAAGGCTTGTGCTAGCTGTGGGGAATTGCACCTTCCTAGTAATTCTGACAAGGCCTGCGACCATAATGATGTATTACAAAGTCAAATAGTCAAAGCCGGCTATCGCCTCTATGGAGAGCATGCCTCGCTTAGCTAAGATTATCAAAAATCTTATGATTTTCCAGTCTGCAGGTTTTGTAAGCGAAATTAATTATTTAGACGATTATTATTAAAATGCCAGTCTTATCTTAGGTTGATCAGTTATATGACCAAGCATCACCGACTATGAAAGAGTCCTATCGTTGTCAGATATTATCCTCGGGCAAAACCGAGGATTTTTTTGCCTACAGGACGTAGGTAAGGAGCGCGAGCAGGACGCGGAAGCTTTGAATTCGGCAAAATCCACTGAATATCCTATAATTAACTAGTCACAGTAGAGTTTGGATAGTCTTTTGTCGTTACAGACCATTATCATAGGTGAAGTATTTCTGCTTTTATTCGCCGTTGGCGGTTATCTGGTATTTAACCTCCTATCGTTAAACACCGATCTAAATGAACACAATAGGGTTTTAGCTAAAAGACTAAAAAATGCTAAAAGTCGTGCCAAAGGACTGCGGGTACAAATCCGGGAATTAAATGGCAAAATCAGCCAACTTGAAAAACAATTAAGCGAAGGCTCTGAGGGGGATGATAAGTTACAAAAAGATATACAATTGAAACAAAAGGAAATCCAGGCATTAAACCAGAAAATCGAAAAACTCTCTAAGGAAAATCGAAAGTTTAAGCATAATAGTCAATCTCTCACCAAAGATATCAAAAAACTTGAAGACAAGCTAAAAGAATCTGATAAGACCAACTCATCAAAGGAAAATTATAGGGAGCTTTATTATGATCTAAGGAGCTCCATTGCATACAATATGACTGGTGGAGAGCAAGCCATCGATTTATTAAGAGACAGGCTTGCCGAAAATGGTAATATCGCGGAAAGTGAACAAGTCGAGCTGTTGAAGGAACGATATAATTCCATTGGCACAATGGTCGGCCTGGTCGAAGATGTTGAAATTTTTGACTCCAACGAAGACAGAGAACGAGAGGATGCTGAACTCAAAGTAATTGAACAGGCAGAAGCATTGGTCAACGGGGTTCAACGGTCCTTAACAAAGGCTGAAAATTTTGCCCAAACCGATCGCTCTGAATT
>CAZOBX010000013.1:22027-38701 GCA_964578045.1 uncultured Kangiella sp. | reverse complement strand
GAAATGGATTTGCTTATAAATGAATTGGATGAAGTTGTTAAAATTAAAGATAGTTTATCCAGTGATCTTGAAAAAACTTCCAGTCAACTTCGGGCCTTTGTTGCCAAAGCCCATATGTTTCAGGCTCAAAAAGAACAAATTAAAATGCATAAAGCGACTGAAGCGCAGTTGCATCGTAATTTGACCAACATGGGATCGGATTATCGTCAATTATCACGTCGTTTTAAAACACTCGAAGCTCGCAATGAAATCTTAACCGCACAAATAAAACGCTCGACTGAGGATAAAGAATTAGTCGGTAAACTCGGGGATTTACGGTCGGAATTGGAAAATAAGGAAGAATCGATGGATCGTTTAATTTTGGAAAAAGAGATGCTCGAGCAACAATTTATGCTGATGTCAGCAGAATCAGATATAGAGTTAGAATCGAGCAAAACATTAGAGCGTTTAACAGCAGAACATCAGTTACTGGAACAGCAGTTTTTAGAGCTTTTAAAAGAAATTGAAAGGTCAGAATAATTGAGCATTTATTTCTCTAGAATTCTCCGTTTTTATTTAAATATAACGACGTGAAGCAAGTGTCTTCACTGTCAAAACTGAACTTTAGATCTAGCCTATCATGTTCTGTCAGCTGATCTAACGACAGAACTTTATCAATTAACTTTTGCATGGTAAATGTTTTTGAAAGGTTCAATTCTTTTTTTTGTGACATATCGAAAAAACAGGCAGCGATAATCGTTAGTGACCGCAGTAAAGCTTTGGCGAGCAATTTGTCGTCAATCGCCTGGTTTTTATAAACGCTTGAACAAAATGACTCAGCCAACCGGTCGCACAACACTGAATCAATCACTTGCATGGCTCTTATTTGACCATCATCGTTACCATATAAAACGAGCTTACCGGGTAAAGATAACTTTGAAATTGCTTGTTTTTCTACACTCTCTATCACTATGTCGACTCCAGTAATGGTCGTTAGTATATTGCCTAGAGCTGATGGAGACGGAAATAGAATCCGGTCATGGCTAAATTCACTTTCCTCATCAATTGGCGAGACTCCCGCTAATGCAGGAATTAGGCTTTCTTTTAACTCCTCCTTGGTAAAAGGTTTGTTGACCACAAAAATCGCACCGGCGGCTCTAGCAGCCTTGATGGAAACTTCATTTTTTTCGGCGGTTATCAAACCTATTTTAGTGGTTAATTGTAGTTCTTTAACTTTTTCTAAAACCTGAATGCCGGTTACTTCTGGCATATGCCAGTCAAGTAAAACCATATCGGGCTGCCAGTCTATGATTTGCTTGATTGCATCTTTGCCATTGCTTGAAAAGCGAAAATCATGATCGGCGTAGCCAGCGCCTGACAATATGCGCTTAACAATGGTTCGCATTGCTTTGCTATCATCGACAATCAAAAATTTTAACAGCATGGAGGTTTTAACCTAAGCATTTGATCTCTTTAACTAATATAGCTTCTTATTGAGCTTTTGCAAGTACAGCTACAATAATGTGAAGATATTAATCGTCCAGGTATTCGTGCAGCCAATCATTTACCTGATGGTGCCATTGAATACTATTGGCTGGCTTTAAAACCCAGTGATTTTCCTGCGGATAATAGAGTAATTTACTGGCAATACCTTTTTTCTGTAATGCAGTAAACGTCCCCAAAGATTGAGTTTCGGGAATTCTGAAATCTTTACCACCTTGAATGACTAACATAGGAGTTTTCCAATTATTCACATAGTTAACCGGATTGTATTTTTCGTGTTTTTTGGTTTGATCATAATAGCTACCGCCGTTTTCCCATTCGACAAACCACAGCTCTTCAGTGGCGTAATACATCATGCGATTATCAAAAACACCATCGTGATTGACCAGACATTTAAATTGATTTTGCCAGTTTCCTTCAATCCAGTTGATCATATATCCGCCATAAGAAGCCCCCAAAGCGCAGGCATTATTACCGTCGATAAAAGCATATTTTTTTAGTGCATATGCTAAACCTTTTTGCAGATCATATAACGGTTTGCTTCCCCAGTTTTGAGAAATGCTGTCAGTAAAATCCTGACCATAACCGGTCGAGCCATGAAAATCGATCATTACTGCAACAAATCCTTGCCCTGTATAGGTTTGTGGATTCCAGCGATAATGGAAGTGGTCGCCAAAACTGCCCTGTGGCCCTCCGTGGATTAAAAACGCCAGGGGGTATCTTTTGCCGTGTTCAAAATTCGCAGGCTTAACTACATAACCCATTACAGTTTCGTCATTCCATCCTTTAAAAGAAAATTGTTGATAGTCGCCGAAAGCTATTTGTTCTAATTTCTTTTTATTAACAAAAGTAATTTGCTGTTGATTGCTGCCATCCAGATTTGCTGAATAGAGTTGAGAGGGACTTTTCAGGCTGTCTTTACTGAAAATTAGCCGATTAGTTCCAACGGAAACGCTGGAAATGTATCCGTCACTGTTGAATTTGTTGTAATTACCGGTTTTTATATCCAGTTTCCATAAGGCTTTTGTTCCAAGATGATTACCGGTTAAATAGAGGGACTGATCATCCTTTGAAAAAGCCAGAGAGCTAAATGAGCGATCCCATTTGTCGGTTAAGCGTTGCGATTTTCCTGTTTCAAGATCGGTCAATATGACCTCTAATCGGTCCGCTTCAAAGCCAGGTCTTCGCATTGCCAGATACGCCATTTTTTTGCCATCATGGCTGAGTATCGCTTGTGTATCCCAAGCGAGATTTTCTTGGGTTAGTAATTTGGCATGAGCCGGTGAATCGACATTAACACTGTATAAATCGAAATTGGTAGAGGAGGGTTCCTTAGCATTTTGTAATCTAGCTGAAAAATACACTAGGCTGCCATTGGCCGAGAAATTATATTCTTCATCACCACCAAATGGATCGGAAGGAACATTAGCGTTTACCGATTTTGAAATAGCGATGACTTTACTATTGTTTACGACACCTTTGTTATTGAGATTAACCATAAACAGCTGTGATTGAGTTTCATCGACCCAATGGTCCCAATGGCGCACAAACATTTTATCGTACACTTGTCCATTAGCCTGTTGTTCTGCTTGTGATTTCTGCTTATCGGCAGTACAAATAAAATTGGCGCAATCAGGATAAACCTTGGCAGAAAATAAAATACTGTTTGAATCTGGGGATAGCTTAAAACTGTTCACATCAATTGGAAAGTCAGTAACTTGTTGTTTTTTGTTGTGGCTTTTTGTATCGACTGACCAAATTTGCAAACTTCCCGAACGGTAAGATAAGAAGTAGATGTAGCGGCCGTCATGTGACCATTTTGGAGAATGATCGGCAGCTTTATCAGTAGTTAGTTGAGTTGCTTGCTTAGTTTTTATGTCAGTTAACCAGAGATCAGTTATTCCTTTGTTAGCATCCATATCAGTTGAACGAATGGTGTAAACGACCTTGTTATCGTCAGGTGATATTTGCGGACTCGAAATTCTTTGTAGTTGTACTAAATCTTCGACAGTAAAAGGTTTCTTAACGCCACTAGCATTAAAGCAACCAAAGGTGCAAAACAATAACGAAATAACTTTAGAGGCGAAAACCGCCCGCCGAGGGTGATCGAAAATCATTGCAATTGGACCTCAGTCAGGTAAATTGATCTATAACAGGTGGGCCATTCGAGTGCTAAATTATTCGTTGGCTTGTAACATTTTTATTAATGCTTGAACATGTTCAGTCGTTTCCACACCTCTATCGGTTAAATAACCGCCATCGGAACGGGTGGTCATGCCTTTGTCGAAAAGTCTTTGTGCCGCCGAGATTTTTGTAGGTTCTGCATCTTGGTGGACTTTAAGACCACCTTGAGTAGAATTGAGATCAAACAGGTTGAGCAATTCGAGTTCTTGAAGAAGATCGGGAGTTAATGACATGTTAGCTACCTTTTTGAGATGTTTTTAGTTTACAACAAAACTATCATTTTTAGCCTTTTGGGTATAGTAAAACCCATTTAATTCTCTACTGAGTGCAAATTTATCGATTACCGATTAATTTCCACTGAACACCTTGACACAGATTGCGATAGCCCTTAAAATTCGCGCCGGATTTGGGGCTATAGCTCAGCTGGGAGAGCGCTACACTGGCAGTGTAGAGGTCAGCGGTTCGATCCCGCTTAGCTCCACCAAATTTTTGAACGGTTGCGCTTGAGTAACCGAGCAAAAAGTCCTGTCCCCTTCGTCTAGAGGCCTAGGACACCGCCCTTTCACGGCGGTAACAGGGGTTCGAACCCCCTAGGGGACGCCATATTGAAAAAACCGGTCTATGACCGGTTTTTTTATGTCCAGGGATGGACGGTATGTCACAAGGAGCCACGGATGGCGGTGTGACCATGTCCAGGGATGGACGGTATGTCACAAAGAGCCACGGATGGCGGTGTGACCATGTCCAGGGATGGACGGTATGTCATAAAGAGCCACGGATGGCGGTGTGACCATGTCCAGGGATGGACGGTATGTCATAAAGAGCCACGGATGGCGGTGTGACCACACATTGGACTAAAGTCTATGTTGTAGTCTGCTGCTAATCACCACCAAATAAGTTATAATGTCTATATTGAATTATCATCAATCGCAAATAAAACAATTGCTTATTAACTGTCTTATATCCAATACAACGTTTCAAAATAACTAGTCTCATGCTATCTTACTTAACTGGACTGACCAGTAAAATTGTATTTTATGCTTTGAGGTTTTTCTCCAGTTGTAAACGCGTGATTTGCAAAAACGGACCTAGATACAATGACCATCATTAAACAACAAGATTTCGTCGATAGCGTAGAAAGCGCTCTCCAATATATCTCTTATTATCATCCTAAAGATTTTATAGATGCGTTATATAAAGCCTATTTAAAGGAGCAAAATCCTGCTGCAAAGGATGCCATCGGTCAAATATTAATCAATTCAAGAATGTGTGCGGAAGGAAAACGCCCTGTTTGCCAGGACACCGGAATCGTTACTTCATTCATCAAAATTGGTATGGCTGTTCAGTGGGACAGCGACTTAACGGTTCAAGAGCTTGTTGATGAGGGCGTTAGAAAAGCCTACCAAAATTCAGACAATCCGCTTAGAGCCTCTATTGTCAAAAATCCACTGGGGCCCAGAGTCAACACCAAAGACAACACACCATCGGTTGTGCACGTTGAAATGGTGCCTGGTGATAAAGTGGAAGTAACGGTGGCAGCTAAAGGCGGCGGTTCTGAGAACAAAAGTAAGTTTGTGATGCTGAATCCTAATGATTCAGTTGTCGATTGGGTTCTAAAAACCGTTCCAACGATGGGAGCGGGATGGTGTCCTCCAGGCATGTTAGGCTTGGGGATTGGCGGAACAGCAGAAAAAGCGATGCTCATGGCAAAAGAGTCCCTGATGGATCCAGTTGATATTCACGAGCTGGAAGAAAAGGGAGCGCAAACCTCAGTAGAGAAAATGCGTTTAGAATTGATGGATAAAGTGAATAAACTCGGCATTGGTGCACAAGGTTTAGGTGGATTAACCACCGTTCTTGATATTAAAATTAAAGATTGTCCGACTCATGCTGCCTCACTGCCTGTAGCGATGATCCCCAATTGTGCGGCTACCAGACACGCTCATTTTAGTCTGGATGGAAACGGACCGAGTTATATCGAAGCACCAAGTTTAGCTGACTGGCCAGAAATTCCTCAAGCGGATCAGAGTAAACTCAAACGTGTCAATATCGACAACATTAGCCAGCAAGAAATCGAATCCTGGCAGCCTGGAGAGTCTCTGTTATTAAGCGGTAAAATATTAACCGGTCGCGATGCGGCGCATAAGAAAATAAAAGATTTAGTGGATAATGGACAGCCATTGCCAGAGGGCGTTGATTTCGAGGGGCGATTTATATATTACGTGGGACCCGTCGATCCGGTTGGAAATGAAGTCGTTGGTCCAGCTGGTCCTACAACGTCGACTCGAATGGATAAATATTCAGAGATGATGTTGTCGGATAAAGCCGATGGTGGCATGGGATTAATGGGCATGATTGGAAAATCCGAGCGCGGTGATATTGCACTTAAGTCTATCGCTAAACACAAATCGGTTTATTTAATGGCTGTAGGCGGCGCCGCTTATTTAGTCTCAAAAGCAATCAAACAATCAAGAGTGGTCGCCTTTGAAGAATTAGGAATGGAAGCCATTTACGAGTTTACTGTTGAAGATATGCCGGTGACTGTTGCGGTGGATACTCAAGGTGAATCAGTGCATAAAACTGGGCCGGCGATTTGGAAAATTAAGATTCAGGAAAATGGTTGATAGCTAAGTGCTAATTGATAATATTGAAGTAACTTGGTTTATATAAAGATTTGTTAGATTTCGAAATTCATTTGGGAGAAATATGAGTATTCAAAGTGCTGGAGCAAAATTAAGAAAGGTTGTTGTGGAAAATAAACCATTGCAAATTGTCGGAACGATAAACGCCATTACCGCACATATGGCCAAGCAGGCAGGACACAAGGCAATTTATCTAGCTGGAAGTGGTGTAGCCGCTAACTCATTAGGATTACCTGATCTCGGTATCAGTACTATCGACGATGTATTAACCGATGTTAGAAGAATTACCGATGTGTGCGATTTACCATTATTGGTGGATGCTGATACTGGATTTGGTGGCGCGTTTAATATTGCGCGTACCGTTCGCTCGTTAACAAAATTTGGTGCGGCAGGCTGCCATATTGAAGATCAAGTTGCCGCTAAACGCTGTGGTCATCGACCTAATAAGGAAATAGTACCTCTTAGTGAAATGGTGGATCGAGTAAAAATGGCGGTTGATGCACGGACTGATGAGCAATTTGTGATCATGGCGCGAACCGATGCTTTAGCCGTTGAAGGATTACAGTCGGCGATCGATAGAATGCACGCCTGCATCGAAGCGGGCGCTGATATGATTTTTCCAGAAGCGATCACCGAATTGGAGCAATACAGACGATTGAACAAGGAAATAAACGTACCTTTTTTGGCTAATATTACCGAGTTTGGCCAAACACCATTGTTTTCAACTCCAGAGCTTGCCGACGCCGGGGTTGATATAGTGCTTTATTGTTGTGGTGCTTATCGCGCAATGAACCAAGGTGCCGAGGCGTTTTACCAGGCGTTGATCAAAGACGGTCACCAACGCGAAATCGTGTCAAGAATGCAAACCCGAGAAGAACTTTATAACTATTTAAATTACCATCAATTTGAGCAAAAACTCGATGAGTTATTTGCCGAAGAAAAGGAGAAGTAATCAATGAGTGAAAATACCGAGAATGCAACTATTCGAAAACCGAAAAAATCCGTCGCGCTGTCTGGAGTTCCCGCAGGAAATACCGCACTTTGTTCGGTAGGTTTAACCGGAAATGATTTAGCCTATTGCGGGTACGACATTTTGCAGTTTGCAGAAGCTGCCGAATTTGAAGAAATTGCTCATTTGTTAATTCACGGTCGACTACCCACTAAAGCTGAGTTAGTTAATTACAAACGAAAACTTCGTTCCATGCGAGGATTACCGACGGTGGTTCAAGAGGTATTAGAAGCCATTCCTGCAGCGGCACATCCGATGGACGTGTTAAGAACCGGTTGTTCTGTATTAGGAACTGTTTTGCCGGAAAAAGATGAGCAAGCGCCATCGGACGCTAGAGATATTTCAGATCGGCTGCTCGCGTCATTTGGCTCGATGCTACTTTATTGGTATCACTATAGTCATCATGGTAAATGTATTAATGTTGAAACCGACGATGATTCCATTGGCGCGCACTTTTTACATATGCTGCATGGTGAAAAGCCCAGCCAGCAATGGGAAAAAGCCATGCATACTTCTTTGATTCTGTATGCGGAGCACGAGTTTAATGCGTCTACCTTTGCTAGTCGAGTGATTGCCGGAACGGGCTCTGATATGTACTCTGCAGTAAGCGGAGCGATTGGTGCTTTGCGTGGACCAAAACACGGCGGTGCAAACGAAGCAGCATTAGAAATTCAAAAAAGATATGCCTCTCCCGATGAAGCAGAAACCGATATCAAAGAGCGTATGACAAGAAAAGAAATCGTGATTGGATTTGGTCATCCAGTTTATACTGTTTCTGATCCGCGAAATGTAGTGATTAAAAAAATCGCCAAAGAATTGTCGCAAAGCCAAGGCGATATGAATATGTTTGACGTTGCTGAAAGGTTAGAGTCTGTGATGTGGGAAGAAAAGAAAATGTTCCCAAACCTCGATTGGTTCTCGGCGGTAGCTTATAACATGATGGGAATTCCGACAGCGATGTTTACCCCGATTTTTGTGATGTCACGAATTACTGGTTGGGCGGCTCATATAATGGAGCAACGTGTGGATGGAAAAATCATTCGCCCAAGTGCTAACTATGTGGGGCCTGAGCCAAGAGATTGGGTATCAATCGAAAACAGATAGTTTTTGTTGATTGAACGTCCCCTCTCGCCTAATGGGAGAGGGGAACGTATTGAACATAGATTATTGAAAGTAAAAATGGAGACTGTTAAAAAACATCTCCCGGAATACGAACAACTCCTTCCATCAAGACTCTCGCACTACGGCTCATAATTGCTTTATTGACTGTCCATTCGCCATTCACCTGACTGGCCTCTGCGCCAACCTGTAAGGTTCCCGACGGATGACCAAATCGCACCGCTTTTCGTTCACCGCCACCCGCGGCAATATTCACCAAGGTTCCTGGTATTGCTGCCGCAGTCGCTATGGCAACAGCGGCGGTGCCCATCATCGCATGATGTAATAAACCCATGGACAAGGCACGAACATTGATATCGATATCCCCGACTGAAATCTGTTTTCCGCTAGAAGAAACATAGTCTGCTGCTGGTGCAACAAAAGCCACTTTTGGTGTATGCTGGCGCATAGCCGCTTGTTCAATATTGTCAATTAATCCCATTCGGATCGCACCATAAGTACGAATCGTTTCAAATCGGGTTAAAGCCTTTTTATCGCCATTGATTGCTTCTTGTAATTCGGTTCCGGTGTAGCCGATTTCTTCGGCATTAAGGAAAATAGTCGGGATGCCGGCATTAATCATTGTGGCTTTAAAGGTTCCGACGCCAGGTACTTCAAGGTCGTCGACCAGGTTGCCGGTTGCAAACATAGCGGCATCACCTGCAGAAGGATCAATAAATTCAACTTGCACTTCCGCCGCAGGAAAGGTCACGCCATCCAGCTCAAAATCGCCAGTTTCTTGAACTTCGCCATTGGTGATTGGCACATGAGTGATGATAGTTTTTTTAATATTTGCTTGCCAGATCCTTACGATAGCAAAGCCATTTTCTGGAATTCGACTGGCATCAACTAAACCGTTGCTAATAGCAAAAGAACCAACCGCTGCTGTTAAATTGCCGCAGTTTCCACTCCAATCGACAAAAGGACGATCGATTGCAACCTGACCAAACAGATATTCAACATCGTGATCAGTCTGGCTGCTTTTAGACAGAATAACCGTCTTGCTGGTGCTGGAAGTAGCGCCGCCCATTCCGTCAGTTTGTTTGCCGTAAGGATCGGGACTGCCAATCACTCGCAACAATAAAGCATCACGAGCTTCCCCGGCAACTTGTGCTGATTCAGGCAAATCGTCCAGGTTAAAAAATATACCTTTACTAGTACCACCGCGCATATAGGTCGCAGGGATTTTAATTTGTGGGATGTGAGTCATTCATAATTCCTAATATTTGTATTTTTACCGGTAGGAGTTTGTATAACCAACCATCTTATCGTGGTTAAAGCCGCCCCTACAGGTCAAGCCTAACTAGCAATCGATTCTAAAAAATCTTGGGCAAAACGCTGCAATACCCCACCAGCTCGATAAATAGAAACTTCCTCTGCGGTATCAAGACGGCATGTCATAGGCACTTCAACCTGTTCGCCATTTTTCCGGTTAATTATTAATGTCAGTGTCGCTCCCGGGCTAGGTACCCCTTTAACATCAAAAGTCTCGGTTCCATCAATCGCAAGACTAATGCGGTTTTCACCGGGTTTAAACTCAAGTGGTAATACACCCATGCCTAATAAATTAGTGCGATGAATTCGTTCAAAACCTTCGGCGGCGATTACTTCAACACCAGCCAAACGTACACCTTTGGCTGCCCAGTCACGAGATGAACCTTGTCCGTAGTCTGCGCCTGCCACAATAATCAGTGGTTGTTTGCGATCCATATAGGTCTCAATCGCTTCCCACATACGAGTCACTTTTCCCTCTGGTTCTACTCGAGCCAATGAACCTTGTTTAACCTCGCCATTTTCCTTAACCATTTCGTTAAACAGTTTTGGGTTTGCGAATGTTGCTCTTTGAGCGGTTAAGTGATCGCCACGATGAGTCGCGTAGGAATTAAAATCTTCTTCCGGTAATCCCATTTTCGCTAGATATTCACCTGCTGCACTAGATGCCTGAATAGCATTCGAGGGAGACAGGTGATCAGTAGTGATATTGTCTCCCAAAACAGCAAGCGGTCGCATGCCTTGCATCGTTCGCTCGGCCGCCAGTGCGCCATCCCAATAGGGCGGACGGCGGATATAGGTAGTTTGTGGACGCCAATCGTAGAGCGGGTTGTTCTCTTTGCCGTATTCAACTTTAAGATCAAACATCGGGTTGTAAACGGCACGGAATTGTTCTGGTTTTACGCTTTGTGCGACCACTGAATCAATCTCTTTATCGCTTGGCCAGATATCTTTCAAAGTGACGGGGTTACCTTCTTTGTCGGTGCCGAGAGCATCTTTTTCGATATCAAAGCGGATCGTCCCAGCAATCGCATAAGCAACAACTAGCGGAGGAGAAGCCAAGAAAGCTTCACTTGCGTGCGGGTGAATTCGACCATCAAAATTACGGTTGCCGGATAATACAGCGGTGGCGTAGAGCTTACGATCCAACACTTCTTTTTGTATGGCTGGATCAAGTGCGCCACTCATGCCGTTACAAGAAGTGCAAGCGTAACCTACAACACCAAATCCAATTTGTTCTAATTCAGGCAAAAGATTCGCTTCTTTTAGATAAAGTGTGACTGCCTTAGAGCCGGGCGCCAATGAGGTTTTTACCCAAGGCTTGCGGGTTAATCCTAGTGCGTTAGCATTACGCGCAATCAAACCGGCGGCAATCATATTGCGTGGGTTACTGGTGTTAGTACAGCTGGTAATCGCCGCAATAATACAAGCACCATCAGGCATTTGACCCGGAATGTCTTCTACCTTACCACTGATCCCTCTTGCGGCCAGCTCGGAAGTTGGTACTCGGCTGTGAGGGTTTGAAGGACCAGCGATATTACGACATACAGAAGATAAATCGAAGCTAAGCACCCGTTCATATTTGGCATCAATCATACTGTCAGCCCACAGTCCGGTCTCTTTTGCATAAGTTTCCACCAGTTTTACCTGTTGGTCTTCACGACCTGTTAATTTTAGATAATCGATGGTTTGTTGGTCGATATAAAACATCGCCGCGGTTGCGCCAAATTCTGGGGTCATATTAGAAATAGTGGCGCGATCGCCTAAAGTTAGATGGCTTACGCCTTCGCCGTAAAATTCTAAAAAAGTTGAAACAACTTTTTCTGCTCGTAAGAATTCAGTTAAGGCCAGAACAATATCGGTGCTAGTGATTCCTTCTTGAGGTTTACCAGTAAGCTTGACACCAATAATGTCGGGTAGTCTCATATAAGAGGCGCGACCAAGCATCACACTTTCGGCTTCCAATCCTCCTACACCAACAGCTAATACGCCAAGGGCATCCACCATCGGGGTGTGGCTATCGGTGCCGACCAAGGTATCAGGAAAGGCGACACCGTCACGCGATTGGATTACCGGTGACATTCGCTCCAAATTGATCTGGTGCATAATGCCATTTCCTGGAGGGATCACATCGACATTCTTAAAAGCCGTTTTAGTCCAGTTAATAAAATGGAAGCGATCTTCATTGCGGCGATCTTCAATTGCTCTATTTTTTTCAAACGCATCTTTTTCAAAACCCGCATGTTCAACAGCCAATGAGTGATCAACAATCAATTGGGTCGGCACTACTGGGTTAATTTGCGAAGGATCTCCGCCTTTATCGGCGATAGCATCACGTAAACCGGCTAAATCGACCAGCGCCGTTTGACCTAAAATATCATGACAAACGACTCGAGCTGGAAACCAGGGAAAATCCAGATCTCGTTTGCGTTCAATAATTTGTTTTAGTGAATCCGCTAGACTTTCAGGTGGACAACGACGAACCAGGTTCTCTGCTAAAACTCGAGAAGTGTAAGGGAGTTTTGTGTATGCGCCAGCTTCAATCGCATCGACAGCTGCTCGAGTATCAAAATAATCCAGCTGCGTACCGGGTAAAGGTTTGCGGTGTGTTGTGTTCATAATAGTTTCCACGAGCTCGTTAATAAAATGATAAAAAATAGAATGTTTTCTTAAAAAATAATTCATCAAAAAAAAGACTAGAAAATTAAAAGACTTATTCACCACGAAGGCACGGAGCTACGGAGAAAAGAAACAAATTTTATTTTTTGTTATTATTTTTTCTCCGCTTCTCCGTGGTGAAATGGTTCTGTCTTTTGTCAGGCTATGCAATCAATTTTTTTTCAAAACTGTTTCTAGTATATAAAATATGCCGACGCATCAACATTTCTGCCAATTCAGCGTCTCGATTAGAAATCGCCTCAACAATATGTTTATGCTCGTCAAATGCCGTTGTCACTCTTGGCCCAGCCATTCCAAACTGTACACGATACATTCGGATCAGATGATAAATACCGTCGATCAGCATCGATATCAGATGGTTGTTTTTGCATCCTAAAATAATGCGATAGTGAAAATCCACATCACCAGCTTCCTGATAATAGGTCTCGCCAGTTTTTACGGTTTGAAAATGGGTGGTTAAAAGGGCGTTCAGATCGGCAATTTCTTCATCAGTCATCTGGGTTGCAGCGAGTCTTGCTGCCATGCCTTCGAGGGATTCTCTAACTTGATAAAGGTCTACCAAACCTTCTAGTGTAAGAGCGACAACTCTGGCTCCAATATTGGCTTTACGTTCGACAAGATGACATGTCTCAAGGCGGTTGATTGCTTCTCTGATCACCGCACGACTGACGGCATATTTTGTTGATAATTCTGTTTCGCTAAGTTTTGAACTTGACAGGATTACACCTTCAACTATGTCCTTTCTTAGATGAAAAAAGGTTTTGTCGGCTGCTGTAATGGGTTGTTCTGTGACCAAGGTCATTGCAATCGGAATTAATAAGATAGCGCTAGATTGTCGACAATATAGCCACCTATCATACATTAGTCAAATAAAACTCACTATATTGTCGACAAAAAGGATGAAGAATAAACATTACCTACGGATAATATTTTAATATATGAAAATATTATTGACAAACCAGCCTACCTGACGTAAGGTAGGTTGCATGAGACGATTATTCAATTCAAAATTACCCAGACGGGATTTCGTTAACATATAGCAAAAAATTTTGCATCTTAACCTACCTTACGTCAGGTAGAATTGGTAAGAGCAACGAGTTTAAAGGCTGCGAGTTTCCTTCGATTAGCAATCGTTATGTCGGGAGCAAACAGATACTTTAAAATAGGCAATATCACTTAAAACGACGAGAGGAATTTTATTATGAAAACATTTAATAAATCTATTCAAGTATTAACTTTTTGCGTGGCTCTATCACTAGGAATAGTTCCAAGCGCTGGAGCCACAGTCGACACCAATCTGCATACGGGGGCTTTTACTAAAGAGCTGATTGATATCGTTAGGCTGCAGCAATACTACCCACAAACCGCTGTATCTGCTGGAGTTGAGGGGGAGCTAACCATTCAGCTTAAGATTGACAAAGAAGGTAATATCATTGCAAAAAAAGTCACTCAACATTCTGGCTCAAGGTTGCTTGATTATGCCGCATTAAGAATGATAGGTAAGATTCAATCTTTCCCAAGAGTTCCCAGCGAATTGGAACTGAACGAATTTAAGTTTGAAGTACCAATGAATTTTATTTTGGAACAATAAATCGGTTGCAAGATGGTTACTCTTATCCCGAGTTGACGTTATGGAGAAGCCTTGCTGTTACTTGATTTGACTCAATGTATACATGAGGAGCCTCCAAATGCGTCTATCAGGTGCGTTCGAATTAATGACTTTGAATTGTCTGAAACAGCGTTATAAGCAGATTTCATTTTTGGACAATTTCGAACTCCGCCCGAAAATTTACACATTAAGCGTCTTTGGGAAGAGAAATTCGTTACCCTTGTAGCTAAAAACCACCCCAGAATTACCAGCAACCGAATTAGTTTAAGACAGTTTTTAGCGGAGCAACATGTAGTGACAAGTCCAACCGGTGTTGGCGGTTCAGTGATTGACAAAGTATTGGCGGAGCAGGGATTAAGTCGAGAAGTGAAGATTTATCCTCGATATTTTACTACACCGGCGCGATTAGTCGCTAATAGCGAGTTGATAACAACGGTGCCTGCAAAAATTGCTGCGCTCGCCGCTGAAGAACTACCGATTAAAAGTTTAAAATCGCCGATCGATATCGCTAGTTTTGAAATCAGTATGTTGTGGGGGCCTATCGTTCACTTTGATCCCGCGCATCGCTGGTTGCGACAGAAAATAGCCCAGTTAGTTTCTGCGAAATAACAAAATAAAAGAGAACAAAGATTAGAGGTTTCTAATTTCTACTTCTTCAGAGGATTGTTTAATAGATAATCCACCGCCTCCAAGATGACTCTTTTTTTAAACAAAAAATGCCACCGTGAACCGCTGGATTGCCGCCATAAAAATGCACTTCTTATTGCACACAACAATGCTGCTCTCACCTTGATCTGATTTTCCATTGGTTTTAAAAATTTGGGCTCGCCTTTAACTTGAATTCGGTTGGGCAATTTAGATAAAGTTTCTTTGTAGGCTTCCGAACAATCTTGCAGAAGTTGTTTAAATATTTCTTCATCTTGGTAGAAATTTTCATCAGAATATCTAGCAGAGAGTTTGGCCATAAAGGATGATAATTTATCCATTAATCGGGTATTTGAATTCAATTGTTTATGCAGGTTCAGCAGGTTAATAATGATTCCTACAAATTCGGGATCTTTATTATTGTTTGTTGTATCTAATTGTTGTTTGAGTAATCGCAAACCGGAACTGACTTCGAAACTGCCACCATAAACAGCAATTGAGGTTTCTGCATCGATCCTTAAAAGGCTGGCAATAACCGCTTTAAAATCTGTTAGATTGGTTTCGCCTTTCCAGGCGATATGTTGAACGATTCGAACTGATTGGGCAAGCCCTGCAAGCGCTATAACCTGATCGATGGTTTGTTGATTGATGCTCATTTAGTTTAAATACTCGATATGTTAGTTAGAACCTCGTCAAAACTGAGGAGCTTTAATCTTGTAATATGGTATCAATAATACCACCACCAAGACATTGATCATCTAAATAAAGAACCACTGATTGACCGGGAGTCACCGCTCGTTGTTTTTCCTCATAGGTGATCCGCCAATTGTCCTGATCAATTCTTTCTACCAGGCAATCGAAATCTTGCTGCCTGTAGCGAGATTTAGCGGTGCAATGAAATGTGTCGGATATATTATTTGGTTGTACCCAATGCATTTGCGAGGCGATCAATCCATGACTCAACATTAACGGATGATTATGACCTTGACCAACAATCAAAACGTTTCTTTGTAAATCTTTGGCGACCACGTACCAAGGCTCTTCACTGGCATTTGCCAATCCGCCAATACCAATGCCTTTTCTTTGACCTAAGGTGTGATACATCAATCCGGAATGTTTACCAATCACATTCCCCTGATCGTCTTCAATATCACCTGGTTGAGCGGGAATATATTGTTCTAAAAAATCCTTAAATTTTCGTTCACCGATAAAACAAATTCCGGTACTGTCCTTTTTGTCCGCAGTAATAAATCTCTGCTCTTCTGCAATTTTTCGTACTTCTGGTTTTTCAAGTTCTCCGACAGGGAACATTGATTTGTTCAGTTGATCTTGATCAAGGGTGTATAAAAAATAACTTTGATCTTTATTGCCATCAACACCTCGCAGCATTAAAGACGAGCCGCTTGAACGATCAACCCTGACATAATGTCCTGTCGCAATATATTCAGCGCCTAACACAACGGCGTAATCAAGAAAGGCCTTAAACTTAATTTCTTTATTGCATATAATATCGGGGTTAGGGGTTCGACCGGAACGATATTCATCTAGAAAGTATTCGAAAACCCGGTCCCAATATTCCGCGGAGAAATTGATGGTTTTAAAGGGAATGTCGAGCTGATCAGCGATGGATTTTGCATCGGCCATATCTTCAGCGGCAGAGCAATAATCATCGGTATCATCCTCTTCCCAGTTTTTCATAAATACGCCTATCACCTGATAGCCTTGCTGTTTAAGTAAATAGGCTGCAACAGAGGAATCGACACCGCCAGACATGCCCACTACTACTTTAATCGTTGACGGATCTTCAGATTTTGAAGCTGCTTCTATTTTTGTTGAAAAGGTATTTTCGTTATGATTCATGAGATTTATGGATTTGAAATTAAATACAATTAAATGACTTGCTGCTTAGATTTTCAAAAAGCAGAAAAATTACTGACTAAGGGAATTATAGCACTCATCGGCCAAACGGTGTTCATCACTATAAAAACAGACGG
>CAZOBX010000013.1:17773-22017 GCA_964578045.1 uncultured Kangiella sp. | reverse complement strand
ATCCATCGGAATGCGTTTGCCTGCGATATGATCGTTCAGACATTGTAAAACCAACGCGCTTCGTAATTCCTTTTTCGACAAACTAGTAATTTCATCAAGGGTAAACCAAAGGGCGTCCAGGATTTCAGGATCTTGTGGCTTGGCTTGTTGCTCATCGTTGACATCACCCACAAAACAGAAGCGTAAATAGGTTTTACCATTAGCGGCCGGACTTAAAAGATAGGTACCAATTAACGCAGTCGGAGTAAAATCTAAACCAGTTTCTTCTAATACTTCGCGAATAACAGCATTCTTCAGTGATTCTTTTAGTTCTACATGACCGGCTGGCTGGTTAAAAACGATATCGCCAGAACTGGCACGCTCTTTTACTAACAAATATTGACTGTTTCGCTCTATAATAGCGGCAACAGTGACATGGATTTGATCCATTTAAAAATCCTTTAACAAGGCAGAATTGAATAACATGGCCCATTTTACCCATTTAAACGAAAAAGGCGAAGCACAAATGGTCGATGTTGGTGAAAAACCAACAACTTCAAGAATTGCGCGTGCATCGGCAAAGGTTAAAATGTCCATTGAAACCCTCAAAATGATCGTCGAGGGAAAACATAAAAAAGGGGATGTTTTGGCTGTTGCGCGGATCGCAGGCATACAAGCGGCTAAAAAGACGTCCGATTTGATCCCTTTGTGTCATCCACTTATGTTGACTTCGATCAAGGTCGAACTGCTACCGGATTGGGATAATAAAGCCATTGTTATCAATACGCTGTGTAAAGTATCTGGCCAGACAGGAGTTGAAATGGAAGCCTTATGTGCGGCGTCTGTTGCGGGATTGACCATTTATGATATGTGCAAGGCCGTCGACAAAGCCATGATTGTTTCTGATATTCAACTGGAAACTAAATCTGGCGGAAAATCCGGTGAGTGGAAGAGGGAACAACCCTAGTAAAAAACGCTCTGGGCTACCAGCTGTGAGCATAAACACAGGTAGGAGCGCGCTTCCGCGCAATGAAAAGGATCCGCAGGACGGATCCAGTTGGAAGTATTAATGATCAGAATCAAAATTATCTTTTTTGCTAGTTTTAAAGAACTACTCAATTGTTCAGAAATTGAGCAGCAACTGGACGAAAAGACATCGATTAGAAGTTTGTGTGAATCCCTCGCTACTAAAGGTGACAAATGGCAATCAGTGTTTGCTGATGCGCAAAAGACGGTTAAGGTCGCTTGCAATCAACAGATAGCGGAAATGTCTAGATCGCTCAAGGATGGTGATGAAGTAGCATTTTTTCCACCGGTAACGGGAGGATAGGGTGGCTAAATCGATTCCTGCAACAAAACAAATAGTCATCGCCGATAAAGCGCTTGATATTCCCGGGTTAAATCAGATTATTCAGTCCAACCAAGGGGAAAGCGGAGCATCGGTTATTTTTACTGGCAACGTGAGAATTTCAGATGAAGAACAAGGCCTAACTGGTATGACACTTGAGCATTATCCAGGCATGACCGAGTCGCTGCTAGATGAGATCTTAATTCAGGCTATTGAGCGATGGCAGCTAAATAGAGTATTAGTTGCCCATCGAGTGGGTCGCTTATCACCCGGTGAGCCCATCGTGTTTGTTGGCACTTGCGGTTTACATCGAAAAGAAGCTTTCGATTCGGCCCAATTTATTATGGACTATCTAAAGAACAAAGCGACATTCTGGAAAAAAGAGCATTATGCCAAGAATGGAAATGAGCAAGATGTCTGGGTGGAATCTAAACAGAGCGATCTGGATGCCTTGGAACGCTGGTAAATAACGATGGTAAATTATGTTCACGGGCTAAACGTTTCCATTCTTAATCTAATTAAATCTTGCTAATGCGTCTCGATAAATTTGTTGCCAAAACCTCAAATGTTGCTCGTTCCAAAGCTAAGAAGTTAATTACTTCTGGACAAGTGGCGGTCGATAAATGTGTCTGTAAATCCGTTGGTCAAATTATTTCCGAGCAACAATCTGTCGAGTTGTCCGGTAAATTATTAGTTGATATTAAACAACAATACATTCTGCTAAATAAACCCAAGGGCTATATTTGTTCAACTAAAGACGAACAATATCCTAGCGCACTAAACTTGCTCGATATGACTAGTCTATCAAAATTGCATTTTGCGGGCAGGTTGGATGTCGATACCAGCGGATTAGTATTAATCAGTGATGATGGTCAATGGACTCACAGGGTTACTTCACCTAAGCACAAGCAGCCCAAATGTTATATCGTGGAAACTAGCGAGCCTCTGTCCCAAAAGAGTTTTGATAAGCTGGAAAAGGGCGTGTTTTTAAAAGATAGTGACAAAGCAACCTTACCAGCAAAAGTTTCGCTTATGGATAAGTCTTTGATTTCACTGACTATCACTGAAGGTCGATATCATCAAGTAAGGAGAATGCTTGCGGCAGTCGGCAACCATGTTACGGCTCTGCATCGAATATCGATCGGTAGCATCGTTATTGATGAAAAATTGAACAGTGGTGAATGGCGATATTTAACGGAACAAGAGATCGAAAGTTTTTAATCGGCCATATCAGCGTTTAGTTACAACTTTTGCATTGATGCACATTAGGTGCTGTGTTATTACTAGCTGCTGCGTGATAGCTTATACTTTTTGTAATAAACAAAAATAGAGCCAAAAAACAAAAGTATTAATCTAACCACTATTAAAATCACAATTATAAACCTGAAACTGGGGGAAAAATATAATGAGAAAACTAGCCATTGCGTCAATGGTTTTATCCGCGTTAGTTGTGGGCTGTAACAATGACAGCAAAGAATCAACCGAGGCAACTAAAGTTGTTGCAAAAACAGAGGTTGAAACAACTGCACCTAACCTTGAAACTAATCCATTTTTTAACGATTACGATACACCGTTTGGTATACCTCCTTTTGACAAAATCGCTAATGAGCATTATGCGCCAGCATTTGATAAAGCCATCTCGGATGCGAAAGCTGAAATTCTTGTGGTTGCCAACAATAAAGAAGAGCCGAGTTTTGAAAACACGGTAGTTGCGCTTGAATACGGCGGTAAATTGTTAACCAAAGTGGCGGGCGTTTTTTATAATTTAACCAGCGCACATACCAATGATGATCTAAAAGCCCTATCTAAAGATATCGGTCCTCGTCTCGCAGGATTAAATGATGACCTAAATCTGAATCCTGAGCTTTTCAAAAGAGTGGAAGCTGTTTATAACAAAATGGACTCGCTTGAGTTACGCGTTGACCAAAAGAAATTACTGGTAGACAGATACAAGCAATTTATTCGTGGTGGAGCGGGGCTTAACGAAGAAGACAAACAAACTCTTAGAGATCTCAACGCAAAAATCAGTAAAATGGGCATCGAATTTGCGGATAATGTTTTGGCTGAAACCAACAGCTTTGAACTCGTGGTTGAAAACAAGGAAGAATTGGCAGGATTGCCTGATTATCTTATCGAAGCGGCGGCAGCCGAAGCGGTAAAAAGAGATAAACCCGGCAAATGGATTTTTACCACCCATCGCCCTAGTAAGACACCTTTGCTAATGTTTTCTAAAAATCGCAAACTTCGGGAAAAAATGTGGAAAGGCTATACCCACCGCGGCAATAACAATAACGCCAACGATAACAAAAAAATTGTAGCTGAAATCGCTGCTTTAAGAGCGCAAAAAGCACAGCTTCTTGGCTATAAATCTCACGCGCATTTTGTGCTTGAAAACAATACTGCTAAGAATCCTGAAAACGTTTATGAACTACTTAATAAAATCTGGCCAGCAGGTCTTGATCAAGCAAAAACAGAGCTCGCGGATATGCAGGCGATGGTTGATGCAGAGGGTGGAAACTATAAAGTAGAAGGTTGGGATTGGCGTTATCTAGCGGAAAAAATTCGCAAGCAACGTTATGATCTAGATGAAGAACAGACCAAGCCTTATTTCTCTTTGGAGGACACTTTAAAAGGCGTTTTTTATACGGTTAACAAACTTTATGGAATGACTTTTAAAGAAAGAACTGACCTACCGGTTTATCATGAAGATGTTCGTGTATTTGAAGTTTATTATAAGAATGGCGAATTGATTGGATTGTATTTAACTGATCATTATGTGCGTGAATCAAAACGTGGCGGTGCATGGATGAATGCTTATCGTAGCCAGTATGTTGATGAAAAAGGCGAGTTTGTTAAGCCAATCATTGTCAACGTTTTGAACTACCCCAAGCCTACCGGCGACAAACCAACTTTGTTA
>CAZOBX010000013.1:0-17763 GCA_964578045.1 uncultured Kangiella sp. | reverse complement strand
TTGTTAACCTTTGGTCAGGCGAGTACTTTATTTCATGAGTTTGGACATGCGGCCCATGGTTTTCTTTCTAACGGAATATATCCTTCTCAAGCTGGAACTTCAGTGCCCAGAGACTTCGTAGAATTTCCATCACAAGTACTGGAAAACTGGATGTACGAGCCAGAAGTATTGGCCAAGTTTGCTCGTCATTATGAAACGGGAGAGGTTATTCCGCAGGCGTTAATTAAAAAAATCCAGGATGCTGCGCAGTTTGGTCAAGGTTTTGCGACTACTGAATATATGGCCGCTTCTTTATTAGACTTGGCCTGGCATACTCAAACAGAAACAACCGCGCAAGATACTAATGCGTTTGAGGAAAAGGTTTTAAATGATCTAGGACTGATCCCGCAAATTGCACCACGCTATCGTTCGACTTATTTTTCTCATATTTTCTCAGGTGGATATTCTTCTGGATATTACGGATATATCTGGTCTGAAATCTTAGCAGCTGATGCCTTTAATGCGTTTAAAGAAAAAGGTATTTTTGACCAGGCTACGGCAGAAGCGTTTAGAGCCAATATTTTATCTAAAGGTGGAACAGACGACCCAATGAAATTATATCGTCAATTTAGAGGGCAGGAGCCAGATGCGAAACATTTGCTTAAAAGTCGAGGGCTTGTTACTGAGTAAGTGATTTAATGATAAAAGAAAATCTCACCAAGGAGGCAAGCTTTGCCTCCTTGGTGAGTATGTTTTTTCTTTTATGAGTCTTTTAAGCGAATAACAGAAAACCAAAATTATAGTTCGATAATTCGATATTCTCCGGGCTCCAACCCCGACACTCTCCATCTACCAACAGAAATTCGAATCAATCTCAAAGTAGGAAAGCCAACCGCCGCAGTCATTCGCCTGACTTGTCGGTTTTTGCCTTCTTTAATAGTCAGAGAAATCCAGCTAGTGGGAATATTCTGTCGAAATCTAACAGGAGGCTCTCGCCCCCACAGTTTTAACGACCGTTTCTCAATTTCAATGATATTAGCAGTTGCCGGTTTTGTTTTTCCATCTTTCAGAACAACCCCATCGGTTAGTTTCTGTAACGCTTCAGATGTAATTTTACCTTCCACTTGAGCCCAATAAGTTTTAGCCATTTTATGTTTCGGGTGACTGATCTTATGTTGCAGACTGCCATCATTAGTAAGTAATAATAACCCTTCAGAATCTTTATCGAGCCTGCCGGCTGGATACACGTTTTTGACTTTTACAAAATGAGCTAAAGTCGATTCACCTGACTCACCACTAAACTGACAGAGGGTATTAAACGGTTTGTTGAACAAGATCAGAACAGGGTTCTCAGTTGGTTGTTTCTTGCGTGCTTGAGAGAATTTGCGGTTGGTAGTGGATTGTCGATTACGCATAATTAGTTGGCGATTTGGTAATTATTTGAGATATCAGGAATTTGAATAAATATTAATCTAAACTCATTGATTAAACTACTTATTTTGTTAGGTCCAGTTGGTATTTTGACCTCTATCAGTATATTGACCCATATTTTTAACGTATAATCCGCGCAATTAAACAACGACTCTGAATCTGAACCAATTGCTCATATCAGGAAACCAAAATGACCCACTCTAAGATTATTTATACCATCACCGATGAAGCCCCAGCCCTTGCGACTTTTTCATTTTTACCTATTGTCGAAGCATTTACTAAAGCTGCCGGTGTGTCCATTGAAACGCGAGACATTTCACTTGCTGGTCGTATTTTGGCTAATTTTCCTGAGCGGCTGAAAGATGAACAAAAAGTAGAAGATGCTTTGCAGGAGCTGGGGGTTTTGGCAAAATCGCCGGAAGCCAATATTATTAAGCTACCAAATATCAGTGCTTCTATTCCTCAGTTAATTGAAGCGGTTAAAGAGTTACAGTCAAAAGGCTATGATATTCCCGATTTTCCTACTAACCCGCAAACTGAAGATGAAAAGGTCGTTAGAGCACAATACAGCAAAGTCCTGGGTAGTGCCGTTAATCCAGTTCTTCGAGAGGGTAATTCCGATCGACGTGCTCCAGCTTCAGTCAAGCAATATGCAAGAAATAATCCTCATTCGATGGGAGTTTGGAGTTCAGATTCAAAATCCCATGTAGCAAATATGTCCGATGGTGATTTTTATCATAGCGAACAATCAACCATCATTTCTGAAGACGGTGAAGTAAAAATAGCGCTGATCAATAATCAAGGCAATGTAACGGTTCTAAAACAATCTACATCAGTACTCGCAGGAGAGATAATTGACGCCTCTGCAATGAATAAAAGTGCCTTAAGAGATTTTTTAGAAGCGCAAATGCAGGATGCAAAAGAGAAGGGTATTCTATTCTCTATCCATCTGAAAGCAACCATGATGAAAGTATCTGATCCGATCATGTTCGGACATGTTGTTTCAGTTTTCTTTAAAGACGCATTTGAAAAACACGCTGACACATTCGCTGAAATGGGAGTAAATCCAGATAACGGAATGGCAGCATTGCTCGATCAGGTCGCTGCACTGCCCGACGCTAAACGAGAAGAAATCGAAGCCGACATACAGGCCTGCTATGAAAACAGGCCAGCAATCGCGATGGTCGATTCTGACAAGGGTATAACCAATTTGCACATGCCCAATGACGTCATTATTGACGCCTCAATGCCTGCTTATATCCGCTCTTCGGGTAAAATGTGGGGTGCCGACGGTCAATTACACGACACTAAATTTGTTATTCCTGATACTTGTTATTCTGAGTTCTATCAGGAGGTGATTAAGGATTGTCAGGCAAATGGCGCTTATGACCCAACCACTATGGGAAGTGTGTCCAATGTAGGATTAATGGCACAAAAAGCGCAAGAGTATGGTTCTCACGATAAAACCTTTAAAATTGCTACTGATGGCAAGGTTCAGGTGACCGAACAAAGCGGAAAAGTGCTGCTCGAAGTGGCGGTCGAGCAAGGTGATATCTGGAGAATGTGCCAGGCCAAAGATGAACCCATTAAGGATTGGGTTAAATTAGCAGTTAACCGAGCCCGAGCCACTGGCAACCCGGCCATTTTCTGGTTAGATGAAAATCGTGCCCACGACGCACAACTCATCAGCAAAGTGAATCAATATCTGCTGGAGCATGATACCCGCGGTTTAGATATTCAAATTATGAATCCGGTTGATGCGGTTAATTATTCCATTAAACGAATTCGAAATGGCCAAGATACAATATCTGTTACCGGTAATGTATTGAGAGATTATTTAACTGATTTGTTTCCTATTCTAGAAGTCGGAACCAGCGCAAAAATGTTATCCATTGTGCCATTGATGAATGGCGGGGGATTGTTTGAAACCGGCGCTGGAGGTTCCGCTCCAAAGCATGTGCAGCAATTTGTTTCAGAAGGGCATTTGCGCTGGGACTCCCTCGGAGAATTTCTGGCCTTAGCAGCTTCGTTAGAACACCTGGGTGAAACCAATAAAAACGATAAGGCCTTAATAATGGCAGAAACTCTCGATAAAGCGACGGGCGAATTTTTGTTGAAAAACAAATCTCCTTCGAGAAAGGTTAACCAACTGGATAATCGTGGTAGTCACTTTTATCTGATGATGTTTTGGGCACAAGGATTATCCGAACAATCAAAAGATGTGGCACTAGCTGAGCAATTTGCCGATATTGCGCAACGACTTGTTGATAATGAATCCCGCATTATGGCCGAATTGAATGACGCGCAAGGAGAAAAAGTTGATTTAGGTGGATATTATTGCACCGATAGCAACAAAGTATCTATTGCAATGCGACCTAGTGAAACTTTGAATAGCATACTTAGTCGTCTGGCTTAGTATTTTTAGTAAGCCATTCTCGACTAGCTGAGTTGGAATGGCGTTACATAGTACTCCAGAAGCGCGCCTAGTCTTGAGTGGCTTATCGGCTTGCTGAACTAGTCAGAATCCCTATGTCGGAGTACTAGTAGATTGATTCAATTAAGACTAGCAATGATCTGAAATGGACTGAAAGTACTTGATTTTCTAATGGCGCATCAACCACGATGTGAGCAATCTTAGAATGAGATATGCTGCTTGTTATTTTAACGGATGCTACTTAACCAGCAATCTTAGCTATAACTATTAGTTACTGAACTATTATTCGTCGGTTTTTACATCAACTGAACTAATATCCTGTGCATGCAGTCCTTTTGGACCTTCACAGGTATCGAAGGATACTTCCTGCCCCGCTTTAAGGCTTTTGTATCCATCCATTTCGATGGTTGAGTAGTGTGCAAAAATATCATCACCACCATCATCGGGCCGAATGAAGCCATAACCTTTAGCGTTGTTAAACCATTTAACGGTACCCGTCGCCATATACTACTCCTTGATTTTGCCTTTATTACCAATACTCTTATATCAACTATTCCGACATTGTCGGTCAATTAATAAGGAGAGGTCTGTACAATGATCATACAGGCGGACACATAATTCTCATAACTGGACTAAAAAGTCAAGCGCTGAATTAAAAATTCACTCCATCAAAATTAAAGAATTGTTAACTTGAAAAGCTATTGGAAATACCCCATCTATTAGAAGTACAATAGTTAGTACCATTAATCGCAAAAATAGATACATTTTTCCTCCTGGTTGACTAAAATAGAGTATGAGCACCGAAATAGAACATGATTCCGAACGAGGTACCCTTGTTGCAGAGCGCAAACCGGAGACTAAGAAACCTCGAATGTATAAAGTACTGCTTTTGAATGATGATTTCACACCGATGGATTTTGTGGTTTCAGTATTAAAACAGTATTTTCACAAAACCACTGAGCAAGCAACCAAGGTGATGTTACAGGTTCATTACGATGGCGCAGGAATTGCAGGGATCTTTAGAGCAGAAATAGCTGAAACTAAAGTTTCGCTGGTAAATGATCACGCTCGCGCGCATGAGCATCCTTTAATGTGTACAATGGAAGAAAATGAATAACTATTTTCAACTGAAGAAAGTCTTTGATAGATTGGCAAAATTCGTTAGTGGTAGCTTACAAAGGAGTTTGAATTATGTTAAGTAAAGATTTGGAACTAACTTTAAACCTCGCTTTTACAGACGCAAGAGAGAGACGGCATGAATTTATGACTGTCGAACACTTGCTTTTAGCGTTATTGGATAACGCACTTGGTATTAGCGTATTACGCTCTTGCGGTGCCGATATTCCTAAATTGCAATTGCAACTACGTGATTTTATTGATGATACCAGCCAAATTCTCCCGCCTGAAGCAGGTGATGTAGAAACCCAACCGACCTTAGGTTTTCAGAGGGTTTTACAAAGAGCAGTTTTTCATGTTCAATCTTCCGGTAAAAAAGAAGTGAATGGTGCCAATATTCTAGTGGCTATTTTTAGCGAACAAGAAAGCCAGGCCGTCTACTTTTTACAACAACAAGATATCTCTCGTCTGGATATTGTTAATTATATCTCTCACGGAATTTCTAAGATATCCAGTGATGAAGGCGCACCTGAAACTGTCGGGGAACCGGCGGAAGGTGTAGACGCAGCTCCTAAACAAAAAACAGCCTTGGAATCCTATACTAGCAATCTCAATCAATTGGCTGAAAACGGCAAGATTGATCCGCTTATTGGACGAGACATCGAGCTGGAACGAACCGTACAAATACTATCCCGACGACGCAAGAATAACCCTTTATTGGTTGGCGAAGCTGGTGTAGGTAAAACCGCGATTGCGGAAGGTCTAGCTAAGAGAATCGTTGATAAGGAAGTGCCTGAAGTGATTTCTAAAGCTGAAATATATTCACTCGATCTTGGCGCACTGCTTGCGGGTACGAAGTATCGTGGCGATTTTGAGAAACGTCTTAAAGCGGTATTACATGAACTTGATGAAAAAAGTAATGCAGTGTTATTTATTGATGAAATACACACCATTATTGGTGCGGGCTCTGCATCCGGTGGGGTGATGGATGCTTCTAATTTGATCAAGCCAGTGCTGGCTAATGGTAAGTTAAAATGTATGGGATCGACAACATTTCAGGAATATAGGGGGATATTTGAGAAAGACAGAGCACTGGCAAGAAGATTCCAAAAGGTCGATATTGAGGAGCCAAGCGTTGCTGAAACAGTAGAAATTTTGCGTGGGCTAAGAAGCCGATATGAAGAACATCATCAGGTGGAATACTCAGATGCCGCTTTGCGGGCTGCAGCGGATTTATCTTCGCGTTATGTCAATGACCGACAACTTCCGGATAAAGCGATCGATGTCATCGATGAAGCTGGAGCGAATCGTCAGTTGCAGGATGAAGAAAACAGAAGAAAAGATATATCAGTTCGCGATATTGAATCAATAATCGCCAAAATGGCGAAAATACCCGAAAAATCAGTGTCTTCGTCCGACAAGAAAACCTTGAGAAATTTAGAGCGCAATTTAAAATTAGTGGTTTTTGGTCAGGACAAAGCGATCGAATCTTTAGCCAATTCAATAAAACTGGCTCGTTCCGGACTTGGACTGGAAGATAAACCTGTCGGTACCTTTTTGTTAGCCGGGCCTACCGGAGTGGGTAAGACGGAGGTTACTAAGCAGTTGGCCAAAAATCTGGGAGTCGAATTTATTCGTTTTGATATGTCCGAATATATGGAATCCCATACCGTTTCTCGCTTGATTGGCGCGCCTCCGGGTTATGTGGGTTTTGATCAAGGTGGATTATTAACTGAGGCAGTCACCAAACACCCCTATTCAGTTGTGTTACTTGATGAAATAGAAAAAGCTCATACAGATGTTTATAATTTGTTGTTGCAAGTGATGGATCACGGTGCTTTGACCGATAATAACGGTCGTAAAGCTGACTTCAGGAATGTCATTTTAGTATTGACTACTAATGCTGGTGCATCTGACCTGCAAAAAGCCAATATTGGTTTCCAAAAACAATCAAAACAAACCGATTATTTGGAAGCGATCAAAAGAACTTTTTCGCCCGAATTCCGAAACCGTCTTGATGCGACACTTTGGTTTGACCCGCTGGACAAAGAAGTTATTTGCTCGGTAGTAGATAAGTTTATCGTGGAGCTTCAAAGTCAATTAGATGAAAAAGGTGTTTCACTTGAAGTGACTCAACCTGCGAGAAATTGGTTGGCAGAAATTGGCTTTGACGAACAAATGGGCGCTCGACCAATGGCTCGAGTGATGCGGGAAAAAATTAAGCAGGAACTGGCGGAAGAATTACTATTCGGCCGTCTGGCAAATGGCGGCCAGGTGGTAGTCGGTTTTAATGACAAAGATGAAAAACTGACCTTTGCTATTGCTACCAAAAAGGAGATAGCCATTAAACAATAACCATTTGCAATACACCATCCACTATAGGACTGGTTGTATTTTAAATCTCCGATGTAAAAAAGGCAGGATCAACCTGCCTTTTTCTATTAATATCTATTTGGTTTTTCTGACTTTAGAGAGCCAGCAGCCAGCTTGAACGATTATCTCGCTCGGAAAGTGATCCTACCTTTGGATAGGTCATAAGGAGTCATTTCCACAGTGACTTTATCACCGGTAAGAATTCTAATGTAATGCTTGCGCATTTTTCCAGAAATGTGCGCAGTCACGACGTGACCGTTCTCCAGTTCCACTCTAAACATGGTATTAGGAAGCGTTTCTTGAACCACACCTTCCATTTCTAAACTTTCTTCTTTTGCCATACTATTTCTTTGCAGAACCTGTGTTGTTAAATTCGCGGGTATAATGCCTGATTTTAGAGCAATAAGCAAAATATTTGTTAAACCTAAATCAAGTTGCAAAAGCCATCAGCTAACGTAACCTCAACTCGGGATAAGAGTAGCCAGTAATCCCTTAAAGTATCAGATTAAAGAAGGGGTCATCGGCCAGTATCTGTATTTTGGTGACTATCAAGACAAGTTTGTGCGTTTATAGCGAGCTTAACGCGGAGAGTTGCCAAAAGACTGATGCTGGATGGCTGCTCTTATCCCGAGTTGAGGTTAACTTAGATTAACCCACCGATCTTTAATAAAACATTCAATCGGACGATATTCACCTTTATAGGACATTTTTCGACACCCTTTGATCCAGTAACCTAGATATACATAGTCTAATTTTAGATAATTGCAAAGTTCAATTAAAGTCAGTACCGATAATCTACCGGGGCTGAATTTGGAAAAATCAGGGTCAAAAAAGGTATAAATTGCAGACAATCCACTATCAAGTTGGTCAAATACGCAGCAGGCAATCAATTGACCGCTGGTGGGTTCGATAAAATCAAGAAACTGAGTATTCATCCATTCACATAAAATAAAATCCCGGTATTGTTTTTCAGAAGTTGGGTACATATCCCCATCGGAGTGACGAGAACTGATATAGCGTTCAAACAACTGATAGTGCTGTTGATCAAATTTTGCCGGGTAGATTTTGCTAGAAAATCTTTTACCTTTTTTAAAACATCGGCGCTGTTGCTTATTGGCAGAAAATTGACTGCTTGGTATTCGAACGGAAATGCAGGCCTTGCAATTGTCACAATGGGGTCGGTATACATGATCACCACTGCGCCGAAACCCCTTGTCGATCAGCCAGTCATAAATCCGTTCGTCAGGCTGTAACTCAGGATTGAGAAATAAGGTTTTTGATTGTTGTTGTTGCAGATATGGGCATTCGTGATCGGGTGTGACATAAAACTCCAAGGTGATATTTTTTTCCTTATTATTGATTTGAGTAGTCATTTGAGTTTGGCTGAACGGGTAATAAGAGAGCTAGGATCCAGGTTTTTACGGGCCCAAAAATTGTTTTCGACTGGTTGTGATATAGACATTTGGACTGTTTTTAAGTAGCTTTCTCGATCAATGCTGACTGCACCAAGTCTTGTCAAATGGGAGTTTTCTACTTGACAATCGATAATTGGAAATCCATTTTCTCGTAAATAACCGATTAAACAGGCCAAAGCAACTTTTGAGCCATTTGTTATCCCACTAAACATGGATTCTCCACAGAAAAGTTTGCCAATTGATACACCATAAATACCACCAACCAAACTCTCATTTTGCCATACTTCGACTGAATGAGTTTTACCAATTCGATGGAGATCTAAATAGGCTTGTTTGATATCGTCACTGATCCAGGTGCTGGGCTGATTTTTTCTTGGTTCAGAGCAGCGCTCTACCACCTGTTCAAAACAATTATTTAATGTCACCTTTAGATCTGAACGGCGAACGAATCGGCATAAACTTTTCGACGGAGCATATTTATTCACTAAAAATACGGTTCTAGGGTTAGGTGACCACCAGAGGATCGGTTCGCCCTCAGAAAACCAGGGGAAAATACCGGCGGTATATGCCTCAAGTAGTCGAGTCACCGATAAATTGGCACCGACAGCCAATAAACCATTGGGTTCATGCAACGCCTGGTTAACAGGTGGGAAGGGCGTGTCTATGTCGAGGTATGGAAGCATAACCAATTATATACATGTTCTGTGCCAAAGGGCAGATTTCGATATTGGCAAAGTTTAGTTTATTCTATTAGATAAGATAGCGCACGCAACCTTTGAGCCATTATTTCGGTTTAGATACTTGTTGATATAATCGCCCGCATCGACTAATTTGTCCAAATTAATATTGGACTTAATTGACAGTCCATTTAATAAATAGACCACATCTTCAGTCGCGACGTTGCCTGATGCGCCTTTTGCATAAGGACATCCACCTAATCCCGCCACCGATGAATCGATATTTGATACACCCATTTGTAGTGCTGCGTAGATATTGGCTAGCGCTTGCCCATAGGTATCATGAAAATGAACCGCCAGCTTTTCTATTGGCACCGATTTGCTGACTCGTTCGAGCAGAACTTTTGTTTTACCGGGAGTGCCAACACCTATGGTGTCACCTAGAGAAATTTCGTAAGACCCGTATTGATATAGTTTTTCCGCGACAAACGCGACTTTGTCCACTGAGACATCGCCTTCATAGGGGCAACCCAAAACGCAGGATACATAACCCCTTACTGGAATATCTAATGTTTTGGCGCGCTCGAAAATAGGTTGAAATCGTTCAATGCTTTGTTCGATCGAACAATTGATATTTTTCTGCGAAAAACTTTCTGATGCTGCGGCAAATACTGCGACTTCTTTAGCGCCAGCTGCGATGGCATTATCGAAACCTTTTAGATTAGGCGTGAGCACCGGGAAGCTTGCTTGATTGAAAAGAGGATCGTTATCGACAACCAAACATTTCATCACCTCATTATGATCAGCTAGTTGCGGAACCCATTTTGGAGAAACAAAGCTGGTTGCTTCAACAACCGATAAACCGCTGGCTAGCAGTTTTTTGATCAACTCAACTTTAACCTCTGTCGGTACCGGAGTCGATTCATTTTGAAGGCCATCTCTAACGCCTACTTCAATGATCTTCACCTGTTTTGGAATCTGGTTTAGTGGTGACATCGTTATTCTTCCTCAAAGCTGATCAGTTCAGCCCCTTCGTCAACTAAGTCGCCGATAGCATACAGAACTTCGCTTACTTGCATGTTTTTATGGGCTTTGATGGTATGTTCCATTTTCATCGCTTCCATAACGATTAAGGCCTGACCTGCTTCAACATTATCACCGGCTTTTACTAATACATCAATAACTGTTCCGGGCATCGGGGCTGTTAAATTCGCTTGCTCATCCTGGCCCAAATCGGCGAGGCTATTGTCTGTAATTTCAAGTGCCCAATTAGAGGCGTTCTTAAACAAGACTAATTTGTTGCCGTCTCTTGCGCAGCTGATTGTTAATTGGTGACCATCGATATTGAGGTGAATTTTATTTGCTTTTAAATAACCACTCACCTGATATTCCTTACCATCAATCTCAAAAAGAAAGGCTTTATGTTTCGAAAGGTCGTTATCGCGAAAATGATTTTCTCTGAAATGGGCCAAAACACTAAACAGGTTATCGCCGTGTTGAAATTCGATTAAATGATGATTGTCTTCATTCAGTCGCCAGCCGGATTTTTCATTCCACGGAGAAAACCAATCGACACCTTGTTCAGTTGTTTCTTCTGATTGTTCTAACATGACTTCCAGTCCCGCAGCGGCAAGAATTTCTGGTGTGACGCTGGTGGTGATATCACACAATTCTTCAGCATGTTTATCTAGAAAATGAGTATCAATATCGGCTTCGTTAAACGAATCATTGCTGGCTAGCTGATGTAGAAATTCAATATTAGTGGTTAAACCGGCAACATGAAAATCTGCTAAGGCTCCTCGTAAACGAGCCAGGGCAGAGGCACGATCTTTATCCCATACAATCAATTTTGCGATCATTGGGTCGTAATAAATACTGACACTATCACCAGAAATAATCCCAGAGTCTACTCTAACGTTTTCACTTAATTGTGGTAGACCCATATAACTTACTTTTCCAGTGGTAGGGAGAAAATCGTTATTTGGATCTTCGGCATAGATTCTAGCTTCAAAGGCATGACCATTAATCGATAACTCATGCTGCTTCAGGGGGAGTTCCATACCGTTAGCCACGATAATTTGCCATTCGACAAGATCGAGCCCGGTAATTTTTTCAGTCACCGGATGTTCAACCTGCAAGCGGGTATTCATTTCCATAAAATAAAAAGAACCGTCTTCATCGTACAAAAACTCAACCGTGCCAGCACCACGATAACCGATGGCTTTAGCGGCGGTAATGGCAACCTGCCCCATTTGATTGCGAGTTTCTTCGGAAAGTCCCGGGGCAGGAGCTTCTTCGATCACTTTTTGATGGCGTCTTTGTACGCTACAGTCTCTTTCAAATAAATGCAGTGCGTTACCGTGATTATCGGCAAACATCTGGATTTCGACATGACGAGGTTTGGTCAGGTATTTCTCGACTAACACTTTATCGTCACCAAAGGATGACAGAGCTTCCCTTTTGCATGAGTTAAGCGAGTCAATAAATTCAGCTGAATTTTTAACAACTCGCATGCCCTTACCACCTCCGCCAGCAGTGGCTTTAATCAATACGGGATAGCCAATATTGTCCGCTTCCGTTTGTAGTAACGATTCTGTTTGGTCTTCGCCGTGATAGCCTTGTACTAAAGGCACATTGGCTTTAGTCATAATATTTTTTGCTTCACTTTTTGAGCCCATGGCTAAAATGGCGTTTTTGGGTGGGCCAATAAAAATAATATTATTAAGTGCGCAAGCTTCCGCAAAATTAGCATTTTCAGACAAAAAGCCGTAACCGGGGTGAATAGCATTGGCATGAGAGGCTTTTGCCACTTGTAATATTTTATCTGCCTTCAAGTAGCTTTCTTTGGCCGAAGAACCACCAATATGCCAGGCTTCATCGGCCAATTGCACATGTTGAGCATTGCTGTCGGCATCTGAATAAACTGCCACGCACTCGATCCCCATTCGTTGAGCTGTGCGAATGATCCGGCAGGCAATTTCACCGCGGTTTGCAATCAGAATTTTATTTATTTTGACGTTAGCCATTACGCTATATTCCCAATTAATAATCTTGTTAAAGAAATTACTTAGATAATCTTAGAATTCACTCTTACTACTGGCAGTCCAATCTGCCGGACGTTTATCCAAAAAGGCGGATACACCTTCTTTGCCTTCACTGGAGGCTCTGATGTCTGCAATTCTTTGCGCTGTTTCACGAACCAAAGCTTCAGTGATTGGCTGGTTATAAACATGATTAACCAGACGTTTGGCTTCGACCATGGCCTTAGGTCCATTGGCAAGTATTCGATTAATATAATCTCGAGTTTGATCAGTTAACTCGTCATGAGCAATCACTTTATGAACCAGTTGAATATTCTTAGCTTCAACCGCGTCAAACCTTTCAGCGGTGGCAAAATATCGTTTGGAATTTCTTTCGCCAATGGCTTTTACAACATAAGGGCTAATCACCGAAGGAATAAGACCAAGTTTAACTTCCGATAAACAAAAAATCGCTTTGTCGCTGGCCAGAACTATATCGCAACAGGCGACTAAACCAACCCCACCACCAAATGCAGCGCCCTGGACAATCGCAATGGTGGTTTTTTTGCAGTCGTGCAACGATTGCATTAATCCGGCTAATTTAAGAGAGTCTTGATAGTTTTCTTCCCAACCATAGTCAGCCATCCGCTTCATCCAGTTAAGATCGGCACCGGCGGAAAAACTCTTTCCTGCAGCATCGAGAACCAGAATTCTAATCCTATCGTCTCGATCGACATTTCGGATAGCGGCAGTTAAGTCCTTAATTACCCAATCATCGAAAGCGTTATGTAGTTCCGGTCGATTTAAAGTAATTCTTGCTACACCGTTTTTCCTTTTATCCACGATGATGCTTGGGTTTGATTTTTCCTTGGACATATTATTTCCTATTAACAAATTATAAAAAACGCAAAAGATTAATTGATTTTTCTACATTCTAAACACACCAAATTTAGTTTCTTCACTAGGCGCATTTAAACTAGCCGACAATCCCAGGCCTAATACCTGGCGGGTATCAGCCGGATCGATGATGCCATCATCCCAAAGTCTAGCGCTAGCATAATAGGGATGCCCCTGGGTTTCATACATTTTTTCAATCGGCGCTTTGAAACTCGCCTCATCATCTTTTGACCATTCGATGCCTTTGCGATCAAAGTTATCTCGTTTTACCTGCGCCAAAACATTGGCCGCTTGTTCGCCACCCATCACCGAAATTCTTGCGTTCGGCCACATCCAGAGAAAACGAGGGCTATAGGCACGACCACACATTCCGTAGTTGCCAGCGCCAAAACTGCCACCGACGATCACGGTAAATTTTGGCACTTTAGCACAAGCTACGGCAGTAACCATTTTGGCACCATTTTTTGCGATGCCGCTGTTCTCGTATTTTCGGCCGACCATAAAGCCGGTAATATTTTGCAGAAACACTAACGGGATATTTCTCTGACAACACAATTCAATAAAGTGCGCGCCCTTTAAGGCTGATTCAGAAAATAAAATGCCGTTGTTAGCAATGATGCCAACTGGGTAACCATAAATTCTGGCAAAACCACAGATAAGCGTAGTGCCGTACAAAGACTTAAATTCATCAAATTCACTGCCGTCTACGACTCGAGCGATAATTTCTCGTATATCAAAAGGTTTACGTGAATCGGTAGGAATTACACCGTATAATTCTTCTTTCGGGTATGCCGGTTCAACTGGTTTTTTTACATCCCAGGGTTGGTATTTTTGTTTGTTAATATGCGAAATAATGGTTCGGGTAATACCAAGTGCATGTTTATCATCCATGGCGTAATGGTCAGTCACACCTGAATTTTTGCAATGGACATCGGCGCCGCCAAGGTCTTCTGCGCTGACTTCTTCGCCTGTAGCCGCTTTTACCAACGGAGGCCCACCCAAAAATATCGTGCCTTGTTGTTTGACGATAATACTTTCATCGGCCATTGCTGGCACATAAGCGCCACCGGCCGTACAACTTCCCATGACCACGGCGATTTGAGCAATACCTTTGGCGGACATATTGGCTTGGTTAAAAAAGATCCGACCAAAGTGATCTCTATCAGGGAAAACTTGATCTTGTTGGGGGAGGTTGGCTCCTCCCGAATCGACCAGATAAATACAAGGTAAATGATTTTGTTCGGCGATTTCCTGAGCTCTTAGATGTTTTTTGATGGTCTCAGGAAAGTAAGTGCCGCCTTTAACGGTCGCATCATTCACTACGATGACACATTCCTGACCGTTGACTCTACCTATGCCAGTGATAATTCCTGCTGAAGGCACTTGATTATCATACATATCAAAAGCAGCAAGTTGCGAGAGTTCCAGAAAGGGCGATCCGACGTCAAGCAGTTGTCTGACTCGTTCACGGGGCAATAATTTACCGCGACCTAGGTGTTTATCCTGACGTTCTTTTCCGCCGCCTTCAGCAATCACACTGATCTTGTCGTTCAAATCATCGATCAATGATTGCATGGCTTCTGCGTTAGCCAAAAATTCCTGGCTTTTTGGATTAAGTTTAGTTTTTATGGCTGGCATTTAGTTTTCCATTTATTGTTTCCTTGTCATTGCGGGGAGAGGCGACGCGACAATGACAAGTCTAATTTATTCTAAAGCTCGCTCATTACGGAGCGACTAATCACTAATTTTTGAACTTCGCTGGTTCCTTCATAAATCTGGCATACTCTGACATCGCGGTAGTAGCGCTCAACAGGAAAGTCATTTAGATAACCATATCCACCAAAAATCTGAATTGCATCGGAGCATATTTTTTCGGCTGTTTCTGAGGCAAAGAGTTTTGCCATGGAAGCTTCTTTCAGACAAGATTTGCCGGCGTCTTTAAATCGCGCGGCGCGATGAACCATTAATCGAGCGGCATCCAGTTGTGTCGCCATATCGGCTATTTTAAATCCAATCGCTTGATGTCGGTGGATTGGCTTTCCAAAAGCGGTTCTTTCCGAGGCGTATTGTTTTGCTGCCTCTAGTGCAGCTCTGGCAATACCCACACATTGGGCGCCAATACCAATCCGACCACCTTCTAGACCCGATAGGGCGATCTTGTATCCTTCGCCTTCTTTACCTAACAAATTTTCCTTTGGTATTTTACAATCTTCGAAAATAATTTGAGCGGTATCTGAAGCGTGTTGCCCCATTTTATGTTCTACGTTTGACACTGTATAACCAGGAGTATTGGTTGGCACAATAAAGGCGGAAATTCCTTTTTTTCCAGCTTCTGGGTCGGTTACAGCGAACACAATGGCTATATCGCCATTTTTTCCTGAGGTAATAAATTGCTTAACGCCGTTTATTACATATTCTTCACCAACTAATTTTGCTTTGGATCTTAAATCTGAGGCGTCGGAACCTGCATGAGGTTCGGTCAAACAAAAAGCACCGAGCTGTTTACCGGCTGCTAGCGGTTTAAGAAATTTTTCTTTCTGAGCGTCGGTTCCGAAGTTAACAATCGGCATACAACCGACAGAATTGGTCACGCTAATAATGGTTGAGCAAGAAGCATCGCCAGCAGCAATTTCTTCGAGCACAAGCGCCGCGGAGAAATAACCAATCTCACAACCGTTCCATTGTTCTGGAACTAACATGCCATAAAAACCTAATTCGCCAAGACCTCTTAACGCTTCAGCCGGAAAGGTTTTATTGCGATCCCATTCAGCAGAAAAGGGCACAATTTTCTCCTGCACGTATTGACGAGCAGCATCTTGGATCATTGATTCTTCTTCACTTAAAAACATGGTTGTTCTCTATTAATATTTAAAATCAAAATTAAAGTCAAAGTCAAAAAAATTTAACCACGGAGGCAAAGCTTGCCCCGTGAAACGCTGTGGGTACGGAGATAAAAACAAAAGTAATTATCCTTCAAAAAATATTTTGTACCCGAAACGAATTTTCTTTCTCCGTTACTCCGTGGTGAATAGTCTTGATCTTTTATCTTTTTTGTTTCTCTCGCAACTCGCAACAACTAAACTAATTCAATCGCCATAGCAGTCGCTTCGCCGCCGCCAATACAAAGTGAAGCAATACCTTTAGTTTTACCATATTTCTTCAGAGCCGCAATCAAAGTGACCACAATTCTTGTTCCACTGGTCCCGATTGGATGACCTAACGCACAAGCACCACCGTGAACATTAACCTTAGCTTTGTCTAACTCCAGGTCTTTAATGGCCGCCATAGTGACCACTGCAAAAGCTTCGTTGATTTCAAATAAATCGACATCGTCAACGGTCCATTCTACTTTTGCCAACAGAGTTTTCATGGCAGTGACTGGCGCGATAGTAAACTCGGAAGGTTTCCGTGCGTGAGTACTATGGCCGACAATTTTTGCCAGTGGCGTTAATCCTCGTTTTTCGGCTTCCGATTGTCGCATTAACACAACCGCTGCTGCGCCATCTGAAATTGAGCTGGCATTAGCGGCGGTGACTGTGCCGTCTTTTTTAAATGCTGGATGCAGTGAAGGTATTTTGTCAGGACGCGCTTTTAATGGTTGCTCGTCATGTTCTATTGTCACTTCGCCTTTACGAGTTTTGATAGTCACTGGCGTGACTTCCGAATCAAATGAACCGTCTTCAATGGCTTGCTTTGATTTAGCCAGTGAATCGATTGCAAAAGCATCTTGCTGTTCGCGCGTAAATGAATAACGATCTGCACAATCTTCGGCAAAAACCCCCATGGCTTTACCTTCATATGCATCTTCTAAACCGTCAAAGGCCATATGGTCAAGTAATGTTCCATGACCAAATCGATAACCACTTCGGGCTTTTGGTAACATATGGGGAGCATTGCTCATACTTTCCATTCCACCGGCGACCATTACAGTATTTGAGCCGGCGATTAGCATGTCGTTAGCAAACATAATCGATTTCATACCAGAACCGCAAACTTTATTAATGGTGGTACAGCCAGTTGATAAAGGTAAATCTGCGCCGAGTGCAGCTTGACGAGCAGGCGCTTGACCAAGTGCGGCTGGCAATACGCAGCCCATAATCACTTCTTCTACGTCTGTCGTTGCCACACCGGCTCTTTCAACAGCCGCCTTTATTGCTGCAGAGCCTAGCTCAGTTGTTTTGACTGCAGCCAGGTCGCCCATAAAGCCGCCCATTGGAGTTCTAGCCATACCGACGATGACGATTGAATCTTGTGACATGATTTTTTCCTTAGTCTGTTAATCTTGATTTGGTATTTTAGCTCGAATTATCCGCTTAAATACTGGTAATTGGTATCAGTATATACCCGTGCTACCTCAAAATGCAGGTTCCAGTGCTCTGCTAAAATGCCTGAACAAGGCGCAACTCGAAGGCAAGACCCAA
>CAZOBX010000012.1:0-44935 GCA_964578045.1 uncultured Kangiella sp. | reverse complement strand
GTGGCTTTGGACAAAAGGAACTCGCAAGAAAGCGAAGCGTTGCGAAACCGCTTTTGATCTTAGAAACGTCAAAATTGGTGTGGACCGAAGGTCCGCTAGTCGAACTTTTCTGCCATATAAAATAAGTACCTTAATTGAAACAAATCAATCAACTACAAACTATCATCAAACTGATGATTACAAATAAACTCAAACTACAAAAAAGACCGTAAAACCTAAGTATTACGGTCAAATCGCCTCAGGACATGACAACTAATTAAATTCAATCAGTTAGGGCGTCACTTCGATAGAAATCAATTCAACAGCCTCTTCTACTTCACCGGATTCATCCAACTTCTCTTCACGAATAAATCCGATCCCTGGAGCGAAATATTTAAACTCGGTACTGTCTTCCTCTAATGGATTCCATTCTATGGCTTTCAGTGTCGAATACATTGAATCGTCCGCCAGGGTTAGTGCGACATCTAATCCTACAATCGCAGCCAGATCCTCAGCTTCGCCTTGCCAGTATTCCTGATGATAGGAATCACCGACTCTCGGTGTAGCTTTCATTTGAATGCCCGGAACTGCACCATCGACTCCAGCTTCCCATGCACCCTCATTATCTAAAAACTCACCTGTTTCTTCATCATAATTATCGACATCCTCCCCCATGTACCAAACGTTTCCATCATCGTCTTGAGCAAACCAGTCATGAGTATCTTCAACTAATAGTCCGGTATTTTCGTCGCCATTAATATAAACTCGGTCACGCACGACTACTGTTGTAATTCCCATCACCTCTCGGGTATCCGCTAATATATCGATGATAATGATTTCTTGATCTTCTCCAACCGTTGTTTGATATGTTAAAGTAGTACCGGGAGTTAACGGAAAATATTGATTATCAATCAGGGTCGAGTTAGAAAAATTTTCAACACTAATATTTGGCATCCGGTCATCGCTAATCGATATTAGCTCGATCCTTTCTTCACCTGCTGTATCAGTTTCCAAAATCAGTCCGATACCCGGTGCAAAATATTTAAATTCTTCACTAGCTACCGGATCATCTTCTAAAGGCACCCACTCCTTAGTGTGCAAGGTTAGAAATCCTTCTGAGACACTGCCATCAGGCATCGCCACTGTCACATCATCAATCAGAACATCTTCGGCGATAATCTCTGCCTTATCTTCGGCAACGGTTTCATAAAATTCCTGAAAATAAGTATCACCTACGGTGTAAGGCGCTACTTTCATTTGTATCCCAGCGGCTGCGATGAAACCTACATCATCAATGTCCAGCCCGGTTTCCCACGAACCTTCAGTACTCACCACTTCGCCTTCTTCAATTTCTTTGGAATCTTCTCCCATATACCAAACATTGCCGTCCATATCCTGAGCGTACCAGTCGAAGGTTTCTTCGACTAGCTCACCTTCTTCATAAGCGCGATCAACAACAATCACACTTTCTATACCCGCCACTATTCTGGTTTGGTGAGAAACCGATACTTCAATACGTTCGCCATCACCCTCATAAATATATGTTTGCCCCGGAACCAGTGGGAAGTTTGGATTGTCTATAATTGACGAATTGTCAGAAAATAAATTGTTATTAAATTCCGGTTCCTCAGGATCGACGAACTCTACCGGTGGTGGTTCAGGCGGAGGGTTGCTACTGCTGCTTCCACAACCAACCAGAGGAATGAAAAAAGCGGCAGTAATAATTGTAAAAACAGTTTCTGTTGATTTTTGTATAAACATAACATGACTCCTTGATTAAATTTCATCAGATTGGAATTAACCTTATCAATCATACTTAGCAAAAATTACCCATTGCTGTCCGATGAATTATCATTTGGTAAGGTTTAGCAACAAAACTGATGAGAGCAAATTCAATATGTGTTTCAGTTAATTAAATGGCATACTGTTGATTATTTGTTGAATTTTGGCGGTGATAGTAATGAAAAACTTGCATTTTTCACTCATATGCTTGATTTTTATTGGTTGCGGCGGTGGTTCCAGTTATAACGATACACCGGATGAGGCTGACGAACCGCTTGAGTTAGAAACTGTTGCCGATTATCAACTAGACGAAACATCTACTCTCTTGTCCGATGCATCCGATCGATTAGACGGACTATCTATCCTGGATTTTTTTGCTGAGTCTTTTCAAGTTGTCAAAGAAAGAAATATCGAAGGTGCCGTTTCAGACGGTATAGCCGATCAATTTCCACTCGGCAGTTTAGGGCTAAATGATATTTCAGACGATTACGCTATCCAAACCACTGCAATTGAATCACTCATCCTGGACACATTGTTAACCTTTGATCGCACAATTTTATCCGAGGCTGATCAGCTTTCTTTTGATGTTTATAAAGCTCATTTAGAGTATCAGCTAGAATGGGCTCAATACCAAAATTTCGAATATCCAGCGACCTATGGTTTTTTTGGTTGGCCGGGCGCGACTGAACAATTTTTTACCTCCCTGGTACCCATTAATAATAAATTTGACGCTGACACCTATTTGATTTTGCTCAATCAATTAGAGCGCAGATTTGATCAAATTACCGATCTGCTTGATACCAGAAAAACCGCTGGCGTCATTGAGCCGTCAATTACTTTAAGTTTTTCTCTAGACGATGTTCAAGCAATGGCTAATACTGTGGCCAATGCCAGCCCTTATTACACTGTATTTCAGGAAAAGGTTAACGCGCTCACCAATATTACCGCCGCGGAAAAACAAGATTTAACCGAGTTATTATTATTAACTGTGCAGCAACGAGTATTGCCTGCCTATGCGCAACTGGCAGAAAAAATGACCAGTTTAATCAATGAAGCGCCTGCGAATATCGGCTTTGCTCAATTTGACGGCGGTATAGAGTTTTATGATTTTGCGTTGCGCTTTTTTACCTCCGGAAACCAGACCTCGGATCAAATCCATCAATTAGGCATTCAGGAACTCGTGCGAATTCATGCTGAAATGCGAATCTTATTTGATCAACTTGAATATCCACAAAACGAAACCCTCTCCCAACTATACGCAAGAGTCGACACGGATGGTGGGACGATTCTTGCAGAAGATGCCGTCGCCTTTTACGAAGATATTATTGCTGTGGCCAATACACGTATTCCAGAAGTGTTTTCAACTATCCCACAACGACCTGTGACCGTTGTCGGTGGCGTTAGCGGTGGTTTTTATATCCCCGCTTCAGATGATGGCACAAGAGCGGCCGAGTTCCACGCGAGCACTGTCAATGATTTAGCCTATACCACTCAGCCGACCTTAACATACCATGAAGCCATACCGGGACATCATTTACAAATAGCCCTCGCTCAGGAGTTAGACCTGCCGGAATTTAGACGACGAATTGGTTTTACTTCTTTTATAGAAGGCTGGGCGCTTTATGCAGAGAGATTGGCCAAGGATCTTGGCTGGTATGATGGCGATGTTTATGGCGATTTAGGCCGCTTACAATTTGAAGCAATGAGAGCAACTCGCCTAGTAGTAGATACCGGTATTCATAACAAAGGATGGACCTATGACCAGGCCGACCAATTTCATATCGATAACGTTGGATTCCCCGGTTCGATTGCTCGTTATAGCGTTTGGCCAGGACAGGCCACCGCATATATGACCGGCATGTTAAAAATTCTCGAACTTAGACAGCGCGCTCAAGATCAGCTTGGCTCAGCTTATGATATTAAAGAATTTCATTCGGAAGTGATTGGTAGCGGATCGATGCCAACTGATTTATTAGAAGGATTGATTGACCGTTATATACAAAGAAATTTACCGGCTAAAAAATAATAACAACGATCACCTTAAGTAATTACGCTAGTTTTCTTGCCTGGTGAAAAAATTGAACCTTGTACCGATAAACGTGCGTAATAAACTGTTAGATCTGATCTGAGTAACTGGTGCCCCTACACAGGGATTTTGACTAGTTCAGAGCTCATCCAACAAGTGAGTGCAAGACGTGGCTTGAAGAGAATGGCTCGCCCTTTTCGAGAGTCACAACGTAGCAATCGCTTGTTGGATGAACTCCCTTTGGGCCAGTCGATAAACAGGCCAGCCTGTTGTTGTTCGTCTTTGGATTAGCCTGCTAGTCCTGCAAACGAGCGCCTAACTCTAGCCTGTTTCTCGACTGGCTGAGCTAGCCAAAATCCCTGTGAAGGGGTACTAGGGTCTGTTGTGTTTAAATACTGTTCAAATCAATATTCTTTTCTTTTGGCAATTCAACTAGTTGTCCAAGCTCCATTAACCAGACATCGGCAATCGGAATACGAGTGTCTATATAGTCGAACAATTGTTTTCTCATTAATTCCGTTGCCTTATATTGTAATGAAGCCCCCTCTCTCTCAATAACAGCCAAACGATTTTTTATACTCGCTGATACAATAGCTGGATCTAATTCCAAAGCATCATGAAATTGCAACAGGTAACGTTCTCGAGCACGCTGAATATTCACTTTCGCCTGCATGTAACGTTCAACAATGTCAGTATCTGGGTTTAATGAATTATTTAAATACTCTTCTAGCATTTTTATAGTGGCGTAATCATTCGCAATATCAGCCGCCAATCTAGACAAGTCGGCCACAATGATATGACTTTTTTGCAATAAATCTTTGTTAACACCAACCTCCTCTATTATTACTATATGTCTGGGCTTTCCTTCAACATTATCTAATATAATCTCAAAAGTTTCGTTGGCTTCCAGCTGATCACGATCCGGTACAATCGATACAATGATGGTCGCATTTTCTTGACCGGGGAAAAAGATTATCTGACCTCCGGTATTATTAAAATCATCCTTTGCTTTCGCTGTCCCCTCGACCATGCTGTAGTTTACTACCAGTTTATCAATGGCTGGCTTTGAAAGTGTTAGTTTAACTTCCGCCACCGCAGAGACTTCAGTAGTAATGGTGGTTGGTTGTACGAATTTTACCCCTCTTATAGTTTCATAAACCAGAGCAGATTTTAGCTGCCATACGCTCAATGCAATCAAAAATGCAACACATAGGAGCATACCAACAAGACCATAATTAATTTTTTTAATATTGGTTACTTGTAAACCAGAGGAACACTCCGAACAATTAATTCTGTCACCATTGATGTCAAAAACAAGTACATGTCGAACGGCTAAACTACAATCTCCACCAATATTTGTGCACATATAGCCTGGCTTCGAGAAGAAATGTGGCATATCAATTCCCGATCAAAAGCAGTATTTCTTCTACCAATGACTTATTGTCTTTTTCTGATTTTTTCAAAAAATTACGTGCAAGATCCTCTTGTTCGAAATAAATGAATTGGTCTTCTGTCTCACTCTCATCAATATTCAACCATGGGTATTTATTGTTTAATTCATTGAGTTTCTCTTGAGATAATTTACTGTTATTATACAATTGATTGACTTGTTCTCTCAGGTTATCTTGCTCTTTCAGTAATTGCTGCAATGCTTTATTCAACAAGTCCAGGGAAGAATTATATTTTTGCTTTTTACCTTCTAGTGATTTATTTTGTTGAGTGACTTTCGATAACTGATTTTGCTTTTCTCGCTGCTTGCCTTCGAGCACATCTTTGCGTTGCTTCGCTTTTTCTTCGTTCCAGCCAAACAAACCGCCCTGATTTGGATCACCAGTCGTTTTGCAACTCACGGTAATCAGCGGGAGTAGTATGAATAACATAATGCGGATAGCATTCACTAATACACCCTCCTAAAATCCAAACTAGCTAGCTGAGCCTTTAGTAGTTTAAGTTGACGCTTTTCAGATTCCATTGAAGTGATATTCGTTTCACTCTGGCTTACCAAAATAGCTGAAGCCTGACTGCGCTGTTGATTAACAACACGTCTTTGTGTTTTAATTTCCTTATCAATTGCGGTAATTAAATCATTGGTAACTTTTAGATCTTTCTGCTTTTGTACTATCTGTTGTTCGAGGCGTATTTTTGTTTCCGTTCCGAGGCTTTTTTGATATGTAAGCTCAGCTAATTTTCGTTTTTGATTTTCGATACTTTCGGTTAATATATCTCTCTGGGTTCTCGCCGCCAAAAGAACCTTATCTGACTCGGCAATCATTGCCTTCATATAGCTCTCGTTATCTCTATACTCAGCTTTTCTATCGGCTACATGTTTTCCGTAAATATTACCGATGACTGCGCCCACTAAAGTACCTGCAATCACAGACTCTTTATTATCACCAACGACTAAACCAACCAAAGCTCCGAGGAAAGCCCCCGTAGCAGTTCCTTCCATTTCTGTTTGTTTTCCATCGCTCAGAGTGGCACAGCTTTGCAAATTAGGAAAAATGAGTAACGTGCACAAAACAAAGTAAAAAAATCGATTGTTCCTGTTGGTGCAAGAACCACAGTTATTTTGAGTAACACTAAAGCAACTCCCAGGATATCCTGAATAAATTGAAAATTTCATGAATCTTTTTCTCCATCGTTAGTTATCAGTTTTTTTTGTTTTTTGTTCATTAACTCATCAATCGCATCGTTATAATTTAGTTGATTATTTGCAGTTGTAGACTGGCTTATCAACTGGCCAATTGAATCAGGTGGCTCAGGCACTATATCAAGTTTGGAGGGTATTCGTTTTTCGATCTCTTCAAGGCCCTCTATATCCTCAATCTCCGATATAACTGAAGCTTTTCCTATTGATATTGCTTCTTTTAAATTTCTTTCACGCACTACGGAATTTTCCAATTCCTCAAGCATTAATTCACTCTTTTTATTCTGGGTTGCTTCGATGTATTTATACTTTGCATCCCGCTCATCCGATACCATTTTTAAAAGATATTTATCATCTAAAGTGATCTCTTCCAGATCGATCAGCAAACCACGATGATCCTTGATCGCCAAAACTGCGTGAGGTAAGAGTAATTCCGATTGAGATTTTGGACTGATTTTCCAGTCCCGATACCATGCATTGAGGTTTGGCACCAACTCCAATTTAGCTTTAAAGCATCTGATGATTTCGTCAGCAATATCTTGCAGTTCATCTGCGATCGCTTTGGCTTTACATTGTTTATCAAAATCGGGATCCGTACGGTCTAGTTGCTTAAACTCTGTCCTTACCGGAGAGTTAGAACGGTATCCAAAATCGGCTTTTTCGAATGCATCCCATCCACTAACTATATCGATACCTGTCACCCTGAAAGCACTCTTGAATTCTGCTAATACTTCCCCTTTATCGTTATTATGCGAGATGACCTTGAATTCAAATGTCTGCTTACGACCGGATAGTGAACGCAAACGGCTTGAATCTTCGGTCTCAACTGCGAACATTGATTTGACGATAACCTTGAGACCGTAAAGTGTTTCCATTTCTTTAAATATCAAAGCTTCAAGGTCTGATTTAATTTCGTTGTCAAAATCGACACTGGCAGCTTTGTAATCCTTTTGTTTGATGAAGTTGCGACAGATAGAAATGATTGGTTTTTTAATACGTTCCACCAAATCGCTATAAGTAAATTCCAATACATCAATATTTTCGTAATCTCCTGATGGCGACAGTAAGTGCATTAATTTTTGGAAACCACCTTGAACGGCTTTAACATCCATGCCGGCATTGATTTTAATATTACCACCGCCATAGCCAGTACTAAATCCATTCTCCGTATCCATTTCATCGATATCAATGCGTATACCATTTAGCAACTTTAGAGGCGCTAAATCCGGTAACGAATGAAATGACTCTAAGGCATAACCTATCGCGTTCGCTTCCAACTTTACTTGTTCTCGCACTAACTTTAAGATTGATTTCTTTCCTTCCTTTTCTGAGGACTCAAAATTATTAAACAGATCAAATAATGTTTTACCAGCCACATGTTCGTTAATGGCTAAATCAATAACACTTTTCATATGGGCAATTACCCCATCTAGACTATTGATTCCAGATTTTTTATAAGATTGATAACTGCATAATTTGAGCGTACATTCTGATTGGAGATTAAATTCCTTTTGTGATGGACCTTTACTCAGTTTCGTACAATGATTAAAATCAGCCACCCGGATGGGTATATTACGCAGCGCAAAACCTATTCCAAAACCTAAGCCCTTAATGACACCATTAACACCGCCAGCGACCTCTGCATCAAGTCCCGGATTTTCACCTTTTTGGACGCCTTGTAAGTAAAATTCATCTAACAAATTTTTACTGCTCGCATTACAGGCTGTATAAATTTTAACCATGCAGCTATGCAACTGCTCATCAATAATTTGGTATAGAGCTTCACTTATTGACGGTACTTGTTGATTGATAAGATTTACCACCAGCTTTTCTGCATCTTGCCTGCTAGCTATTTTTATTTGAAAATTAGCCTCAAATTCCAATGAAATATCGCTGGTACCATCAAGCCACTTAAAAGGCAATTTTTTAATTTGAATAGGTTTGCCACTGGTTTTAACAAAATAGTAATCGATGTTATTTTTGCTGAAAAAACGATCAAATGTACCTTGGCTCGAAACACACTCATTCTTTTTCCGACTCCATAAAACAATCACACCTTGCCCATGTACTTTAGGATCATAAAATTCCGAATCAACTTTTCTAACTAATTCGACCAATTGCTGCTTTGCATCAGTCATAAGGTTTTCCCTCCCGTTCTTTTAAAAGCTTTTTTTATAAAAAGGCTGGCATTCTTGTATGCGACTAGTTTTTTTTTCTCACTTTTGTTCCTGGAACTGATTAACTTTAATCGGCTGTCCGTCAGTAAATTACTGTATTCTTTGGTTAAATCTGAATATTTATTTCTGGATACTTGTTGGGCACATTGTTGTAACAGCTTTATCATTGCATCATCCAGATATTTGTCTTCAACTTCCTGTAAAATCAGCAACTGTCGCAAACGTGTCATGGTATACATTAACTCCATTGTATAATCTCTGTATCGCAAGAATTTCGGATAAAGGAGTTGAATGATCGTGTCAATACCTCGTTCACTTAGTAAAAGACCATATAAATAGTTCAATCCTCGAACCCCAGTCAATCCTGCCGGTTTAGAATCCATAGCTTCAAGCACTGCATACCTCGCTATATTAAAAATCGGAAGCTGTTCTTTAGATATTTCAAGATCTTTTAGTTGTTCTGACAAATTAAGTATTTTTTGAACAGAGTCGACTAAAAGCCCTTTTAAAAAATAGGCATAAATACCATTAGTAGGCAAATGTTGACTATCAATCTCTCTTTTGCCCGAAGAATAGTTAAATACATAAGCATATTTTTCCAAAAAGAGCACATCGTTCGTGTCCAAAACCTTATCCAATAATATGCAGCTTGCGTAGATTAAATCTTTGAGCCAGTACATTCGTAGAGCAATATCCTGATCAGCCAATTTAGCCAGTTCGGCCAATTCAGCCATTGTACTTGGCAAAGATTTAAGCGCTTTTATGTTGTTATTAACGCTCTCGATTAGTTGTAATTCTTCGTTCTTCATTAAATGTTGCATTTGGGTAAGAAATTCAACAACCACCTCACGACAAGCACTCTTGCTATACAAATACTTCACTAAATGGACAAAACGGAGGAAATACTGCTGATCATTGTTATGCTTAGTGAATCGAACATCCTGATAAAGTTTCATAAGAAACGCCACGTCCACAACCAACAGATTATTACTATGTAAGTTTTCAAGGTAAGTGGCCAGTTCGGGGGCTATGAATGATCCCCAAAGCGACTCAGGAATTGATTGGCCACTGTTCAGTAAAAATATCGCTTTGAACTTTTCCCATAATTCCAGAGAATTAAACATTCCAACCCTTAATATTTGCTCTCTGAAAAAAAGTTGTTCTCCCGGTTGTTTAAAATGCATGGATATATTTTTTTCGTCAGAAATCGGGCTGTTAACTAAACCAAGCTTGTCAAAATATTGATCCGGATTTAGCTGCCAGTTTATCCACCATTCGGGATAAGCATTTCCCTCAGCCGTACTCTTCATGTTTTCAACACGAGCTTCCAGGACACGAGTTAATAACAGTTGAAACAAGTTGTAGGGTAAGCTGTTAAACCATATTGCTATCACCAGGGTACATCGTTCCACAATATTTACTTCATCTAGTTTAATGCTTGAGCGGCGTTCAAGTTCAACTGGCATTGGTTGCCAAATTGCGTATTCACGTAGTTCAGGTTTTAGGGGGGGTCTTAGTTTAGCCGCCGAGTCTACTATTGACTTAACGTTAACAATGAAAATCAATGTGTTACGGCATTTTCGCAATCGATCTGTCAATTCAATAACGTTTTCGGGTTCATTAAAAAAATCAAAAAACTGGCTATCGTCTTTTATAATAACTTTGGTTATGGTCGGCTTTGAATAATTCAATTTGTCACTGTTATTGATATAATCCCGACACTTAATAGTTTCAGATTGAAATCTATAAGTTCGATATACGGTACTTTGAATTAATTGAGCCAGCATATCGTATAAATACATTTTGTTATCTTCATTACGTAAAACAATTAACCAATGATGTTTGTGATAAAACTGCTGATGTTTTTTTAAATGGGATAAAAAATTAGTGGAATAATTACTTTCAGATTGTGGAAAATCGTGTTCACTAGAAGTATCTTCGAAAGTCTTATGAATACTAATATTAAAATTATTCTGCTGATTACCATCTCCAATCATTCCACTAAATTCACTTTCATTAAAGGTGTAGCCGCTTCCATTAGATTCAACGCCGCTATCGCTTACGTAGTCATCAATTTCATCCAATGTTTCAGACATTTCTCTTTCCTATATCAAAAATTGTCATCTATCTCGCCTTCACTTTTTCTTTTCACCAACGTAATTATTTTGCGTACTATTGTCGCCCATCATGACATTAGTAAGAGAACTATTATTGAAAACAATATTCTGCTTTGTACGTGTTTGTTTGCGATCCAATTTCTGACTTTTATTTTGTTTTGCATTATTGGCACGTTGCTGTGATTCTTTGCTATTCATTAGAACATCTTCCTTTTCAATCCCGGAACTTAAGCCAGCAGCTTCTTGAAGGTCGATCTCTTCATCGGTTTTCTGCTTAAATAGTAAACGGGTATAACCGTTTTCATTCTCGACATCTAATTTAAAATAAGAATCTGCGCTCGCCAGGTGGGTCTTCATTTCTCGTATGCGTATAGAGCGATCACTAGTAATACGGGCGTGGGGGTTATTAATATCGTTAATAACTTGATCCTTTAAACCGACGTTTAGGCGCAGCCAAAAATTTCCATTGCATTCAAATCCCATATCAGAAATATTGGATTCAACGTCATCATTAATTAAAACTCTATGAATAAATCCATATTTTGGGTTTTCAAAATTGATCAAACTCGCTAGTATACCATTCATGCACCGCTGGACGACATCTGGTTGTTCCTGACGTATGACGATGCTATTGCCAAACTCTAAAAAATTTGGTTGGGTAATATATGAATCGAATTTGTTTAAAAATGCGGCAGATACAACTTCAAAAATAAATGGGAAAAACGACATGTACAAGGGTTGGGTTGGTGTATTTCCTATTAACGTATGATATGGAACCGAGCAGTAACCTATCCAACGTTTGATGTTCTCATGGAATATTTCATCGGGTAACCAGTTTTGCGAAATATTTAATCCATTTTCCGATAAATATCGTTTAATGCTATTATTTGCCTTGGCATTATCCGCACTATAATTATGCGGAACAGACGCATCAGCAGTGGGCATAAACCAATTGCTAGTATATTCTGGCCAGATTCGGTCGCGTAAATTCACATCCATTTAACTCTACTCCATAAGTACAATGTATACCCGTGCTACCTCAAAATGCAGGTTCCAGTGTTCAGCTAAAAAGCCTGAACAAGGCACAACTCGAAGGCAATGGCTAGCCCTTACCAAAAGTTATAACGCGGTGCAGGCTTTTTAGCTGAGCACCCGAAGGGCAAGGCTATAAGCCACCATCTTCTTCGTTATGAAATTTTGAGTTAAAATGACTAACCCTAAAATTCCATGCCTCAAATATGGTGGCTTATAGCCTTGCTGGAATCGGCTTTTTGAGGTAGCACGGGTATAAAACATCTGTGTTATTTTGCATTCTGATTAACCAGCATAATACAGTCGTCTCCATCCTGATTTTTAATAACTCCATGAATCTCCCCGCCGGATTTTTTCAAACTAATGAGATACTCTAATATATCTTTTGAAATAATTTGACCGGCAACGATAATCGGGCTTCCTGGTGGATACGGCGTAATTGACTGTGCTGCAACCAATTGATTGTTATCTAAGTCCTTGTTCAAGTGTTCCTTATGCAAACAATCTGATATGAGTACAGGTTTTGCGCATTGATACAGGCTATGTTCGCTACCTGTGTAATTGGGGACTTGATTAGCATGAAACTCATCGTGTATAACTTTCAAGCAGGCAATTTGCTTGCTTGGTTCATCCAAAAATCCAGGATAAAAATCAGGGATTTTAGTGACAAGTAGTTTCAATCTATTATCTTCACGAAACGGTTCTTTGGTCACAACTTGTTCGGCCCAGGTATTTAGTGAACTCAGCAAATGATTCACGTTCCCTCGTGTAACACCGATGGTAAATAAGAGTAAAACTGTATTGGCACTATATTTATTAATTTGAATGTTGAATTCACTAAGCTTCTTCACCGCCAATGCGCCCGGTACACGATTAAAATAAAGTGTCACTTTTAATGGATCAACTATAACGTTATCTTGGCTACAATTAGTTACCAACTCTTCTGCTTCCACAACTCTCAGTCCCATAGCCTTGACAGCGGGCGAACGATGACACATTGCTTGCAAGCCATTTTTAAAAATTTGAACACAGGCAATTGCACGATTAATGCGATCAAAGCCCTCCATCTCCGCCTGCATTCGCGCTACATCTAAAGACGCTAAAATACTGTTATTTGGACTTGTGGTAATGTAGGTTTCGTAAGCATTGTCTATCATGTATTTAAGGTGTAATTTGTCTTCGTCGTTAGCGTAAACTAAATAGGGATCATGGATATGTAACATCGAACCTTGTCTGATTGAAGAAAGTGTTTTGTGTATTGATTGAGTCACATAGACGCGCACATCCTCATCAGGAAAACCTCGATATTCAACTTTTTTAATTCCTTCCTGGCGTATCTTGGCCGCCGCCAGCATAGCCGAACGATAACGAAATTTCCGGTCAGGATAAAAAGATCCGTAAGCAAACCATGCTTCATCAAAAAAGAATATTATGCCAGGAAATATCTTACTCGCTTCGCGCATAATTTCTTCAACGTTATATAACAAGCCATCAAAGCTGGGATGTGTCAGAGAGATCATTTTTACGGTTTCATTTATTTTCTTTAGTTCACGCAATTCGTTCAAAATTTGCTTAATAGACACTAATCCGGCGATACCGAAATTTTTATTATATTCAGACTTAAGATATTTGACCCTGGCACCACACTCAACCATCGCATTATGATGGGATTTATGGCAGTTCCAATCCAACAAAACCAGATCACCTTCACGAATATGAATTTTATATACAATTAAATTAGATACTGTAGTCCCTGAAGTGACAAAAAGAGATTTATCAGAGTGAAATGCTGCTGCAGCTTTTTCTAATGATCTCTGTAACTCTCCTTGGGGAGAAAATACAGAGGATAAAGGGCTCTTTGTGCTGGAGGTTTCTGCAGCAAAGAACTTTCGCTGATAAAAATCAGTAAACTCCCGTGTCCAAACGCTATCATTGAGGGAGCCACCATCTGTAATTGGCAAAGCATGAAAAGCGGATTTTCTCTCAGTTGCATATTTGTTAAGCGCAGTAAAATAAGGTGTTTCAACTCTTGCCTTCAAATCCGCCAGCAATGCATCAAATAGCGCCGTAGCACGTTTTTCATCTTTATATTCATATGCCCTTACATTAGATAGAAATATCGGAGCGTCTTGCTGGGATTTTTCATCTTCAAACTCCAGAATATTTGAGCCCGAAATATAAAACGGTATATTTGGTCGAATAGCAATGAGGTTTTCTATTATTTCACTAATGTTGACATCTGCGGGGAAACGGTCGTCAAAAATAACCGCTTGTATATTTTGCAATTTTTTGAATTGCTCTTGTAAGTTTTCTGTCGTTTGGATATAGATTACGTTTGACTCAAAGGACTCGTCATTATCTAACAGATATTGTTTAAGTTTGTCTTTAAGAATCAAATAATTTTCTTTATTATCATCTATAAAAAGCACATTGAACTCACGTTTGGCATACTTAACGCTTTGATCAAAACGCAATCCCTGGTCCGATTTTTGACCGTAATTTTTTATGCTAGATTTTATCCCATTTGCAAAAGCGTAAGCTCTCTCAGGCTTTTCACTGTATAATTTCTCAAACTCATCCAAATTATTTGACTCACCATGCTGCTCTTTAAGAGCATTGATGTAAGGCTTCAGTTTTTCAATATTTAAGTGTGATGACGCTAAAGCATGCCACAATCCGTACTTAGAGCTGGGCATAACATCCATTTTTTGAGGCTTTATTTTCGGATCACCTCCTATCGCTTTTAAGATTGCATCATCACTTACTCCACCAGTCTCACTTACATGTTCTTGAATCCATAGACCGCCTTTCCTCTCAGCGTCATTATCATAAAACAAAGTGTACAAAATAATGCTGGCATCCTCAGACAACTGCTGTGCTAAATTTAGTTGGCTGTGATGTGCAAAGATGTAATCAAATTTATCCGCAAATCTATGAATTTCCGCACTCGCTCGAGGACCGCTAGCGCAGTTACCTAATACCGTGGTTAATTCAACATCAGAAAATAATCTTTGAATACAGGAAGCAATACCTTTCCCGCGGGTAGACGTTTCATCGACAATCGCAATTTTCATAGATAACCATCCATTGTTATTTGCTGCAATTTCAAAAGAGTGGGAGTTTAAACAGGTATTATTTAACGAGAATGTACGAGGAAACCACAATTACAGATAGAATACCACCAATTTGTTGAATCTTAGCGCTACATATCTCAACATGAGACAATTTGCCTGTTTTGGTGGCCGTTTTATCTTCTTAACAATGCCATCCAAAACTATACTTTTGAGCGGGTCAAAATAAAAACAGCTAGGGATCAACAAGCCCTAACCAGGAAGCTTAAAAAAAATAGTACCAAGCACGGAATGACATTAAACTAATTTGATGATTTATTAGTCTTACGTTTTGCAAAAAAATCATCTGCTTTTTTTGCAGCTGCAGATAGTATTGTTTGAAATATTCGCAGCCATTTCCGAGCAATTGGATATTCCAACGCAAGTGGGTACTAGTTGGGTTGGTCAGACCCGAAATGTTCGAAATGTTAGTTCTTATCTAAACCTGAGATTACTTACAAAGACCAACAAATGTCGGTCTTTTTTTGTCTATAAATACACTAGTACCTCGACACAGGGATTTTGACTAGTTCAGAGTTCAGCCAACAAGTGAGTGCAAGGCGTGGCTCGAAGACAAGACCCAAAGCATTCGCTCCGCTCACGGGGCCAGCTTTGCTTACCTTTAAATTAGCGAGCTAGTCCTGCAGGTAAGCGCCTAGTTCTGGCCTATTTCTCGACTGGCTGAACTAGTCAAAATCCCTGTGTCGAGGTACTAGTACCCTCAATTTACACATTTTGTTCACATTTATTCCCTATTTGTTTCACATTAATGTAGTCCAATAATAGCTAAACAAACCACGCTTTAAGAGGTAGCGCTATGTTTAACCAAAACGTATTCAAAACATTATTTTCTGCCCTGTTTTTTCCGCTGATGATTATCTTGCTTATTTCAGGTTGCGGCTCCAACCAATCAACTGATGAAGTAGAGCAACCGGAAATCGTGTCAAACAACCAACCGATCGCCAATGCCGGAATTGACCAACAGGCAACTACAGGTGAGACTATTTTCCTGGATGCCAGCGCAAGTACGGATAGTGATGGCGATACAATAGGCTTTAGTTGGTCTTTAATAACAATACCAGATGGAAGTAATGCGATATTGATTAACCCTGATGATACTAACGCAAGTTTTGTTGCTGATCTTGAAGGCAATTATGTTGTTAGTTTAGTGGTAAACGATGGGTCATTTGATAGCGCCTCGGATACTGTAGCAATTTTTGTAAGCCCTGAAACGGCAACAACTACCCTATCAGATGGCTCCATCGTAGAAACGGCTGCATTAGTGGTTATTGGCAATTTAATTTATCACGATACCAACCTTTCAACACCTATCGGACAGTCTTGTGCAAGTTGCCATGATTTATCTACCGGTTTCGACGACCCTAACTCGTCTAACCCAACCTCGGTGGGTGCAGATGGTGTGAGTTTTGGCACAAGAAATTCTCCGACCGCCAGTTACGCGGCATTGATTCCTGCGCCCCAAAATCAAGGCAATGGGCAAGGTCAGTTAGTCGGTGGACTTTTCTTAGATGGCCGAGCCGCCTCTCTTGAGGAGCAAGCTAAAGGACCGTTCCTTAATCCTGTCGAGATGGGTAATGAGAATGCGCAACAAGTTATCGATAAATTAAGCTCAGGTAGTTATGCCGCCGAATTTGAGTCACTGTTTGGTGAAGGCATTTTAGCAGATGCCGAGCGCTCATATGAATATCTAGCGGATGCCATCTCGGCTTTTGAAAGAACCGATATCTTCTCCCCTTTTAATTCAAAATTTGATCAAGTAAGTGCAGGGAACGAGAATTTTACAGCATCAGAATTGCGAGGTCAGACACTATTTAGTGGCAAAGCAGACTGCGATCGATGTCATTCTGATAACGGCGATGTGGTTGTATTTTCTGATTTTGAATATGAAAATATCGGTGTTCCTAGCAATCCATTTTTACCGGCTTTCATAAATGATCCAACATTCGTTGATTTGGGGTTAGGTGCAGAAACCGGTCAAGCAAGAAATAATGGACAGTTTAGAACGCCTAATCTGCGTAATATTGCAATAACAGCGCCTTATATGCATAACGGCGTGTTTAATACCCTGGAAGAAGTGGTTGATTTTTACAATACGCGAGATTCCGGTTTCCCCGATGCGCCGGAAGTCGATCAAAATATTGATCAAGGCGGTCAAATTGGTGAACTGAATCTGACCGCTAATGAAATTACCGATCTAATCGCCTTCTTAAATACTTTTACAGACAGATAGCAAGTCGCTTTGCTTTGCTTGGCCTTGTTATAAGTTTTTGAGGCACTATTGGTAATACTCATGTGTTTCCTTTTCTATCCGATGCTTAACGGTCAAATTTGTCGGTTGTTCTAGTGAGGCTCTACCACATTAGCGGATAGTATATTACTGTTTAAAAGATACAGGCTTAAGTATAAATTTTCGATAACCGAGCTTTGTTATGCGTTATTCTACTTTAGTTAATATTGAATGAAGGTGTGGCAACATCATTGGTTTTTCTGTTGTATTGGTAGCCATAAATTTACTATATTCTAAGGTGTTATTGGTGACTTTAATCACTCTTCTTGTATTAACAAGTCTTGAATCGTTAGCAAGGACAATACTGACAAATTCCATTTCATATTCTAGGCTAATGTTAGATAGGTTTTTCATTGTTCCCTGTAAAACCTCCACTCGACCACTATCTTGAGAATTCGAAATTTCGATCATTCCACTATCAAGAACACGAATGAAACCTGATTCCCAATGACTTGGCTCCTCCGATGGGAGAAGAACTGTTTTTTGCTCATAATGAATTAACGGATAAGATAAATCCACTTCAAAATGTAAGTGTTCTTCATACTCAAAAGAATCAATTGTGGGAAATTTACCTTTACCTTTTCCCTTCCATGAGCCATGCAATTTAGCTAGCTTTTCTAATATCCCATCCAATTGAAACATGCTCCTTACTTTGCTCAGTTGCATAGTGCTGAGGTAAGTGGCGTATCCTAATGAAGTCCAAGCCTGCGTTTTTTGCAGGCGAATTTGACCGATTTGTCAGGTGCTCTTCCTCGCAATTCTTTATGCCAGGGTTATTAGAAACTTACTTTATTCTTTGGTTGAATAAGAATCAATTTTGTCTAATGTATAATAAAGAGGGCAAAAACCCGTTACTGCACTTTGCACTAGAGTTGCCCCTAGAATGCCAGGAAGCAATAACCACATATAGTCAACATAATGACCAAGAACAACACCTATTATTATTACCAGACCAACAATCCCGTCGTGCACTCTTCGCTTATTCATATCAACACCCTCAAAGTCACTAAACCCAATGTAAAGTATAGTCCAATTAAAATAAAGATACTTAATTATAGTTCTTAACGCTTTGCTTTTAGGGCTGAGTGAAACGAAGATCCGAAACAGCAACTGGTTATATTTCGACTTACTCTACAGTTAAATATTTAAAACCACGAATGGTATTGTAGGTCTGACCATCGTGCTCCGTGCAGCCGTCAGAGTAACCCGATATTTTCTTCCCAGACATGTAGGCCGCAAGAAGAAGAGAATATGCCTTGTCGTAGTTCGAATCACTGCTTTTTAGAACGATTGCATTAGATTGTGAGCATTCATTTGGATTAGACCAATTACTAGCATAAAGGAAGAAGCCTCCTGTCTGGAAGGAAACTTTGGTTACCTTATTAGCAGTTAACCCACCTCCAGCAATTGCCGAATGAGCGAATATCAAAACAAAACTTGCTACTAAAACACTTAAATATTTTTCCATTCTATTTTTCCTAAACATAAACTTCAAAGATTAACTTAATGTAAAGCGCAGTTTATTTCCAAACGGGTCATCAAGAAGCATTTCCCGAGTACCCCATGACTGATCATAAGGTTCTAATTTTATAGAAACACCTTTCTTACTAAACTCTTCAAATAGTATGTCGACGTTATCCACATCTAGTCTAACCGCACTTCCCTCAATCCCATCTCCTGGAAATGAAGATATGTCTATACGAGCTCCATCTCTCAACAAGCCAATATATGCTGGATTTCTATCCTTTCCTGGTGAATTTTCGAAACATTTTCCAAATCCTAATTTAGTACAGTAGTAACTTTCTGCCTCGACAATATCGGAAACTTTTACAATAGGCACTGCTTTCATAAACATCCTTTTAAAATATAACGCTGATTATGTTCAGTAAAAACACAAACACAACCTTGCATTTTAACCAAACGATTATTTTTTTTAAAATCAATATATTACACGAGTGCCTTTTGAATGCAACCGCAAAACCGACAATTAGTGAACATATGCAGATAATCTCAAATGGAAATACATGATGTTTTTTAAATAGTTAAAGGTCAATTTTAAAAAATTGGCAACCTATACAAAATTCGTTTAATAGTCACATCGTATTTAGCTTGTTCGGATTTAGTTTCATCTGTGGCAATTTGTTTACAACCTGAATTGGGTCAACTACAAAGGTTAGCAGTTAGATAACATTAGTCCCAGATAATGAGTCATCATGTTAAATCCAGATATACATCTTATCTGCGTGCAACAAAGGATTAACGCATGAACTTAATCGGTCGGTTCGTATCGATATCCCGCACCATAAACAGATTGGATGGTTTCACCTTTTAGGCCCAGGGCAATGAGTTTTTTTCTAAGTTTTTTGATGTGACTATCGATGGTGCGATCATTTACCACATGCTGGTTGGCGTAAATAGAGTCCATTAATTGATCTCTGGAAAATATGTGTCCCATATTTTCGACTAGTTTCTTGAATAAATTGAACTCTACTTTTGTTAGTTCACATTTTTTATCGCCGCAACTTACTTCAAACCGGTTTTCGTTTAATTCCAGCCCTGTTTCCGGGCGGCTAGAAATAACCGTTGTTCGACGTAAAACAGCCTTAACTCGTGCCACAACTTCTCTTGGGCTGTATGGCTTACAAATATAATCATCTGCGCCGATTTCCAACCCGAGTAGTCGATCGATTTCCTCAACTCTTGCCGTGACCATAATAATAGGAATGTTTGAGGTTTTGCGGATAGATCGACATATTTCCATACCGTCTTTTTCTGGCAACATTAAATCCAATAAAATCAGATTGCACGAATTGTCACTTAACCAGTCCTCGACTTGATCACCACTGTGCAGCATGACCGGTTCAAAAGATGCCAACAGTAAGTAGTCGGCGAGCAACTGGGCCAATTTAATCTCATCTTCAACAATTAATATTTTCGATTTTGTAGTTGAATCAACTGACATAAACGACTCCTGACTAATCTGTTATTGGAAAATGAATTCTAAATTCCACACCACCTAGATTAGCATGTCTAGCTTCTATGGTCCCGCCATGAGCGATTACAATGTTTTTACAAATGGACAACCCTAAACCCGAACCACCCAAATTTCTGTTCCTTGATGATTCGACTCGATACAATCGTTCAAATAACTTTTCTAATTGAGAATCAGAACAGCCTGGTTCAGAATCCAACCAAAAAACAGTGACACCGCCATTTTCGAATTTATAGTCGACTCGAACCTCTCCCCCTTTATAAGAATAAGATAAACTATTATTAAGCAAATTCATAAAAAGTTGTGTCAATCGATACTGATCGCCAGACAAGTAAATGGTAGACGCCGCTGGTTGATGAGTAACAGTAAACTGGCATTGATTGATTGATGCTCTCATAAGTTCGAAAACTTCCTGAATGAGTTCGACAAGATCACATCGTTCAAATTGGTAGCTCAGTGCACCACTGTCGGAAAGCGACAATTCGTGTAGATCACTAATGAGTTTACTTAATCTGACGACTTCCTGATGCAGCGATTCGATAGATGCTTTGTTTACACTGCGCACACCATCCTGCATTGCTTCCAGCTCCCCTTGTAGGATAGCAACCGGTGTTCTTAACTCGTGTGATATATCGGCAATCCAACGCTGTCTGGCAGTTAAATTCTGTTTAAGTGAATTGGCCAGTTGATTAAAATCTTTAGACAATTCACCAATCTCATCCAATGACTCTATTTTTATTTGAGTGGAATATTTACCGGCGATGATCGCTTTGGTCGCCAACCGGATCCGTTGAATGGGCCTGACGAATCGACTGGCAAGCAGCAATGTTATCAATGCAGATACAAAAATAATCAATAATAACGACCAGCTTATATTTTCTCTCAGCCTTTCAATAAAGACTCGGTCTAACTCGGAAGTAATATCCTGGGTTCTAAAATAACCAATGTAACCGACAATTCTTTGCTCGACTTGAATATCAATCCAGTTGACTGCATGGCGTTTATCCTTCCTGCCTACAATAAGTCGTTTTTCGGAATCTGCCAATAAAATTGACGGATTAATACCAAATTGACCAGGCGGTGCTAAATGTTCAGGACGTGGTGGCGGTGGTCGCTTAAATGGAGGTCCATCCCGTTGACCGTCTTGCATTCTCTTGGGCGGGCGATCCCTTCCGGTATCTCGCCGCCTGTCAAGTAACCTCTCTTTTGGAGGGTGGAATTTATCATCTTTCGGTGGCTGATTCGATCGTGACCCCCGGTTCTTAATAACATACGTCTCAATCAACGATTGCCAATCCGGATCTTGCGGTGATTCGATCCATGACCAGTTGCTTTCAATCGCAAATCGCTCTGCCAGAGCCGCCACCAAAGGCGCTAATTCTCTTTCCTGACTGGCATCCAGATACTGACGAAAACTTAGAGTAAACAACCAGCTACTCAATAAATAGAGACCAGCGACCACAAAAATATTAGCAAGCAACATGGCGGCAAAGAGTTTGTCTCTTATTTTTAATTTCACGAATAACTTTCCTAATATGAGGGGTTCAATCCAGATATAGGCTTTCGACCCATCCTATGCCATTTTGCCAAAACAATGTGTAAGAATTATGAATTAGGCTATTAACCTGGCAAATATACTCTCACTAACTTTTGCCTGGCAATCGCCTTAAATGCTATAGATCAGGGGGAATATTTGGATTCAGTTTTTGCACGAGAGTACAACTTCCCTTTTCTCGCCAAAAAGGTTACCCAAAGATAGTAACTCATAATTCAAAAAGTAGAAAATGTACGAGTTGATTGTAGACTCTATCCAGCGATCGTATCTTGACCACTAGAATTGAGTCATTAGGCAGATATTAAAATTTGAGTTGAAAGACCTGGCAGGTAACAAAACCTCTGAATTCATAACTTAAACTGCTTAATGAGACCATCAAGTTTTTGTGATAATTCAATCAATTGATGAACCGCTCCCATGGTTTTTTCTGCGGCAACGTTAGTTTGACCGGTGACACCTTTGATACTAAGAATATTTTCGTTAATACTGGCCGTCACAGTATTTTGTTCGGCTGCTGAGTTAGCTATAACCAGGTTTAAATCAGAAATGTTAGTGATCGCATCTGAAATAATCCCTAAAGAAGTCACCGATTTTTCCGCAAATTCTACGCTCTTTTCTGCCGAAATGGCACTTTGTTCCATTGTTTCTACAGCATTTTCAGTGCCAGAATTTAATCTTTCCACGGTTGTTTGAATTTCAAGAGTGGACTCCTGGGTGCGTTGCGCTAACGTTCTTACTTCATCCGCTACCACCGCAAAACCGCGTCCAGCCTCTCCTGCTCTAGCAGCTTCTATGGCGGCATTCAGCGCAAGTAAATTTGTTTGCTCTGACACACCCCGTATCACTTCGAGTATTTTTTCAATATTATCGCTTTCTTTTGCAACTTTGTTAACAACACTTTGTGCTTGCCTCACCTCTTTGGCAAGTGAAGCAATAGCACTCATCGTTTGACTTACAACTTCCTGACTTTGCCTCACTTCTCGATTAGCCGAAGACGCAGAAGTGGATGCTTCCTTAGCATTACTTGCAACATTTTCAACGGTTATCGCCATTTGTGTCATTGCGGTTGCGACCATATCCGTATCTCGATGTTGTTGTGCGATTCCTTTTGTTGTTTCAATCATTGCCGATTCAGACATCTTTGCGGCTTCTTCAACTTCACTAACGGCACTGCTGCACTCTAATAAAGTTTGCCGAAATTTCTTGATCATTCGACTGAAAGCTTGCGAGGTCTGAGCAATCTCATCACTGCCTTTTGTCGTAATTTCGCGTCGCAGGTTGGATTCTCTTTCGATATCACTGATTGTCGTTTGTAGGATATTGATAGGGCTAACGATATTTTTTATTAACAGCCAGCTAAACACGGAAAATGATGCAAAAATAACCATAAGAATGAGCCAAAATACATTGGACAACAACGCGCTGTCACTACTGACCGTTTTCGCATATCCTTTCACGTCCAACGCACTTTCCAGGACTAACTTTGATTTGTTATAAACATCGACTGCACTATTATTGGCGGACTGCTGAAGTTCAGCAATTAACTGGCGTAAATCACCTTCAATTCTCACGCCGAGGCCCCTTGCTTTTGCCACCAATGAATTTCCAAGAACACGGTTTTCATCTACATAAGCATCAACAGCATCAAACATTGCCGTTTCAAATTGGTCAACCAGTGTAGGTAGGTCTTCGGTCAAGCTTTTATTGCCCTTTGCCAGTTCTTCAAGCAACGGAACTAACTGAAGCTTGGTACTATTGGCATTTTCTTCGGCCTCATTTAACCAACTGACTTGTAAATCGTATAGCCAAAACCTTAAGTCAGAAAATACTTGCAGTGACTGGTTTGCTAAGGCGAGTTTTTCTAGTTCCTCGCTTTGATTCTGACTGGCATCCCGTTGCTGATTGATGGTGGATGTTTGAGTTTCGGTAAGTTTGATTTGTTGATTGGATATATTGGCTATATGACTGATTTGGGTCCCCAGAAACAACAGCACGATCGCTACTAATACTGCATTGGCGGCGCTCATCACGTAAATTTTAGTAGATATGTTTGCACCAATATTCATAAAAACTCCAACACAGACTTACCATACAATCTAAAAAACATGAATAGCCCTATTAGGCGTGTACGATTTAGTTCGAAACAAGAGCAACCAAAAATTAGGATCAACGATGATTAATAGGTATAGTTCAAAAATTCGAATTCTACAACTCATAACCCAATTATTAATATTATTTAGCTTTATAAAGCTCGTATTTAGTAACTATTCGCTCTAAATTGGTGGCTTACTTGAAAGTTTATTGATTTGAACTAGACTAACCTCAAGCGTATTGCCAGTTTTGTGATTCAAGAATTTTATGTTCCAAACTATAACGCTTTACATTATTCGATTTTTATACGCACTCTGATACCAATAAATAGGAGTTACTTATGCCCAGTCTAAAAAACCATTGGATAATTCAATTACTAGCGTTGCTGATTTTAATCTTAGGAATGTTCCCGGATAACCGGGTAAAAGCCGCCTCAAACGACGAAGTAGGAAACCAATTAACCACCTTATACCGTTCGGCCCGCGCAGTAATATCAAAAAATCAAGACTTGATTAATGACGAAAGTAAAGGAGATAAAGGGCTTTCAGCCGATAACGTTATTAAACTTGCATTAGTCAATTATAAAAAAGCGACCGGTAAATCGCTCGATATCAAAACCTCTTCTGCTTCCGAAAAAGCGATGTTAGACGCAGTTAAAACCGTTATGAATGAAGCACAGCCACTGATCAATGAAAAAGGGGTGGGTTTTAAGGGATTTTTACCGGCCATTTTTGCGCGCCAGGTTGCTCGAGCTTTCAACGCCAATATGAATGGAAAAATGACGATTAAGCTTACTGCACCAAAAAGTTATGTTAGAAACAGAGCGAACCGCCCGGACAAGTGGGAAGCCAACATCATAGAATCCATGTTTAAGGATGCAAGTTACCAAAAAGGCAAACCCTTTTCGGAAAAAACCGACTTCAAAGGAAAGTCTGCTTATCGCTACATTCTTCCTGAATACTACAAAGAATCTTGCTTGAGTTGTCATGGCACTCCCAAAGGAGAGTTGGATATTACTGGCGGTAAAAAGGAAGGTGGTAAGCTGGGTGAACTAGGTGGGGCGATTAGTTTGGTTATCTTTGACTAACAATCAAGTTGACTGGCTGACCTAAAAACAAACCTGCAAAACGGCGACGTTAAAAGTCGCCGTTTTGCTAAGATTATTATTTGCTATTGTTAAGGCGTGTAGGTAAACATTAACCATATCTTGTCTCGCGAGGCGTAGCTGGCATTATCACTACTAAATGAAGCAAATTTCAGCAATCCAGTTAGCTTGCCGGTGAGCTTTTTTGAAACAGCAATATCTATTTCAGTACCGAGCGAGTTACTGCCCTCATCAGTATTAAAATCATGGTATATCGCTTTAATCGCAAAACCATTTAATTTAATAGAACCTTTTAAATATAGGTCTGCAATGCCCGCTGTCGGTGTCGCTAAGAAAACATCGGCCCAACCCTGGAATTTATGCAAGGTTGCAAGCGAGGTCGTAAATCCCTGCCCGCCTGCACTATCACCTCCTAGTAACTCGTACCCGCCACCAAAAGAGTAATTATTCTGGCTATAATTAATGTCCAATAAATAATAGCTCGCATCATAATTGTTCAGATTATCGCCGCCATCAGATTGTGTGGCGATTTCAGCGACGTAAGAAATGGAATTGATTTTATTGGAATATCGAACCCCAAGAGTATCGTTTGACAGGCCGGCTGCATCTTCATTATCAATGTTGAAGTAATAACCCGTTAATGTGCCACTGCCAAACCCGGTGTAGTCCAAATTAATCAGATTGGTATTGTGTCCATGGTCACCAGCGGCGACTTGCTCACCAAAAATTCGGTTAACATTAAACACATGAGATGCACTGAGCTTAAAATCACCAAAAGACCCGTTGACTGTCAGGCTATCATAGGTTTGTTCGTTTTGTCGCCAACCCACTCCGCCAACAAAACGTTGACTGCCGATCAAGATTCTTTGACGACCATAGGAGACCTTGTACCCATCGAAATTGGCTCGAACAAAGGCCTGATTAATTTCGGTGCCCGAAGGATCGGCAACCACTGGATATTGTGCCTTATCCGGCGTATTGCCGCCACCGGCATTATAGTCATCTAAACCCACTTCAGTGACATCATCGGCTTCGATAACTGTATCAAATAACTCAGACCATTTAGTTTTTACGGTGACTCGAGTACGAATAGTCGACGCAGTCGCATCTTCCGTGAATCCATCTTGATCGACGGTTTCAAGTCGATACCTGAAACTCAGGTCGACATCATTTGAAACATCTTCAAAGGCTGAGGTTGGAAACGAGAATAATGCAGCGAGTGAAACTATTGTCTTACCTAGTTTAGAATAGACCTTCATATCGTTCTCCTGAAGCTTTTTACAAAACTGTGTGATAGTTCATTGTTAGTGTAATCTGTTTAGCGATATTTCATATTTTCATTGCTAAAGCGTAGTAGGAAGTATAATAAAATCAAGATTAGTGATCATTAATTAGGTAAATTAAGCGCCGATTTCGCCGAATTGGGCTTATAATCACGACCAATTATTGGCTAATGAGATATTTTCTACTCGAGAGGCATTCGTGAAATTTTCACTTTACCGACTAATTGGCCAGCTTTTTTGAGATCCAGAGTCTGTGTTTCTAGATTTTTAATATTGGTAACAATCGGATCGAATTTTGGTAGCCAAATTTTAACTTGGGTGAATTTTTCTGGATAAGCTTTCATTGCAAAACGATGTTTAAGATTATTCTTAGAAAACTCAAATATCTTGTTATATCGGCTTGAGACAGAACCAGCCCAGGCACTCATGTACAAATGGAGTTTACAGCGCATTTCCACGAAAACATCTTCCTCCCAGAATAAGGCTTGTTTAAACTCCGAATTAGGCGGCATATAGTTTAGTCGCCAGTTAACATCCTGTTTTTTGTCTTTTACATAGATCGTGTGCCCTACTTCATCGGAGTTACGTAGCGTCATTTGAGATCCCCGGTTTCCTATAATCAGTTTCTCAGTAAAATACCCACCCTCGTGGTCCATTACCGGGTTACTTTGCAAACCGGTATCTTCTGGCCAATAGACCAGCATCACTGGCGGTACGTTTTGTGAGTTTAAAAATTGTAAGTTGATATTCAATCCAGTTTTTTCAAGTGGTAATGCAGCAGACAAATTTTTCTCCAGAGTCTCAAGACTCTGCGACAATTGTTGTTGTTTATTTTTCTGAGCGTATCTATCCAAATTAAATTCGAAATTATCCGGCGTTTGTAGCGTTAATATCCATTGATGCAACAGTTCAACCGCCTGATAATCGACTGTTTTGCGCGCGATCATTGGCATTCGATAATTTTCATCAGTACTTAACATTCGCAATATCAAAGCACTATTAAAAATAGCTAATTCTTCATTGTTAGCGCCCATAACAATATAAGGCGCGTAAGTGAAATTTTTTGTTGGTTGATTGACTGCCGTTTGATAGACATGGGTAGTGGAAACCGAATCGAACTTAAGTTTGTGCCGCATTTTTAAATGTTGGGCTTCTTGTTCTGCAGCATGTCCCGAGGGATTGTGACAATTACCACAGTTCGCATGAAGATAGCCAAGCGCTTTTTGTTCAAGTTCAGAACCTGGCAGCCTTGGTTGATTTACCGGGTGAGATAGTATTTTTCTATCAGATAAACTTTTAAGGGTTAATTCATTATTTCCTCTCTGAGGACCATGCCCAAATGCAAACTTGGCCTGCGCGTCGCTAAGCTGAATCGCCTCAAAACCTAAGATGATATCAATATTACCTTTATGACAAGTCACACAATCTTCTTGAGACGGAATATCGTGATTGGTATTCAAAACATTAGTAGCGCCATCGCTTAAACTGGCATCCAATTGATCTGCTTGCCATAAATAAGTACTAATACGCCATTTATCGATTCCATAACCAGACTCGATTTTAATAAAATGACGTGTTTCAACCTTTATTTCCTCGCTCGTCTCTGCAGAGAATGGCATTGGTTTTCTAAATTCTTTGAAAAACTGAGTGCCTGTCGGAAAAATCCATCTATCCGGATTTTGAGTGTTTATTTTGCTGTTGATGGGCAAATAAATCCATCGACTTTTGTTAGCACCATCGCTCCATAATTGGTAGTTTGGGGTGAACTTTTGTAGTTGATTGTAAATTAGCGATTGGTTAATATCTTTGTATAAACAGGTTTGTGAAAGCAACAAAGGAGGCGTATCAGATATCAATTCGTTTGAACAAGAGTTCGCGGTAATACCAGTAGCTTGCATGAATAAGCTACAAGTAACTACGGTCATAAACAAGGAGAACTTAAGAATTTTCTGCTCTATTAACACCTTACTTTTACTCGTAATAAACGCTCTATCTACTAAGTATAGTCGACAAAAATCACTGTTTCATAGAATATAGCCTTAGAACAAACTGCCTAAGACAAACAAGCTATGATAGTTAGTCACGAGCTATTCTCCAATAAGGTTCATCACCATAATATTGTGCTAAATAGTCCACCAGATTTCTGACGCGCTTTGATAAATGCCTGGTTTGTGGATAAACCGCATAAGCGTTAATCTCGATGTCTTTGATGCGATCCCTCAATAAGGGTTGTAGCTGACCCAATTTGATTGGTTTATAACAAATAAAATCCGGGGTATAGATTAAACCGAGTCCATCAATGGCTGCCTGACATAAAAAATCGCCATTGTTAGCGCTTAATACAGCAGGGATTTTAACCGAAATATTATGACCCTGATCATTTTTTATCTGCCAGTTATCCGGTTGATCTTTGTAGTGCAATCTGACGTGACCATGGTTTAAATCGTGAGCTGTTTTCGGTGTACCGTATTCTTTTAGATAACCGGGACTCGCACAGAGAATTAATCGAATACTGGTGAGTCTCCTTGCGATCAGCGATGAATCATCCAACTGGGAAATTCGAATGCCGAGATCGAATCCTTCTCCAATCAAATCTATTTTGCGGTCATTAAAGTCGATATCAAATTCAATGTCTGGATTGATTTCGCTGAACTTTCTTAAAGCCGGGCCCAAGTGGGCGAGTCCAAAAGATAAGGGTGCGGCAATTTTTATTTTTCCCTTTAATGCGCAATGCTGATTGCTGACACTTGATTCGACTTCTGCGATATCGTCAATTAGCCGTAAGCATTGATTATAATAACTTTTACCTGAATCGGTTAAAACCTGGCTCCGGGTCGTTCGGGTCAGTAAACTCACGCCAAGACGTTTCTCCAGATCAGACAAGCGCTTACTGATAGCTGACTTAACGGTATCGAGCTGTTCCGCGGCTTTGGTAATACTACCGGCTTCCACTATTCGTACAAAGGTGTGCATATCTTCAAATTGATTCATCGGTGTAATCCTGGTTCTAGGTTCTAGGTTCTAAGTTCTAAGTTCTAAGTTCTAAGTTCTAAGTTCAAAAGATAATAACGCGCAGCGTACTTTTCGCTCGTAGCCCGCTGCCCGCTGCCCGCTGCCCGCAACATTGTTCTTCCGTATAGAACATTGTATTCAATAAATACCTGTTTATCCATTAATTATTAACTGTAAAATAATCACTATCAGCACAAATGAATTTAAACACTCGGAGAAAAGACATGAAAACAAAGACTAAATCGCTATTACAAATCAATTCAAGTGGTCGATTCGAAGGCTCTATCACCAGACAATTATCCGATTTACTGGTTAAACAAATTAAAGCAGGCCAACCCGAACTTGAAGTAATCAATCGCGACCTCGCGACCGGTCTTCCTTTTATCGACGAGCAGTGGATAGGCGCTAACTTTACTCCTGAGGGAGAACGAAATAATTCACACAAAGAAACTCTAAGTTTTTCAACTGAATTGGTTGGTGAACTACAGCAGGCCGATACGATTGTTATAGCCTCCCCGATTTATAACTTCAGTATTCCTGCAGTACTAAAGGCTTGGATAGATTTGGTAGCAAGGGCGCAGCTCACTTTCAAATATACCGAAAATGGTCCAGAAGGATTACTAAAAGATAAAAAAGCCTATGTTGTTGTCGCTTCCGGCGGTGTACCGATCGGCAGTGAAATGGATTTTGCTTCAGGTTACTTGAAACAGGTACTCGGATTTATCGGGATCACTGACGTTACTTTGATCGATGCTTCAAAAATTAATTTGTCGAATGAAAACCATGAAAACTCGGCCGAAAAACAAATTGAAGAAATCATTTGATTAAATACTTACATATACCAAGACTTAAATAAGGAGTAAACCAATGACTCGCTTTAGAAACGTTAAACAAATAATTAAGGGCATCAAAGCCTCCGACGGTGACGGCGTGCAGCTCACTCGTATTATTGGTTCGCCATACCTTGATATGTTAGATCCCTTTTTATTATTAGACGCATTTGGATCGGATAAACCGCAAGATTATATCGGCGGATTTCCTCCTCATCCCCATCGAGGATTCGAAACCGTCACCTACATGTTGGCAGGCAAAATGCGACATAAAGACAGTGCAGGCAATGAAGGTGTGATTGAAGCAGGTGGTGTGCAGTGGATGACCGCCGGAAAAGGTATTATTCATTCGGAAATGCCTGAGCAAGATAATGGGTTGTTAGCCGGGTTTCAGCTATGGGTTAACTTACCGGCGTCTGAAAAAATGACAGCTCCAAAGTATCAGGAAAAAACCTGTGAAGAAATTCCCGAGGAATCTCGCGGTAAAACGACTCATATAAAAGTCATTGCAGGCAAAACAACCAATGGTACTCAAGGGATCATTGATAATCCGAAAATCAATCCTATCTATTGGGATATTAAAGCGACTCAAAGCAGTGAGTTTGTTGATAATATTCCGCAAGGTCATAATGCTTTTATTTATTTGATCGAAGGCAGTATTTCCATTGGAGATCCGTCGACAGAATTAGTGCCAGGGCAACTAGCGATACTGGAGGATGGAAACCAAGTGAGAGTTCATGCCAGTAATGCGAGTCGATACCTTTTAATCGCAGGAAAACCGATAGGCGAACCCGTAGAAAGAGCAGGGCCATTTGTTATGAATACCAAGCAGGAAATTCAGCAGGCATTTGCGGATTATCAGTCGGGGACATTGGCATAGGAAATAATGCAGTGATAAATAATAAACTAACTGTGCTAATATAGATTGGATTTATTTCTATTCAGTATATTTTAGGGATGAGTCATTCTTGCTGTGGATAACTCAAAACACCTAGGCATTTTGACCTCTCCCTACCAAAAATAGGTCCCTTGAGGGCACCCTGCCCTTCCAAGGGGAGGGGACTTCTCCCTTCAGGATTCCTACGGGGGTAGGCCATTAGGGTAATACAGGAGCAATCACTGACCCGTTAGCGACCTGTTTCTTAGCCGCTCGTATTTTGCAATCTATTGTTCATATCACATCGACATCGGTTATTGCGGTTTACACACGATTTGCATTCTTTTTAGTTCAGGTCGGCATTTGTATCATGTGGATTGTCGGGTTTATATCCCTAATTTAGGAATTCTAAACCTCTCCCAATTCGAAAATATTTTGGAGGCAAATAAAATGACAAAACGAAATTTAATCTTATTATTGCTGGTCTTTTTTTCCGGTTTGATCTTTGCCGATGGAAATATAAAACATCTCGCTAAAGATCAAAAATCGCCAAAGGCAAGCATCCAACAATTAAGTTGGCTTACAGGCCAATGGAAGGGAGAAGCTTTCGGTGCTTATGTAGAAGAAAATTGGTCTGCCCCACAAGGAAATAGCATGATGGCGAGCTTTCGTATGATTAGCGATAGTCAGGTCAAGTTTTACGAGCTGGAAATTATTCGCGAAGTCGACAACAGCCTGATATTAGAACTTAAACATTTTACAAACGAGTTAAAAGGTTGGGAAACAAAAGATGAAACAGTTGCATTTCCTCTGGTAGAAATTTCCAAAGATGTTGTCTATTTTGATGGAATGACATTTAAGAAAATCAGTGACAATGAAATGCACGTTTTTGTTGATATCGAAGAGGGTGGGCAACATACTGAAGCCCTATTTGTTTATAAAAAATAACCTTTATTTAATTGGGAATTTAGAAAATGAAATCGGGATATTTAACGCTACTACTAATACTCCTATTATCAGCATTCTCTCCTAGAGCTGTTTCAAATGATAATTCTCCTGAATCATTGATCAAAAAACTCCAGGATCAGTTTGATGCCTATAATCAGAGAGATATCGATCGAATGGTTAATAATGTGACTGACGATTTTAAATGGTACTCAATAACCGCCGATGAATTATTGATAGAAACCTCAGGTAAAGCTAATTTCAAAAAGGGTATGCAAGATTATTATCGTTCTCGCCCGAATAAAATTCATTCTGTGATTGAAAGTTATACTATAGATGGCAATCGAATCAGCTTTAAGGAAATAGTTAGTCATCAAAATAAAAAAGGAAAAAAGGTATCATCTTCGGCAATGGGTATTTATGAGTTTAAGGGTGGCAAGATCTATCGTGCCTGGTATTTTGTCGACTAGCTCATAAATTACAGTACTGGTTACTATCTCTATTTATGTGGTGTGATATAGTCTAAAGCCTCGATCGATGAATTTAGACGTATAATTATGAACAAATCTTATAGCTTTTTCCTTTCTTTAATTATTGCTACGAGCTTTGCCACTATACTTGGTTGCGGCGGTAGTAGTAGTAATACAGTACTTGACGATGCTGATATTAGCTGGGTCCAAGACGTTTTTGAAGATGAAAATCTATTTAAAAATGCCTGTGCTAACCCTAGAAGTGGAAACGACATCAACGGCAATGAATTTCCTGATCTTCAGGGTTCTACCCTAAATGAAAACCATTGGTTGCGCTCATGGAGCAACAATACCTACCTTTGGTATGATGAAATAGCCGATCAGAATCCGGCGGGTTTTAATTCGACCGAAGAGTATTTTGATGTTTTAAAAACTGAAGATTTGACCGATTCGGGAAATCCCCGAGATCAATTTCATTTCACCTTTGATTCCGAAGATTATTTACAATTAGTTCAAGCAGGACAATCTGCTGGTTACGGCGCAGAGTGGGCGGTTATTGTTTCCAGCCCTCCTAGACAAATACTAATCGCCTATACTGAACCAAATACCCCAGCAACCGGGACTAACGTCAATTTACTACGCGGCGCAGAGATAATAACCATCGATGGCGAAGCAGTCGTTGACTCAGATGATACAGACACTTTGAATGCAGGATTATTTCCAGCAGACGAAGGAGAATCGCACACCTTTGTGGTCAGAGACTTGGGTGCAACTGATACCCGTGAGATAACAATGACCTCTGCCATCATCACCTCCCCACCAGTACTCAACGTATCGACTATTGAAACCAATAACGGAAATGTTGGTTATATTCTATTTAACTCCCATATCGCCACCGCAGAAGAAGCTTTGGTGAATGCTATCAACCAATTATCCAATGACAATGTCAACGAGTTAGTTTTGGATTTGCGCTATAACGGAGGTGGATTTTTAGATATAGCAAGCCAACTTGGATATATGATCGCCGGTGCAAATACGACTGTCAACAAAGTATTCGACGACATCATATTTAACGATAAACATACCGTGACAAATCCGGTAACCGGAGAGACTTTAGAGCCAACCCCTTTTTATGACCAAACTCTTGGATTTTCAATAAATGAGGGCCAAGCACTGCCCAGTTTGAATCTGGACCGAGTATTTATATTGTCTACCAGTGGTACTTGCTCAGCCAGTGAAGCAATTATTAATGGTTTAAGAGGGGTTGATGTTGAAGTAGTATTAATAGGCTCAACTACTTGCGGAAAACCTTATGGCTTTTACCCCACTGGTAACTGTGGAACCACTTATTTTACTATCCAATTCAAAGGTGCAAATGATAAAGACTTTGGTGACTATTCCGATGGATTTTCACCCATCAATACTGCCGGGACTGTGGGCACCACTGTGCCAGGCTGTTCGGTTGCCGATGATTACAACCACCAACTGGGAGATGAACAAGAAGAACTTCTGGCAACCGCATTAGCCTATCGAGATACCGGCGTTTGCCCGACGCCTACCGGACAAGCGGTTAAAATGGCGGCAGATAATCAAAAACAATTCAATCAAGTTAATCAGGGATTTGCAATTAAAGATCCAAGAACGCTTAACAATATGATTTTAAGTTTACCTAAGTAAAATGTCCCCTCTCCCTCTGGGATTCCTATACGGATGTAGGCCAATAGGGCAATGCAGGAGCAATTGCCGAGAGGGCTAGGGAGAGGGTTCTTTTAACGATGCAGAATAGATATCTCAGTGTGATCAAATGCTTCAAACAGGTTGGAAAAAAACTAATATGTCGTTCAGAAAATTACAACTATTATTCATTAGTGTATTGTCTTTAGCTGGCTGTAAATCAATGGCGGAACAACCCATGGTTGATGCAGTCATTAAGAAACATTCCGAAGAATCAATGGCTGAAATTCATTCAATTGTTACCCAGGCTCTTAATGTTAAAAAAATTCTTTTAGCGCCAGACGCTCTAACCCAATCCAATCGATTAATTATCGAACGTAAAATGCATCGTACCTTGCAACAGGGTGTATTGATGGGAAGAAGTGAAGAAATGCCAGAAATATTCAAACTGAAACTGAAGGGTAAAGAGTGCATACTATTCCATCCTGCTTCGAATAGAAGTTGGCCATTGTTAAAAAACCAATGTAAGACTTTCACCTCTTCTTAACCTTGCCGCATCCCCCTCCCCTTAAGGAAGAGGGAACGCTCTCGAAGCTACTCAAGAACACTCATTCGACTTTGATCTTTTAAACCGATTCGCAACACTTCAAAGTGTTGTCCTTCTTTAAGTTTAGGCAGCAACGAAGGTTTAAACAAAAGTGTTATTCCTTGATTGCCAGGTTCAATCCATTTTGCCGTTCGTGCTTCAGCAACCACACGTTTAGCGCCGTTTTTGTTCACAACATAAAGTAGACCAGTGGCTTCATAGCGACCTGCATGACTAGCGCTCACTTCAACTGTATGGGTCAAACCACGCTTACCTCGTAGTGTTCGAGCAGACTTTTGACTGAGATTTGCCGTTCGTGGCTGATAGGCAAAAGCTAATTTGCTATTTCGCTTAACTAGTAAATTACCTTTTCTTGCTTGTGAAACGATTTGCATTTCCCATAATCCGGCATGGCTCGCAAAAGGCATTGTTAAAGCCTGATCAAGTTCAAAAGATCCGCTAGAATTAATTTTCGTTTTTACGGAATAAACTTTGCCCTCTGGCGATACAAATTTAGCGCTTACCCGATCCAGATTAGTTGGCTTTCCGGAACGACTCATATACACTTTTGCTGACAAACGATTACCGGCCAATATCTGTTGACTCGCCATCTCAAGATCTAATTGGAAAGGCGAGTTTTTATCCAGGACATAAACCGTGTATTGCTGCTTATCGGCAATAGATTGCGTGGTTCGCAATTGAAAGCGTCCACTGGATAGAGCTTTATCCAGTTTAAAACCAGTACTTCCTTTGCTAAACTCCGTCGATGATAGCTGCTTGGCGTTGGCGCTAAAGCTCATTGCATTTTGCCCTTGAAAAACTCGACCATCAGGTACTGTAATTTCAAGCAATTCAAGATCAATCGCAGTAGCGCTATTTTGATCTTTTGATTGACTTGTCTTTTGCTGAAACGGATCAATATTAGATTTCGGTGAGATCCGAATAAGTGCTTCCGCACCGGAGGTATCTACTCCCACTCCCCTCTTGAGTTGACTGCCACTAACATTAAACCAATATTCGTGACTAACAGCTTTGACTGGTTTTGGCTGTTTTAAAACTGCAGAATTTAAGCTAATTGCGCTGCTAAACTGAACCGTTTCTCGATGATTATTAAAGCTTGGCAGTTGAAGGTTTGCCGATGCTAATGTAGCGGGTTTAATACTTAACTTATTCAAATTAGTTTTAACCGCTTGATGAGGGATGGGGCTCTTTAGATTTTTTTGTGCAGCGTTTGCAGAACATAAAAAAATCGTTGCAGCAGCAAAACTAATCGTTTTAACCAGGATTATATTTTTCATTATTTTCGCTCCTATAGATCGTTTCTTAAAATGACGTCGAGATTAAAGCAATCACGCCGACTTTGCTGGTGACTCAATGGCTCACTACCATTGGTTTTCGAGGTATCATAAAACCACAAACTGCCTGCGCCTGTTTGTGAAGAGCAATTAACAAAACCATCGGAACACGAGTCTAACCAGTTTTGGGTAAACTCCAGTGCCACTTGGTTGGCATAACCGGCGCAATAACTATCACCGTCCCAAATAGCCGAATCCACATCACTCCCCACCACACTTCTAAAATTAACCGGTAAAGCAGGTCGACCACTGGTACCGAGTAACCAATAAGTGTTGTAATAACTCATCCAGCTGGTTTGTTGCATTTTTACTGCATCACTAGCGAAACCTAATAACCAGCCGAGAATTTGTTCAAACACGTTGCCATCGACCACCGCGTTGGCCAAAGGCGTACCTAAACTGGTCGCCGCTATCGCGTTCACTTTTGAGGTCGCATCGATGATGGCTGGATAACGCGAATCCCAGGTAGGGTTAGATAAAATCCAGCGCATGACGTTACCGCCGTTTGAATGGGTGATCACTACCAAATCATCAATATTGTTGTTAGTAATAAAATTGCCTAATTGCTCAGCTAGGCAGCCGGCAGCGCCGCTTGTCCACATATAAGCTTCAAAGTCACAATTTATCACTACATAGTTGGATGAATTTGGTAGACCAACAACAACAGAATTAACCATTGAAGAAGTCCAGTAATCATTTAATGCATCGTCGTTTTCACCAGTGCCATGAACGAAAGCAACGCCTTTTTCTGCCAAAGCTATCTGGGCGAGCATGCCGGAGCTTAGAAAAATAAAGAGTGTAAAAAACAGGTTTGATATTTTCATTGTATTTCCTCTTGATTATTTTTGATTTGAAATACGACATTAACTAAAGCTTATTCATTTGCCAGACACTTCCTGATGTCCTTTTTGTCGATTACAGTTGAAATCAACTCAACTTGTTACAAACGAAAAATCAATTGTCCGATAAGCATGACTAGAAAACCACACTCATCGGAGGTCAGACTAGTTCTAATTTCAAGAAAAGCAAAATAAATTTGTTTTAGTGGATATGGCGAGCCGGTATCGAGCAACAAAAAGAATTAATTTCCCGTTGTTATATTAATTCGTTGCGACTACCGAGATGACAACTAACCCAGTGAATTTCAATAGGTTAGTAAAACCAAATGGTTAGGAACTATGTTTTGAGAAAGGAATAATTTGGCGGAATGCATCTCTTTGAGAGATTGATGCCCTGCAAAATAGAGTAATTGGTGAATATCTCGGGATTAAATATTTGGATCATATAAACGAAGGCCTGCGTCACTGTGTATAGAGCGAAGCCAGCTCAACCAAAATGAGGTGACTAATGACGTTCAGTAGCTCTATAACTGGATTTTGATCTTAGTAATCCTATATATAATAATTCACCTGCAACTCAGACTTCCTATTTGCAACTTTGTGCTTTCCCAATACCAACTACAACGAATTGAAGGTGATATAGAAAAATGTCGATACCTTCCTGATAGTCTCTTTATATTTTGTGGGAACGTAGTGTCGATTGAAACGATATCTGCTTTGAAATCAGTAGTAATATTTTTAACATAGGGTACAACCTTTTTCTGATTTAATTCCTCCATTAATTGTTTGTTAAATCTTTCATGAGCTTGACAAGAAATAAGAGACAGGGTAACAATGCCGACTAAATTTCGCAAAATAGATTCCTTTTATTTTATAGGCTATGACGGCTCAGCATGACAAATGGTCACATCTAATATTAAATATTTCTTAGATAATTATATGTCAGGATTACATTGTCTTAAGTTGTTTGGTGCAACTTACCAGAGAACCATCACTATTTTAGAGAGTTTCTTGATCGAGAGGCATATTTGGAGCCAATATACCGCCAAGCTCGACTCGCTCTGCATCTTTGATCAATAACGCTAGATATTCAGCATATCCGGTCAACTCTTTGTCTTTTAAATTTGCCAGGCTATCAGTTAGGTAATTGAGGTATAGCGAGTATTTATCATCATCGCCAAACTGCTTGTTGTAGATCGTTGCCAAAAATAGATACTCTAGCTTTTGTTGTTCTAAAAGTTCTCCTTCTAATGATATTTCTATTGATTTTAAGGCCTTTTGTCGATAGGTATTTGCCACTGCTACTTCGCCATTCACTTCTTAATGATAGGCTAAAACTCTTAAGAGTTTGTTGTTAAATTCATTTTCAGATTCTCTAAGTGAATAAATTTTTTCCAGGTATTTTAACCGACTAGAAATATTTTTAAAATCCCTCAGATTGCTTTTCAAATACACTGCAATTCTCGATTTATCTTTGTCGCTGAGTCTTTTGAAATCACCTATCAATGCGATGAAGCCCGATTTCTCACAAAACCAAATTCCTGATTTCACAGTTAACGGCCAAAAAACCCGGTCATATTTGGATGGCCATTGATAAATATAACTGCCTGAACTCATAGGTTGTTGAACCTTACATTTTTCGCCCTTAAGAATAGGATCGTCTATATCTGTTTCACCCCAAGTCGTTGCACTGATATCAGTTACAATAAACGTCAATACCGTAAAAATCACTCCAATAACTGTTTTCATTAAGATCTCCTTTTTCCTATTGTAGTCGTTTATATGTTTAGGTTTATTCACCCTCTCCTTTGAGAGCGAAAGGGATGTGGTGAAAGTTAAATACAATCAGATTTTGATCTCTGCAACCCGCTGCTTCTGTTTTTGGTCATCAAGATTGACGGTTTTAGTCTTTTCAACTTCTTTATTAGTCCCCCAATGCCTGATGGTTCTTACCATCACCTTGGTTTTTAATCCCAACTTATTCCGGTCCGAAGAATAATAATTAACCAACAACTCATATTTCCCTTTTGGGGCTTTTTTATTAACATACATTTCTGGTCCAAATCCTTGTGTTACATCACGGGTAATATATCCGCCAGATCGCGTTTTATTATGACTGTAATAACATTCCTCACCACTTGGTTCGATAATGTGCAGATCAATATCAGTCCGGTCTGTATTCCAGGAAATAGCCACGATCAAATCACTACCTTGCAGATTAATTTCTTTGCTAAGATTATTAAGTTTTAGTTTTGCATAATCAATCGAATAGAAGTCTTTAGATGAAGTCAATAATGACGATTTTCTTAAGAAATTTGCGTAGTCGATTTTATGAATTAACTCATAGTCTCCAAAACGGTTGGACCATTGGCTAGCCAGACCGATTTCAAAGTAGACCAGGGCTAAGTCATGATTGCCTAATTGATGAGCAAGCTTTGCCAAGTAGGTATAAGATTGCGGCTCATATGGCCTTAGATTTGCGGCACTAAGATGCAAATTAAACGCTTGTTGAAAGAGGCCCCAACTTTCTGCAGAAAAAGCAACGTCTCGGATAATCGTCACGTCAAATGGCATTTGTTCAACCAGAGAACTCAATACTTTTAATCCATCCTGAGCACTGTATTTGTTATAACGTCTTTTCGCTTCTTTTTGCAAAATGTCGTATTTTGTTTTATCGGGTTGCAGCTGCTTTAGATATTTTTTGGGTATACTTTTTCTGTCTATTTTTTCGCTTACTAATTTAGTCGAGCTAACCCTAAACACTTGCTCTGGCATATCCTCTATCAATAATGCGACAGCGTCTGGCAAAGAAAAATTAATAAACGTCATTTTTTCTAACTTAGCAAGTTGATCAAGTATTCGTTTTTTTGGATTACTCAACGAGTTAGCAAATCCATCATGCAGTTGCGCGAATATTTCACTCACTTGCTTATGCCCTGCTACAAACGCATCTTCGGTCGGTTTTATGTTGTAGCGCTGATAATCAGCTTTGCTTTCTAACATTAGCAGCGAGCTTGACTGTCCTGGCACTCTAAAATGATTAGCAAATGCCGAAGCCACTTTTCTCTCGAGTGCGGCGATTGACTCCAATTGATTCACGGCGATCAGGCCGAAAACTCTTGAGGTTAAGCTAGAATCTATTTTTTGATTGACAGAAACTTGAACCGTTTTTTGCAGCTCACCTTTGGAGAAAGTTAAGTCCATTTTCTCACCTAATTCAGCTGAAACTCGTCCCGTCAAAGTAATCAATTGTCCCGGATAGACTGAATCAGGTCTGCCACCGATCAGAATATCTTTAGCACCATTTAATTTTAATGATTCGATTTTCCAGGGGACCATTCGATGTGCACTTGCCAGTTGGTTAATATCCGTATCATGATTCAATTGATAACTTCCACCGCCTATTTCACGGGTCAAATGAGTCAGCAAGGTTGCATTTTCACCAGCGAGCCCCAGACGATAGGTATAAAGTTGATTAACCGTGTTGTTGTTGGCAATTTGCTTTTTAATTGATTCGGAGATGAAAAATGGCTGCTTTTCGCCCCAGGTGACCGCGCCATCACTTAACAGAAAAAGGTCAAACTGGCTGCTTTTAGTGGATTGCTCCAAAGCAACTAACCAGTCAGGCCCAGCGGCTTGATTAAGCGCAGAGGATAAGTCCGTCGCACCTTCCAAAATTAGTTGATTTAGATAGTCCAATAATTTCCCTCTCTGTCTTGCGCTATTTTCTACGAATGATTTCTTCCACCAATGACTATCCGTACTAAATGAAAGTAAAGCGAATTCGGTGATTTCAGATTCATTGTTAGTTAAAATTTTGTCAACTAGATCAACCCATAAATGAAATTTTTCCGGTGAAGCACTTAACGAAGTATCAATGACAAATACCGCTCTAGACAATGAAGCAGAAGCATCGCCAGGTAAGTCGACTTTCCATCGTGTAGCGAAGAAACGGCCGGCTTCATCTTCCCCTACTAAGGCAACGTTTGCATGATTTTCGATGGTTACTCGAATCCCATTGAGTTCTGTTCCTTCTATTGTCTGCTGAACCAACTCATTATTCTTATTAATGCTCTGGGCTGTTTTTAGCTCATCATCAATAATGCGCTGAAGTACTACAGTGTCAGCGCCTTTTTTGTTGATAAACAAATTGATTCGTTTTTGGATTGATTCTTTTGTTAGCGGTAAATCGAGTATTAAATCGCCACCAATGCGTTTCAAGTCCAGGTCATAACCTAATACCACACGATGAGTTTTTTTAGCTTGCAAAGGGAACACTTTGGCTGAAAAGATACCGGCGCCAGCCCATTCTAGTAGCGCAGGATCAACTCGGCGAGCGACTGTCTCATTATAGGCAAACGCGGCTTTTTCTTTAGAAACCATAATCGCCTCTTTTGGCGCTAACCAGTGTTGACTGCGTTGTTGCATAATGGATAGTGGAGATAATGGACCGATTGTCGAGTCAAATTGAATAGGCGATTTAAGTTCATTTTCAAGGCTGGTGGCGGTTTCACCAAAAGCAAAAAAGTACGGCACAGCACCATCTGGCAATCTAAATTTAAACGCCCCTTCTAAGTTACGATCGTGTGGATTCGTATAAAATCCATCGATAACCACTCGCGCTCTAAAGCCATCGATTTGCACTGAAATATCCAGCGCTTGTGGTTTAAGCTGTTCATCGCGACCAAGCTTAATGACCGCATTATTATCGGCTTGAGTGGATGGCTTCCAGCTGATCGTCTTTTCGACGGCCTTATTTTTATCAGCTTTACTTGCACTAACACCAGCAAACAACATTGGTGCCGGACTAGCTACACGCTCCTGTCGTTGCATTCTCCGCGCAACTTCTACTGACGATCTATCCTCAGCTCCGATTCGAGAACCGGTAATCACCACTCTGTTGTCTTGCAAATCTGGCTGTGCCTCAGCGGGAGCATACAAATCCGTTGATGCGCAGCTCACCACCAAAACAACCATTAATCCCGAAAGGACTGTCATATAAATATTACGAAGGATTATCATTCTATCAAACTCCCTATTGTGTGGAATCTTGCGTCTATTCATGTCCGGTCCTCATTAGTTAAATCTTCACACTGTTACTAACGTAACAGCAAGTAAAACAGGGTTAAACTAACTAACAATTGAACAGTGCTGAATAACGGCAAATAATTTCTGTGTGAAAATCATCACATTGTTTTTAAACAGACTCAAGGCGATCTAAAAGGGTCGCAGCTGCTTTTACAAAGATTTTACAAATCGGTTTCAAAACTGATACATTGGCTAATAAGAAAGTATTTATGAAAACTGCGACCCTTTAACTAAGTACAACGTCTGTTACAAAGCAACACAAAAAAAAGACAATAAGTGAGCTTTCGATTGATATCGTTTGATGAAATGACAATGGCCAGAGCCCGTAAGGGAGATATGAAAGCTTGGAACACTATTTATACCTTGTGTGAAAAGCCGATGCATTCTCTTGCTCTGAGGATGGTTGGCAACACAGCAACCGCAGAAGATATGGTTCAGGATACTTTTATAACGGTGATGAATAAAATTACACAATATCGCGGAGAATCTTCCTTTTGGTGGTGGATCCGACGAATTTTGACCAATCAATGCATCTCCTATTTAAGAAAAAATGCACGCTGGGTTTCACAAGATGAAGGCGCTATAGAAAATATTCTTGATGAAATTAACCAAACAACTGAACCGGGTTTAGATAGAGATATGAACCACTTATTAAATCGACTGCCAGAACAAGCTCAACGAGTGGTTTACCTCTATGTGGTAGAAGGTATGACCCATAAGGAAATTGCTGAACTATTTGGTCAATCAGTCAGTTTTTCCAAATCATTAGTTTCGCGCAGCTTAAAAAATCTGCGTAACTGGATCAATGTATGAGTATTAATAAAAGCCCAAATAATAGTGAACACTTGAGCAATGACGAGATTTATGAATTTCTCCGTCAACACGATGATGAGAAAGTTTTACCGACTCACATTGAGCAATGTCATGCCTGTCATAAACAATATGACGCCGCCAAGCTATTGTTTTTAAAACTAAAACAGGATAGCCAGAAAACACCGAATAACGATCTTTGGTCACGAATTGAGTTCCAACATAAATACCAACAACAAGAAAAAAGAAATCAGATTAAACACTGGTCATTTGTATCAGTCGCCGCATCCCTTCTTTTGGTCGTCGGACTTCAATGGAATAGCCTTAACAATAGTCAAAGTTTGCAAAATCAGATTCAGGCTGCGATCTTCCAATCGCAACGATTAGAGCAACAAACTCAAAACAATTTACAACCAGTAAATTATCAGACTAACCTCTTGCTCAATCGAGAATTACGAATCATTGACGAAGATCTACAGTTAGCCTATCAGCAAAATAAGCGTCAAGAAATCATTCTTGATTTATGGAAACAGCGTATTCAGGTGCTAAGTCGAACAAATTTTATGACTGACAAAGCACACAACATTGAAACGATTTGAGAGAAAATATGAAGTCCTATCTAAAATATTTATATGCCTTGATGCTTACCCTTAATATGACGACGGTTGTTGCCGCCGAATGGCAAACGAATCAGCGAGGAGTTGATTATCAAATTACCACTATGTCTGACAAAGATTTATTAAAATCGCGACAAGCCATTGAAACCTGGCAACGGCAAACTGCGGACTTATTTTATCAACTGGACAAACTTAACATCGATTATTCTTCATTTGAATACCAACAGAAGCCATTTGAAAAAGTTTCCTTTGGGATTGTTTATAGTTACGACGTTACAACCGGTTCAAAATCTGGCGTTCCAATTTCGGCAGTTTCTCCCGGCAGTTTAATGCAGCAAGCCGGATTGAAGAATGGTGATATTATTACCTCTATCAATGGCATATCTTTAAGTAACCAACTGCAATCTAGTTCCCAAAGACAGTGGAAAGCAGCACTAAGTTTAACCCAGGAACTAAGAACACTAAAAGATAATGATGTTTTTGAACTCGATATAATTCGAAATAATAAATCCCTGAATTTACACGGAAGGATCTCCAGCATCAAAATTCCGGGACTAGTGATTTCTGCATCAACCCCGATTGATAGAGACTCCAGTTGTGGATACTTGCGTACAATTTACAATGCCCACCGACAATCCCAACTATACAAGGTCAATATAATCTCAATTAATCAAAAAAATAAAAGAAATAGAAGAAATAATTACCGCATGAAGCTTCCACCGGGCGAATATCAGATTGAACTCAAGGAATTTATACAGGATCGACGTTTGTCAGATAACATTTCACCAAAATATCGGAAAAAAACCATCAAACTAACAATTGAAAAAAATAAACAATATACCCTTGCGGCTTATTTGAACAACGATGCGATAAAGGACAAAGAAAACTATTGGCGACCCGCAGTAACCGAAGAAGATATGAATTGCGAAGGTTAATTCAGGTTTTATTTGCGGTAAAAAGATTAAGTTTATTGTTGAGCTACACATCAAATAATTAACAATAACTCCCTAGCATATCAAATCGGGACAATCCCCCCAATATAGAGCCCTGCGTCCTCTATATTGGAGCCATTCTTAATGATTCATCATCAAAAAATACCCAAGGGGACCTGTCCTAAAATAACCAACTTAGTCGGCAAAGTGTCTGGCAATCAGTAGAATTTGAACTATACTGCTGAGAAATAACCGGGTTTTCGTGGTGTTCTGGAGAGTAACCAGTGGCTGAAAATATTGTAAACAAACTGAATGCATTGATTGTAGAAGACGATCTGGATAGTCTGGAAATACTCACTAACATATTAAATAATACCGGTATCATCAACTGCGAAACCGCTAGAACCGGCGATCAAGCCATAGAATATTTTACCAAAAACAAGCCACATATTACCTTTCTTGACATAGATATACCGGCCCCTGATGGTTTGGAGACTCTCAAAATTATTAAAGAGTTGGACCCATCCGCTCGGGTCGTTATGGTGACGGGCTGTAGTGACATAAGTACTGTCAAAAAAGCCGTGAGCCTGGGCGCCTACGGTTATGTCGTTAAACCTTTTGTGCCTGCAAAGATTCTTACGGTGTTAAAAAAGCTCAATGGATAATGAGCTGGCAAAAATACTGGTAGTTGACGAT
>CAZOBX010000011.1:35363-48085 GCA_964578045.1 uncultured Kangiella sp. | reverse complement strand
ATCTTATGACCAATAATTTAGAAAATCTTACGATAGCAATTTGGACGGCTACACCTAAGCTTCCGGCTGTTAATGAAACCGATAACATGTTCTTTACGCCTTCCAAAGAAACACCATTTTCTCCTGCTAAGACATACAGGTATTTGTCAACTCTTGAACAGTCTACGGCCGGGACAGTAGTAATAATGACAAACCTGCCATCGGCTAAAGGGTAAATCTTTTTTATCGTCGATTCATGCCAAACAGCTTCAGCCTGTATCGAAAACACACAAGTAAATAGTAAAAAAGAAACTAGTGTTTTCATTATTTCCTCCCATAATATATTTATATTATCGAGTAGCCTATAAGGTCTGGCAAACTCGTTTGAAATCAGCAAAACACAATCTAGTACGAAGTTACCAAATAATAAAAGACATTGTGTGGAAATCCATTTGTGTTTGATATTTTCTTGGCTGGGTGAAACCTGTGAACCTCAACCATTTAATTCCGTTTTAATTTAACCATTGTTGTTGGGCTTCGTTCCTCACCGCCGACCTACAGTATTATGATTTACCCCAACTTTGGGTTAGGATTCGCAAGTTCATCACTATCTACTTTTTCCCAATTTTGTTGCATCGACCCACAAGTTTTCTATGCATCCAAACAACTGGCGGAAGTCTTGTTGTTGGATATCTTTATGAACTTGATTGGAGATATATCAACCTTTTCACCGTTAATCGTCATGTCTGGTAAGGACAATATGATGCACCGTGAAAAATCCCATTTTTGAATTTTGATATTTGCAAGATATGTTGTGTCGATAGAGCCATCTTTCCCAATATGGGTATTTTTCCCTTTTAGAAGCGCTGTCGGCATTAGTGTACTAACGTATCCGAGATCGCTGGTGGTCCAACGTTTGAATTCTCCTATTGATTTTACGGCTAACTCCTTGCTTTCAACATCAAATATACTGAGAGTAGCCTCTTTAAATTGAAATATCGCATCCCCTTCAACCACAACTGTAAGTGTAATCCATATTTCCTGCTCCCCAGAAATGGATAGCGATAGTTTCACAACGTCTTGTAGCTTTGTGAAATAAGAATAACTGTAGGAGGGAACGAAACTACCCTCTATATGGTATTCACTTTTGTGCAAATAGTTTTTGTCAATCGGTATGTAGCCACTAAAATCTCTGCTAACACAGGACGAAATAATAAAAATTATGAGGATAAGGAAATATCTAAAATCCATTTTACCGCTCCCCATATCTTTCTATAAGGTAAGCTGAATGTAAAGTCGTCGTGCTACCAATTATCCCAGCAACGGCAAACGGCGCAGCAGGAATAACGAGTGTATAATTCTTAATTTCGTCCCAAAAAGCGGAAAAACCTGTAACGTTTATTGAGTTACCATTACTTAAATATGAACCGGTAGCATCTCTAAACCAGTCATGCGGACCAGCAAATGATTCATTCACATAATCTTGTAGTGAACCTGATTCATATGGCGCACCTAAAAAACTACTCCTTACGTCATTTTTGTTTAGACCTGGTGCTCCTTGGCATCCTCCCATAAGTGATTCACATGCTAAAAATTTACCCGTTTTTGAATCAAATGTTCGCCTGGCTCCTGCTAGCTTCTTACCATCACCAAAAAAACCAGCACTATCACCATCTATGTTGTAAGAATTCTGTGAAGCATTTTTTATTTGGTTTAATCGCATCTTATAATTTGCGAAAGTTAGAAGTGACACTGCAAGGCTAGCCCGAAATCCATCCCTGAATTTTCCTCCGGCAATTTCTGCAGTAACTCCGCCCGCAACAGAAGTACTACCAACCCGTCCCAATGTCCAAGCATTGCCATAGACACCTTGAATTCCACCAAAAATTGCTCCTGATGCCGCTCCTTGCAATGCCCCTCTGAGCGATCCGGTCATAATCGCCCCGCCAACAAATCCAGCGGCCGCCCCAGCGCCAATATAGGCACCAATACCGTAAGTCGTGGTTGTCGCAGTAAACCCGAGCGTACCGCCCAAACTAAAACCTGTAGCGGTAGTCGTTGTGCCCAACGCGCCAAAAGCCCATCCAAAAGTATAATAGGCAGCAACCGCCGCAATAATAGGCCTTACCCATTTCTTAATTTTCTTCCATGTTTTACTGAACCAACTATATCCACTGGGATCAATTAGAGTTAGAGGGTTGTTTCGAACATAGCTATATCGATTGTAGTTTTGGAAATCGCTGGGACTTTGAATAAATGGGTCAGCTTGTAAGAATCGTCCAATATTCGCATCATAAATGCGCCCATTCATATGGATAATATCTAAATCCCGAATATGCTCATGACCGGTATAACCCCGATTCGTCGGTTGACTGAACGTTAAGTCCAAAAAAGAACTGGTTTGATAGATTTTGGTTTGTTTCCCCCAAGGATCATAGGTGAACTGCTGCACGATGTTACCATCACTGTCAGTAACTGATATGGTGCTGCCTAAATGATCTTTATGTAGGTAATTTTCTGACGCCGTGCCATCACTACGACTGGTAATTACCATATTACCGAGATTAACTTTATGCTCCGTTAATGTGGCTTTACCGCCGCCGGTGCGATGAATTTTCTCATAAGCGCCAATGTAGGCCGTGTAATAATCCGCCGTTTGACTGCTTTCCGTACGCCGGTCATGCTTGAAATATCTGGCTCGATTACTGCCGTAATAGAATTCCGAATAAGAGGAGCCCTGGGTAATTCGATCCACTTTGTCATAGCTGAAATAGCTGAAGCTTCGACCATTGCCGTCGTCGGTGATATTGCCGTTTGAATCATAGCTCATGCTGTAATTGATGGTACCGCTGGTGCTTAGCAGTCGATGCTTTTTAGTGGTATCAAAGGTATAACTGCCCACCCCATCCTTATAGGTGAGATTGCCCCAATCATCGTAATTGTAATCGTGATCGGTTTTAAAACCCGTGGTTAAGTAACTATCGTCAGTAATGCTGACATTGCGATAATCAAGCCGATTAAGATCGTCATAAGTTAAGGTTTCATTCCAATCGGTATAGCCTTGGTCGTTAAATTCATGACGCCGGTAAGTGATATTGGCATTCGCATCATATTGGTAACTCAGCAAGTGTTTACTACTCCCTCCTTGACTTAACGAATGACTGATCACTTGACCGTTGTTCGCTTGATAACCAATGCTCTCCGAAGCCCCGTTGGCATAAGTCACGCTGGTCACCTGGCCATAAGCATTCATGCTGTTGATGTCTTGATAGATCTTAGTGGGATCATCCACATCTTTTATTTGGTCGAGATAACCGTTAATGTAAACCTTTTCAATGATCAATTCATTCGGATAAACCACCATGGATACCCGCCCATATTGATCAAAGGTGGTACTGGTCAAATAAGTTCCATTGACGTTGGCATCCACATTTTGGATCTGCACATCGGTTTGCTCCAGGCGACCATCACCATCATAAAAGTAACTCTTTTGATAATTCTGATCTGTGTCAGTTGCGCACTGACTTTCACTCCGGTTAGCATTATTGAAGACCTTTTCATTCTCCAATCGGCCAGTGGTCACGTGGTAATTCCAACAACTCGTGCCTTCATTTTCATAGCGGCGAACCAAACGCCCCGCGGCATCATAGTCTAAATAACTGCTGTGATTTCTGCCGGTGGTTTGTTCGACTAACTCATCAAAGGCGTTGTATTGATAACTCCAGGTGCCTTTGTCGGTATCATCCGTTTGCGTTTTATGGCCATAAGCATCAAAGGTGTTAATGACTTGAGTCGTTTCCTGAAACAAGCTACTTCTCATTTTGACATTCAGCAAGTTGCCATAACCGTCATAGGTGTAAAGCAAAAAGTTATTTTTGGGATCTTGTGTTTTATCTAACTCACCTTGTTCATTTTGCCAGCTATAACGGATGTCGCCTCTGGCATCGGTGGATTGAGTTTTTAACCCATAATAGGCCGAATAGACGTAGGTGCTATCTGGCCGACGAATTTGGGTGACTCGCCCATAACTGTCGTAAGTTGGCTGGGTATAATAACTACTGGTACCTGAAGTCGGCTCATAGGTTTTATTTATCCGACCCTGGCTATCGTACTCTCGACGGACGATATTCCACCCATTGGAAAAACTTTTCACTCGGGATTCGATTTCTCGCCCAAAAATATCAAAATAAACCCGTTTTTCAGGTGCGCCGGATTGGGTGGTGCGAATTCGATAATGACCGCCTGAGCTGTCACAACTGACCACACTGCAAAAACCATAATCGGTATCAATGTTGCTGCCACCTGGGCGGGTACTTTGGATGCTGCGCCCCCAATGGTCCAGCGTATTGGTCTGGCTAATGCCGTTCACACTGGTGGTGATTTGGGTAACACGACCGGTCACCGAATTCGCTGAATATCCGTTGTAAAGATAACTGCTGGTGACCCCGGCGGGATCCACAATGTAATCAATCAGTCGGCCATTGTTGCCGTAATAACTTCGGGCGATACGATCTTGGGAATTAGTGCCGTCACTATTTTCAGCGCCGCTTTTAGTGACTTTGAATTTATTGCCAAAGCTGTCGTATTCATAACTGGTTAACAGGGATTGGGTACTACTGTCTGGCCAAATTTCGCTGGTTTTTAACATCCCTGGCGTGGTCAGATCGTTTTGCGAATAGTAAGTGAAATCGCTTTTTCGGATCTGGGAAATCCCGCTTCGTTTTTTAGTCACTGTGGCCGTTCTTAAACGGCCCATTTGTTTTTCCCAGGTATCACCAAAGGTATTCACCGTTTGAGTTTCGACATCGTTATTGCCGTCGTGATCGCTGACGGTGATAGTGCTATTGGTTAAATTGCCATAGCCATCATAAGTAAAACTACTGATGGTTTGATTGATTTCATACATCACATTATCACTGCCGACCGACCAGGATTTTTCGGTGCTGGACTGGATATAAGGAAAGCTTTGTCCATTGATGCTAGTGGCGGTTGCTGGCACATTACTGGCGTGACTGAGCACTCGGCCATCGGTTAATAATTGCTGGGTTGCCAAGGGTATGCCGATATGCGGAAAAATTTGTTGATAAATCGTTTCGGTTTCAATCAAAGACTGATTATCAATGGTGCGCACTTGTTCAAACCCGAGCATGCCTCGCCCTTGTCGATGCACCAGGAGACCGCCATATTGATAATCGATGGCCACCCGGGCACTGGCCGTTGTATCACTTTCCACTCGGCTCACTAATCCCATACCACTCATCGGGCTAAAGGTTTTGTAATCCAAGTCCGCATTTGAGCCGCTAAACAGATACACCTCCGTATCGGTCATCGGTCGATAAAATACCTCGGTGCTCACCCCAAAACCATTGGTGAAATCTTTAATCACGTAATCCGGTTTACCGGAGCGTGGCGCGTAACTGACTTTCCAGCCATGACTGTCGGTTTTACCTTGCAATAAGTCTAATTTTCCGTCACCGTCAACGTCGCCAAATTGATAAACCGCACCACTGGTGCGAGCAATATTGCCGCGAGAAACCAATCCGATGGTATCGTCAGAGGCGTACTGACTAACATAGATCTTCCAGTTGGTACTGCTGGTCGCTTTTAAAAACTCCACCGAACCGTCGCCATTTAAATCAATAAAATAACTTTGATCTTTATAGGTGTCAGAGGTGCTGCCATAAGGCAAGCTTTGACTCGCTATTAAATTTTGACCGTTCGACAGCCGATAGCTCCAGGTGTTGTTTGAGCTGTATTGCAATAAGTCGGTTAAACCATCGCCATTTAAATCGGCCACCCTGACATCTTCATAATCGCCCAAATCCTGGGTTTTGTTGAGTGTTGAACCATTTGAGGTGTAAAGTTTGTAATCCGTGGTTGTACTCGTTGACCAAGTACCCTGGATATCGTTTTCGCACTCGCCTTGGGTGCCCACCCCCGGAATAACCTGCGTGCCTATCCGGCAGGTTGAAATCGTATCGGTGACTTTGATGATTAAATCTGAACGACCATCGCCATTGATATCAATCCCGGAGGCGTTTTTCATATTAGCCGTGTGTTTTTCGATGGAGGTATTTAGCAACCCGCTGCTGCTACTACTGGAAAAGTTTAATAACAACGCGCCGGCGGAAAACGTACCGCCATTATTTTTGTACCAATAAATATTACTGCCACTTTGATAAACAATGTCTTCCATGCCATTGCCGTCAATGTCCATAATTTGCGCTTTGCCTTCTAAGCCGATAGCGGTCCGGCCAATACTCTCTACTTTTAAATCATGGTTAACCGTCTCATCCCAACAAAAATTGACCCCTGGCTCGGTCTCACAGAATTCCTCCGTGGTGGTATAATTTTCAAACGAAACAATGGTCCAATTAGACGACGTTGAATTGGCCACCAGCAAATCCCGCTTGCCATCACCATTATAATCAAGGCTTAACAGATACTGGCTTTTATCGTCGCCGATATCGGTTAACGTTCGAGTGGTTGAAAAATTGGGGCCGAAAGCCACTTGGTAGCTGCCACTTTGGGTGTAAATAATATCGCTGTAACCATCACCGTTCATATCAAAGACTTGGTTGCTGCCAACGTTATATCCGCTGATTAATTTGCCGGTTTGATTGCCGAACGGATTAAAATCGGAAGTAACCGTTTGGTTATAACAAAACTCCGGAACACCGGGCTCATATTCACAAAACTCTTGCACGGTTTGACTGGATAAAACCGGTTTATGCCAGTCAAAGGTGGTGGCCGGATAACAATCTAACTTGGCGCTATCGGAGCATTCTTGAATGCTTTCTAAGGTGTAGTTTTCTTCCGCTAAGGTTGGCACAAAATAATCGAGCGCGTAGTGGTGCACGACTTGAGCGTTGAGGATCACAGTGATGCTATCCAGCAATTGATCTTGAACGGCCGTGCTGCCAGCCACATAACCGCTGCGTTTAGCCATAGTCGCCTTGGTGCGGTAATTCATTTGTGCATAAGCGTAAGGCGTTTGGCCAGTATTGGCATTGCCGGTATAACTCACCCGACTGATATTGGCGCTGCCGTTGCTCTCATCATATTCAAACAAAATGTAGTTGCCACTGACATCTTTGATGGCTTTGAGTAAATAACTTTGCGCGAGGTTATCGGTCGCATGCCCATTGGGTTCAATAAAGGCATCTTGGCCGGTTTCGGAATTATTCCAATAATCAAAAAGACTAATGGCATTGGTGCCAGTCACCGCATCCACGTAACCGTAATAACGCACTTCACCGGTTTTGGTTTCAACAGTAAACCCTAACGGCCCGGTTTCCGTGGCATTACCGTGCGCTTCGATTTTAGAAAAACTATCGATCTCGGTGTAATAAATGGCGCCGTCTCTGGCATGAGTACCAGCGGTATTCATCAACCGTTGTCCATCTAAACAAAATCGATCGTTACTGGTAAAATCGACCCCAGAAATAATGCTATCCTGGGCGATGGTTTTAGGGCAACGGAAAATCGCCGAGCCAGCTGACAGCGACCAACCCACCCCCATGATGCCATCGCCGCCTTGACTCGAATATCTCAAGGCGATTTGCGGCGTCACTCCGACAGTACCGGCGGGCAGATTGAGCGGAATAGAATAAGTGGCCGCGCCGCTTTCACTGACCCGAAATTCACCGCGAGTCACGCCCGGTGAAAAGGCCGCGGCGGGACCACCGATGGGGCTATAGATCACATCATAATAATCCACCTCTGCATCGGACATATAAATTAATCGATCCTCTTGACCGGCGATATTACTGGTCGCCTGTAGATCATCGATCCCATCACCGTTAATATCCTGAATAACCATCGTATAAGAGGTACCAGACCAATCCATTCCTTGATAACCATTGGCTAAGGTTTGGCTGATACTGCCATCACCATTTAAAATGTAGGCTGTAGAACCGGCACTTTTTCCTTGCAGCATGATTTCCTGATACCCGTCACCATCAAAGTCACCAAATAGCACGTTAAATTGATCGGGGTCGGCATCCATATCAAAAGAGGTGTAGCTGGCCACCCCGCTGGAACTCCAGGAAATAATGGCATTTTGAACATCTTTAGGCAGTAAAATTGGCGTAATAATATCGCCATGAATTAGAATGATTTTTTTCTTTCCGAGCAATAATAGTTCATCACCGGGACTGGAGTTCAGATTCGCTTTGAATGCACCGTAATTTTCAACACTCCAATCGGTGATTTGAGAAATATCAGAATGAGCTGCTGTCCAGCTTTTATGAAAGCTAGCAATAGGACTGCCCGCTTCGGCGGTTAAACTGGAAGTCTCACCTTTATTGATCGCCTGATTAAAGGCATCTTGATTACCATCACCGTTATAGTCGCCGGTAATTTTATTGGTGGCATTTGCCGCACTTACTGCAACAAAACATAATGCTAAGGTCGAAGTGATAATTCCATTAACTAGTTTCATATTATTTTCTTCCAGTTATTTAAAATTCTTGCATAAAATCCTGTTTTTTATAGGTTGGTGGTGAGCTTTCGATACCCCAACATTAACTTTTAATTTTGATTCAATATTTGTAGTTGGGGTTCATTCTTCACCCCAACCTTCTATGAGGACTATTTTGTCAAGTCCTTACAATAATAAGTTTTCTTTTCATTTATCCATAATAAATTCCATTGTTGAATTTATAATCAACAGCTAACTTCACCCACTTAATAAAATAGTCATTATTAATGTCATAAAAATTGTCCAGGCTTCGTTATTTCGTCAGACCATTTAAGGCCGTGACCACCTTCTATCCGTTCCGGGTTTCTGCCGGAGACCTTAAACTGCGTTCGCGTTAACGTCGCTTTTACCTGGTTTGAAAATACCCCTTCTACACGTACGGTATGACCATATTGTCAACCAAGGTTGGGCCCGAGTATTTTCGACAACTTTTTTGACTAACTCCTACATTATCAATTGATTAAAATTTTAATTTGCACTAACTATTGCACCTTTAGGAATTACCCCATGTTCTAAATAACGCCACAACGACACCAACAACTTTCTGGCAAGAGCCACAATGCCTATTCGACGCATGCGTTTACCTCCACTACCAAAACGAGTTTCAAACCATTGGCTTAATTCGCTATCCGGTTGATATCGCAACCACATCCAAGAAAGCTCAATCATTAATTTACGGATCCGTTTATTTCCTGCTTTGCTGATCCCCTGTTCTCGTATACTGTCACCACTATCATAAGGCGTTGGCGTTAATCCAGCACAAGCACCCACTTGTTTACTGTTTTTAAAAGCTCGCCAATTAAAAAACTCCATCACTAAAATCCAACTTGATTGCCAGCCTACGGCTTTTAAAAGCATCAATTGATTGATCTTTTTCACCGAAGGGACATCATCGAGTGCCGCACGTTCTATCTGTAATTTTTCTAACGCCTTAATTTGCTTGTGTACCTGCTGGTAACGCTCATACTCCCGTTGCAGTTCGTTCTTTAAATCTATCGGTAACTCATAACCAATCACTGCCGCTTTCGCTGAGGGTAATGTTTTGGGTAAATCTGACATCTTATTCAATTCAATACCATGGACAATCAAAAGTGATTTTATCCTAGCACTATGAGCGCCTCTTTCTTTAATCAAACGATCACGCTCCCTGTTTAAACGCCTTTCATCTTCTTCGCTCACCGTCGGTATACGGATCGTATGCAGTGCTTCTTTTTCGCCAGAAGCATAACGCATTAATAAACGCAGCAAAGCAATCACATCAACTCGGTCTGTTTTGACTTGTTTTTTACGCCGGCTCACTTCAATGCTCGCCGAATCCAAAACATAGTTTTCGATACCCGAATCAAGCAAAGCCCTATGGATCCAGAAACCATCTCGACCCGCTTCATAACAACTCACCATATGGCAATCAGCAGAGCAATTGAGTTTGGCCTTCGCCTGCTCTATTGCAGATTGTAAAGCAGCCCAATCTCTCGCCTTTACCGTTATTATCCGCCTTCTTTCACCGTTACTGAATCCTAATTTCCATTTGCTGTTACTCAACTCAAATGCAATGTACAAAGTCTGATTATTTACGCTATCATTATCTTAAAGGATGGTTTTCATCATTTTCTCCTTTTGGTTGGGTTACTTTAAGGATAGTTGATAATTGTCCTTCATAGTTTCTATCGGGCTTTGTGCTTTAAACGCTAAAAAACCATAAAAGAGGATTCCCTCGCTTGCTCGCAATAACACTATAAAAGCTGAGATTGCCGCGCTGTGCCAGGCTCCCAATGACAAAGAGAACATCACAAACATCTACCTAATATAAACTGCATGACCTTCCAAATTTTCATTAATAATATATCCCACCCAGTGAAAACTCACTTGACTACAAGAAGCGGCATAAAATCGCATTTCTTTTTTGCATGCAAAGCAGAAAGCGACATAGACAGAATCGATTCATAAGTAGCACTTTGTTGTTTAACGAAAATGTAGTCTGCTTTTCCGCATGAATTAGGATCACCAAAATCTCCGTTAATTAGTACACCACCGGAAACAATCTCGACAGTGGTTGGCACCGCCCATTGGGAATATCCGGCTGCCGTTACATTAAAAGACATACAAACCAGCATTAAGAATATTAGTTTTTTATTCATCATTTACTCAGCCAACCATATACGGTCAAATTTTAAGTAACCACTTGTAGTACCGCGCATTTGTATGGTTACACTCCTATTTGATGCTTGGGCGGTTAAAGCAGTCGAATAAAACAATTTGGCAAATTCAGGATTTTCGCTTACATAAAACGCAGTCGCCGTAAGATTAGTTGGTACATAACCAACAGATTCTGCATTTTCCAAATTTAAATTGGTGTCGAAATACAACAGAATAAGATTATTATTATTAATATATATTTTATTTACTTTCCCATTATATTGACAGTAAGGAGATCCGCTTGAAGTCAGTTGACACGTGGGAGCCGCAGCGAAAACGTTAAAAGTAACGAGAAGTAATATACTTGCGATAATAGTTTTCATTTTTTTAATTTCAATTCCTTTTTATATTTTTTCTTAAAATCTTTTGTTTTGTCTCTTGTCTTAGAAGCCTTAGGGATCAGAAGCCTGGGGCGTCAAAACAATTTTACTACGTCTAATCGTTTCTCAAGTCATCGCTGGCCGTTCTTTTTCCGACAAAGCTAACTCCAATTATCCCAAAAAACCAAGTCGAACATTGTTCCATATCCGCCAAAAACTAGCTCAATCCTGCCAAAATGTGCTATTTGCCTTGTTTATCGATTAAAAAATGGTCAACAAGCGCATTATTATTTGAAACTGCAGAAAATGAGCACTTTACAAAAATACTTAAAAAAGGACACACGGCTCCCTGAAAATATTTTCAAATTTCCAAGAAAAGGCTGAATTAGAGATTGATGTTGTAAGATATCCATCTAACCAATTCGGTGCCAGTCTTCCTTATGGTTTTTTGTGTTCCAGCGTAACTATAACAATATATCGCAATTTGAGTACAGCTATAAAACGGAACTAGTTCATATTTTGGTTATTTGAATCGATTTCAATATTAAATTTTAATCAGGCTCAATCTTTTCCCTCAATGAAAAAATGGCCAATTATCGACAATGTTTACTAAGATCGGATCCCAATCCCCTTCGCCAACAAATAATAAGCCAAGGATAATAACCCGATAATAAACACCAAGATTAATACGACCGCATTTTCAATTGGAATATCCGAAAAACCGATAAAGCCATAGCGAAAGGCATTCACCATATACAACACCGGATTGGCCAGGGAAACATTTTGCCAGAATTCCGGTAACATTTTAATTGAATAAAAAACGCCTCCCAGATAAGTCAGTGGTGTTAATCGACCGTTTGGTTACCAATCGTACTACACGCAGTCACCGATTTCATGTAACCGGTTTGCGGATTGTAAACCTTAATCGCCTTAATCCCATTACCATAGGTTTCATTACTCACGTTTCCGAATTTATCAATATCAGTGACTTCACCATAGAGAATGGTTTCATCAACCGCGTCGGTTATTTTGGTGAGATTTCCATAATTATCATAATGATTTTTAACCGTCACCTCTCTTGGCAAAATGGTAAATAAAACTCGGCTACTGGTCGCTTCAAAGGTACTCATAGTTAAATAGGTATCGACTTGATTACTGGATTCTAATTTGATTTTTTTGAGTGGCCGATTCCGCTCGACATAAATTATCATAACCAGTAATTTTTTCCTGCAATGGATTTAGTCCGGTAGTATTTCCGCAATCAGTTTTACCCGAGAATAACCGAACTTTATGTAACTGACCTTTGAGCAATGTTCCGGTTGTACCGAAAGCAGCGGTGTCATACGTCCAACATGTGGTTTGGGCGTCAATACCTGCGATGGGGTAGATGACGAAACATCTGCGTTGTCCGCACGTTTTATCATGCAACCTAACACATCGTGTTCTTGAATAATTGCCATGCCTCGCGCATCAGTTTGCTGAACTAACTCACCAAATCCGTTGAACTTGTATTTTCAGGTGCCTTTGTCTGGGTCAGGGTTTCTATTTTATGGCCGACAGAGTCATAAACCAATTCAACGAGATTACCGCTGCTATCAATCAGTTTGACAAAATTGCCACGGGTATCATAAAGATAAGTCATTTCCTTATTGTTATGCTGCATAATTCGACATAAGTTGGCTTTCGGTGTTTCAATCAATAAATCGTAACACTTCCTTATCATGACACGATAGATAAATATTGTT